>JAHECL010000103.1 GCA_024641745.1 Gemmatimonadota bacterium | reverse complement strand
TCCCTTCATACTGTCCTCCGTCTTGCATCCAGAGTGAGTACTGCCGAGGCCGCCAGGAAGTGCCTGACGAGCCGTCCCGCGAACTTCGCCGCCGTCGGCGGCACTGCCAACAAATCAAGGGAAAGCTGCTTCCCGCATTTGGGGGGCCAAGCCGGCCAGCCCGACCGCCACTCGAGGGAACGCCGTGACCACTTGGGCAAGAGGCATGCCCCCAGAGGCGTCTCCACGCCCGAAAGTACCCCATAAACTACTACAGACAAACGCTTTACCGATGTGAGAAGGGCATTGCCGACCAGGAACGTCTCCGCCGGCAAGGCCGGATGGCCTTTCCGATACTACTCCCCTGCCGTCATGGGGGCGTTAGGGAGAGGAGCTCACCGAGGCGGCGGTGCCGCAGATCCCTGTAATATGTCGCACATTGTCCACATTACCTCCTGGTGCCCGCCACCACTTCCCGTCGGGTGGGGTGCGGTGTTTGCTTCGGGATGCGCCCTCACGCCAAAGGGGACCAGATCACCATGACCCACCCTGCCCGACGCATGACCCCCTCGCTGCCAGCACTGGTCTTCCTGCTCTGGAGCATGGCCGTGGCCCTGACCGCCGGCTCACGGCTGCTCAACGCCGACGGGGACACCGCCCGTCACCTTAGGCATGGAGAGACCATCCTCACCACCAGGCACCTGATCCGGGTGGATCCCTTCTCCTTCACCAAGCCCGGCGCGCCGTTCGTCGGATTCGAGTACGGCAGCCAGGTCCTGATGGCAGGGGTCCACCGCCTCGGCGGACTGGCGGGAGTGGTGGTCCTGTCGGCGCTGCTCATTGCGCTCACCTACGCCCGGCTGACCCGCTACCTTTTGCGCCGCGGAGTGGAGCCTGGGTTTGCCTACGTGGTCGTCACGCTGGGCGCCATCCTGAGTTCGATGCATTGGGCGGCGCGGCCACATCTCGTCACCCAGCTCCTTGTCGTCGTGCTCCTTGATATGCTCGACCGTGAGAAGTCCCCGCCGTACTGGTGGTTCGGCCTGCTGTTCGTTGCCTGGGTCAACCTCCACGGCGGCTTTCTCTTCGGGCTGATCCTGGTCGGCATCTTCGCCGGCGGCCACCTGGCGGCAGCGTTCCTGCGAACTGCCGACCGGGGCCAGTCGCTCGGTCGGGCCCGCTCGCTCGGCATCATCCTCCTGATCGGAATCGTCGGCAGCTTCCTCACACCATATGGCGCCGCACTTCCCCGCCACGTGCTCGGCTTCTTTGGGCAGGGGTTCATTCAGCAGGCCACCAGCGAGTTCCAGTCCCCAGGATTCCGGGACCTCGGAACACGCCTGTTCTTGCTGACACTGCTTGCAGGAATCGCGGGGCTTGCCTGGATCCGGGATCGGATCTCCCTACCCTACATGGCGGTAATCTTGGCTGTCACCGCCTTTGCACTGATGGCGCGCCGGAACATCGCGCTCTGGGCGCTCACGGTGCTCCCCCTGCTGGCTATCCACCTCGACCCGCTTGTTCGCCGGTGGCCGGAGCCTCCCAACTTCCGGAGGAGCTTCGGCGAGACGACCGAGGGACGCACCTGGCTCTGGGCACTGCCGCCGGTAGTTATCGTCCTTGTTCTGGCCCTGCTCCATGGCAGCATCGGAGGGTTGCAGGTCGTGCCAGATCGGTTCCGCTCGACCACCTTTCCGGTGGAAGCAATGGAGGCTGCCCGCGCAGCCGGATTGGAGGGCCGGATCTACACCCAATTCACCTGGGGGGGGTACCAGCTCTACGCCTGGCCGGAGCAGAAGGTGTTCATTGATGGTGGATCCGACTTCTACGGGGAAGATGTGCTGAAGGATTATCTGGACGTCTGGACCCTTCAGCCACAATGGCGCGATCGGCTCGCCACGTGGAATGTCAGCGTTGCCATTCTCCCTCCTGATTCCCCGCTCGCGGCGGCACTCGACAGAGAAACCGGCTGGCGGGCATGGCACAGCGACTCGATAGCTACCATCTTCACGAGAGAGCCGAATGATTCGCTCGCGCATTAGGTGGGGTGGGACGACGCTTGCGAGGCCTTCATACGGAGAGCCGGTCGAGAGCAAGATCGAGGAATTGCCCCGCAGGGCGGGCAGGTGTGCTGCGGTCCTGGCTCGATTGAGCGCGTTGGCCCTCGCCAAACATCCGGGAGAATTACCTCATGGATGATTCTGTCTTGCCGGCGATTCGACGGCTGGAAGACACCCATTGGTGGTTTCGCGCCAGGCTTGACCTGATCGAGGCGGTGACGAACCGCACAGTCGCGGATGGCGCGCGAGTGCTCGACATCGGCTGTGGCACCGGGGCCTTTCTCGCACGGATCCAGGGGCGCTTCGATGCCTACGGCGTCGATAGCGCAGAGGCGGCGATCACATACTGTCACAGCCGCGGAATAGAGAAGGTGCGCAACACGACGATTGAGATGTTGCCGGAAGCATTTCCTGGCTCCTTCGATGCCGTGACAATGTGGGATGTGTTGGAGCATATAGAGAACGATGCGCTTGCCCTGGACCGAGTTCGTCAAGCGCTCACTCCATCCGGGGTGCTGCTGCTCACCGTGCCGGCATATCCCTGGCTGTGGTCTTCACACGACGTCCTGCACCATCACTATCGTCGATACACGCGCGGTTCACTGCTCCACCGCCTGACGGAGTCCGGTTTTGTGGCAAGGGCCGCATTCTATTTCAACTCCTATCTGCTCCCGTTCGCAGTCGTTCAGCGCATCGCCACCCGGATCCTTGGTGGCTCAAGCGCTGCGGACGTCCCGCCGGCCTTCGTCAACAACCTCTTCCTCAGGATTTTCGGGGCGGAGCGTAAGCGTGTGGCGGGCCCGGATGCCGCAGGATTCCCAGCTGGCCTCTCCGTACTGGCGATTGCGTCTCCGGTGGAGCGCCGGTGAGATCACCAGGCATTCAGGAGTCCGGATGCCGGCCGAGAGTCCCCCGTGGGAAGGATTGAAGTGGCGCCGACACACAGCACGGGTCGACTCGGCCTGAGCCGTCCCGCATCTTTCCTGCGCCCACGGCTTGGGCACGCAGCGGCCTTGATCTTGACAGCCGCCTCCATTGCGTTTGCCTGGTGGTATCAATCCACGACCTACCTCAACCCAGACATCGGTTGGCTGCTTCACCTGGCACGCTCATCGATGGATGGGGCTGTGCTCTATCGTGACCTGATCGAAATCAACCCGCCGCTGATCGTCTGGCTGCTATATCCGGTCGTGTGTTTCTCACAGATGACCGGCATGCCCCTGGACGTGGCAACCCGGCTGGCGGTCGGCTTGCTGGCACTCGGGATGACACTTTGGTCCATCGCGCTGGTGGAACCAAAGATGCGATGGCCGGCCCTGCCACTGCTGACCTTTGTCGCCCTCGTTGTTCCCAGCGGGGCGTTTGGGCAGCGCGAGCATCTCTTGACCCTGTTTCTCTGGCCGTCCCTCGCTCTAGTTGTACGACGGGCGCGCGGAGATACGGTCGCTGCATGGATGGCTCTTGCGATCGGGGCCACAGCCGCGACCGGCGTCGCGCTCAAGCCTCACTTCGCCCTAATCTGGGTCGGAACAGCGGCGTACCTTGCGGCTCGCCTGGGGCTTCGGCGCTTCCTGCAACTGCCTGAAACGATTACCGTACTTGTTGCCGCCCCGATCTACCTCCTCGCGATCACGCTGGCGACGCCGGATTACTGGACGGTCGTCCACAGCTTCGGTCCGCTATACCTCAACTACCTCGCCAACCCGAGGTGGATCTTCCTGCTCCAGGCAAAATTCCTGGCCGCACTGCTCTGCACGGGACTCTGGCTCCTCGGACGTGGGCGGCTGGAAGAGCGTGTGTTACAGGACGTGCTAGGGATCGCTGTTGTCGGGGCGGTGCTCGGTGTGGTGGCACAAGGGAAGATGTTTCACTACCACTACCTGCCGGCGACGTCCCTGACCGTCCTGCTGGCCGTCAGCCTATTGGGCCGGTGGCGGCCGCTGACGGGGGGGACCTTTGTCCTGCTGGTGCTCTGCGGCCAGCTCCTCTACCAGCAATTCACGGGAGAGTGGCGAGAGCTGAACCGCCGTACAGGGCCGCGTGTTGAGTTCGAGGCTCTGTTCACCTCAGTCGTGAAGCCCAACGACCATGTCACCATGCTGCTGTGGCATCTTTCCGACGCGTGGCCTCTCGCCCTGCGCCTGGGTGGCAATTATGACTACCCAATGCCCTCCATCTGGTGGGTGCGCGCCCAATACCCCAGGAACTATTGGAACGCGGGTGGAGGCACGTACCTCCGGCCGGAGGAGATGGACGCAACTGAGCACCATCTATTTGACCTGACCGCGAAGGTGCTCCTCACCAACCGTCCGCAGGTCATTGTGCTGCCGAGCGATTTAGGGAGACCAAGCACGCACCAGCAGTTTGACTTCCTTGGATACCTTTCTCAGGACCCCCGGCTCAAGACCTTCTTCAGCGCATATGCACTCGAGGTAGAGTACAGCCGGTGGTTGATCCTGCGTCGGCTTGACGAGGACTGAGTCTCGGATCTCTGCCGCGCGTCCCACCACATTGCTCGCATTCCGCCGGCCTCGTGCCGCCACACACAGCGTTCAGCTCCAGCGCCGCCAGGCGAGACATGAGGTGACACACAGCACAAGCAGGGCGAGAGCGTCGACGCTGAGAGCGATGGGCGCGCGCCAGATCGTCGCGGTCGGAAACTTGTCGTCTGGGGGCATCCGTCCCCGGAAGGACAGTGGCAAGGAGGAGCCGCGCCGCACAAGGAGGGAGTAGTCGCCGATGTTCCCCGACGGCTGATAGTCGGACAGGATCTCCAGAAATTGTGGATCGGCTTGGAGGTATGCCAGATAGTCGAATCGCGTCGCCCCACCCCACGCCCGCACGCTCGGCTCCGGTCGCATGACCAAGACCAAGACTGGACGATTCCGAAGGAAGTCTGCGGCCAATTGTTCGGTGAGCCTGTGCTCAATGGCAATCCGCGCCGGCAGCGGGCGCGGAGTCACCAGCCCGACACCTGCAAGCTGGGCGGAATATGCCGCACCCATCATCGCGAGGCTTGGCTGCCGAAACGCCCATTGGGCGCCAGCCTCAGCAGCAAGCGGGAAGCTCGAAGCGATATTCGTCGACAGGACCAGCACCGACCCCTCCGCAGCAGCCTTCCGAACCAGCGGAAGCAGCGCGTCGTAATTGGGGTCCTGCCCACTTCGATCGATCTCTTCCACCCGGGCTGCCTGGAGAAGCGCGTGCAAGGAGGGCCCGGCAAAGGCCGTCGCGATCACTCCCACTGCCGCGGCCCGATAGATCCGGGCGGTAATGGTCACGACGGATATGGTACTTTCGACAAGCAACACACCCACAGCGATGACCGCGAGCCCTTGGGCAGGCAGGTAGTGATAGGGCCACCCCTTGTGCTGCAGTCCGGCTGCGAGCCAGAATCCAAGAGCTCCGGCCAGAAGGGCGGCGGAGCTCCCCGAACCTGGGTCGCGTGCTCCACTGAGCGCCACCCGTGCCAACAACGCAAACATTACTGATGCTGACCCAATGCCAATGAATAGCGCCTGCCAAACTGGAACCGCCAAGTACGCTGAATAGGCCATCCCAAACGCTCGTACATGTTCCAGGTACGCCGGATAGATCAGGAGCACACCAACCACTTGAACTGTGCCCAGGAGCGCCACGCCGGAGACTTCCGGCCACCCCAGCGCCCGCAGAGATCGGGTGCGGTAGAGGAGCAAAAGCGCTCCGGCGACCCAGACGAGCGCGAAGTAGGGTTTGATGGCAAAGCCGCCAGCCGCCAGCACGACCGCGAGCACCAAGGCGGCACCGTGTGCAGGGCGTCCCTCCAGCCGGCGCGCAATTGCGACCAGCCAGGGAACTGTACAAATCAGGGCCAGATGCTCCCGTTGACCGAAGTCCCGGCCTGGGAGAAGCAGGAACACGGCGAGCGCAAGGGGAGCAAGATACATCCCGCAGTAGAGTTCTTTTGCAAGCGCTCGCGCGAGCCCGGCGGAGGCCACGGCCAGGAGTGTCAGAAATGCCACCCACGAGGCCCACGGAGAGAGGCCGAACGCCTCGCCAACAGCTAGAGCCGCGAACTTCGGCCAAAAGATGGTCGGCGGAGAGATATCGATAACATCGAGACCCAAGACTCCCCCGTCCCGCAACACCCCAGCCGCGTACAGCAACCACGCCACATCGGGCGTTGGCGGCGCCGAAAGCCGGACCCAGAGCACGGCCGGAATTACAACCGCGGCGAATGCCAGCACCCACCACCGGTTAATGCGCAGGGGGCAAGACCTCCCCCGAGCCGAGCGCTACGTGTGGCACGTCGTACTCCCCGCGCAGGGCGTTCGCGCGGATGATGAAGAGGTCCCGTGCCATCCGGAGTGAATCTCGGATCAGATTGACATGACTCCCCGGCTGGTGAGTCCAGTTGACGGGGACTTCTTCGACCCGGTAGTCGCCCCGCTGGGCCATCAGCAGTACCTCGACGTCGAAACTGAACCCCGGCATTCGCATTCGCGAGAAGAGATCGTGCGCCACGCCGCCGCGGAAGAGCTTGAATCCACACTGGGTGTCCTTGATGCCTCGCACGGTCAGCGATTCCACCAGCGCGTGGAACGAACGCCCCATCAGGTGGCGGTACCATCGGGCCTGCACCACCGTCCCTCCGCCGTGAAGCGCGCGCGACCCGATCGCCACATCGGCTCCGCCCACGAGCGCCGCCTCGAGCCGTGCCAACTCGGCGATCGGCGTGGCCCCGTCGGCGTCGGTGAAGAGGACCTGCGCCCCCTGACTGTTCACGATGCCGGTCCGCACCGCAAGGCCCTTCCCCTGGTTCTCGGCGAGCCGGATCAGCCGGACCTCGGACGCCTCCTCCCCCAGCCGCCGCACCAGCGCCGAGGTGCCGTCCCGGCTTCCGTCGTCCACCACGATGATCTCGAACGGCGCCCCCCGACCTCGGAGGAACGCCACCGCCTCGCGCACCGTCGGTGCGAGACGCCCCTCCTCGTTGTAAGCGGGGACGATGACGGAGATCGCGGGCGTCGGCGCCACCCCTACCCCGTCCTCACCCAGCGCAGCACCTCCCGGATCGAGGCCTGCTTGCCGTACATCAGGATCCCCACCCGGTAGATCCGCCCCGCCACCCACGACACCCCGACCACGCCAAGCGCAGTGATCCCCGCCGAGGTCAGCACCTCGAGGAGCGGGATCGGGCTCATGGAATACCGCACCGGGGTCACGAACGGCGCGAAGAGGGGAATCATGCTCAGCGTGTGGGCCAGGGTGCCGTTCGGCTCGTCGAGCAGCCCGAACATCGTCAGCAGTCCCGCCACGATGCAGAAGGTGACCGGCAGGACCGCCTGCTGCGCCTCCTGCTGGGTGCTGCAGGTGGCCGCCACCGCGGCGTACATCGCCGAGTAGAGGAGGAAGCCGAGGACGAAAAAGGTCAGGTACACCGTCAGCAGCATGCCGCTGATGGCGGGGATCGGCATCGACATCGCGTCGGACGGCGCCGCGCCGAACAGCCCGGCAATCGCCATCCGCTGCGACGTCAGCACCTTGGCGGTGCCGCTCCAGATGCCGAGCTGCAGCAGCGCGACCGACCCGACGCCCAGGACCTTGCCGAGCATCAGCTCGAAGGGACTGAGGCTGGAGACCAGCACCTCCATGATCCGGTTGCTCTTCTCTTCCACCACCGATCCCATCACCTGGATGCCGTAGATGAGCAGGGCGATGTAGAGGAGAAACGACATCACGTACGCCAGCACGAA
>JAHECL010000016.1 GCA_024641745.1 Gemmatimonadota bacterium | reverse complement strand
GATGTAGGTGCCCGTCTGGCAGATTGCGTAGACGAGGCTGGTCTGCGAGCAGGCGGCGTACACGAAGTTGGAGTTGGTGCCGGTGTTCCCGCCGGGCGCCGCCACGTTGATGGCGGAGCGGCCGTAGTTGGTGTAGTAGGCCGGGGCGTTCACATTCTGGAACGGCCCGTTGACGCTCGCGCGGTAGGTCGGACCGGTCGCCGCCACGCAGATCGTCGCCGGGGTGGAGCAATAGGACTTGTAGCTGTTCCCATCGTGGTCGAGGTCGAAGGCGCTGTTGCCGGCCGAGACGACGACGGTGGTGCCCCTGGAGCGTGCGTAGTTGTACGTCTTGTTGACGAGGCCGATGAACCTGCCGTTGCCCGCCTTCGCGAACGACCCGCCGAGGCTGAGGTTCATCACGTCCGCGCCCTGGTCGGCGGCGTAGATCACGCCGGCCAGGATCGAGCTGGTCGGGCAGATGTTCAGGTAGGAGCAGACCTTGACCGCCACCAGGGTGGTCCGGCTGGTCACACCGGCCGCCGCGAACCCGACGCTGCTGACGGTGGCCGCCACGTGGGTGCCGTGGAAGAAGAGGTCGGTATAGGCCGCCTTGCCCGGAAAGTACTTGGTGACGGTGTCGGCTTCCGTAAACGGAACGCCGCCGACGTTGAAGGTGCCGAGGAGGTTCACCGACCGGGTCAGGTCCACCAGCCCATTCACGTCGGGGTAGGTGTAGTCGATGCCGGAGTCGAGGATGAACACCGACACGCTGGGCGAGCCGAGGTACCCGTTGGCCCAGGCCACATCGGCGCCCACCGCCTTCATGTTCCACTGGCGCGCGTAGAAGAAGGCCCCGGCCGGGTTTGCCTGGCTCTCAAGCCCCCCGGGTGCCGCCTCGAGCGCGGCATCCATCTCCGGAAGGTCCATCGCGACGAGTTCATCGGGATCGAGCGCGGTGACACCCTTCCACTTGCCCAGCTTCGCGGCGCCCTCGGCATCCAGGCCGCTGACCAGGGCCATGCCGGCGCCGGGGGAAGCCCACTCGAGCGTTCCGCCGACCAGGGCCACCTTGGCCTTCAAGGCAAAGGCGCTGCTCCCCTGATAGGAGACGATGTAGCGTCCGGGAATGACCGCGTCATCGAGGGCGATCGACGAGAGGGCGACGGGAACCGAGGTCGCGCCGGTCGTGGAGGCAGGCGCGGTTGGGTCATCAACGCAGGCACCGAGGGCCAGCGCGCCGATGAGGGGCAGGATTGCGAGTGAGCGCAGGGTCACGGGGGGATGCTCCATCAGGAGTGGTGGACAGTCGCCTGCAGGCAACCGCAAGGTATTCCCCGTCGGGGAGGTCCGCCAGAGGCACCCGGAATCCCCGATGTCGCCCCTCGACTAGGGTACCGCCATGCCGTACGTGGCAAGCTGTTCCCTGCTCATCTGCACCACGTCCACTGTCAGTGGAATCGGCTCCAGCGGCGCATCGAGCGAGTCGGTCGGCGTCGAGACGATCGCCTCGACCACGTCCATTCCCTTGATGACCTGCCCGTACACGGTGTAGTTGCCGTCGAGGCGCGCCAGGCCGTCCTTGTTGGCCACGATGTAGAACTGGCAGCCGGCCGAGAGCTTGCCGGGGTTGTCGTCCCGCCCGGCGCCGACGGCGCCGTACACGTGGCGCAGGCTGTCGTTGAACTCCGGGGCCAGGTTATATGGCGAGTCCTTGAACCCTTCCGGCGTGTCTGGACAGCCGCCCTGGGCCACGAAGTTCTTGATGACGCGGTTGAAGGTGAGCGAGTCGAAGTACTGCTCACCCGCCAGCTTGAGGAAGCTGGCCTGGTGATTGGGGGTCTGGGGGTAGAGGTAGAAGAGGATCTCGCCGAGACGGGTCTGAATCCGGCCGACGGGATAGCCATTCGCCGACGGGATTGGCAGCGCCAGGAGGGCGGAGGCGGACAGGGCGAGAAGGAGTCGGACCATGGGCGGTTTGCCTCTGCAGGACGATTGTGGAAGCTCCTCGAAAACGGCAAAGCTATCGACTTGTGCCGCGGGGACAAGCAGCCGCGTCGGTGCCACCCGATCCCGCTCCGAGCACGAAGTCGGCCCCGCCATCTGGCGGGGCCGTGCTACATTGCCGATAGTCCACCGCCTTCGTTCCGCCAGCCGAAGGAGATGTGCATGCCGACCCCACCTGCGACCTCCAACCCCACCTCCTTGCGCCGACTCGCTCTGACCACGGCGCTCGCCCTCGTGGGAGTGATGCCCGTCGCCGAGCTGGGCGCGCAACGCGGCACACCCGTCCTCGCGAATGAGTGGGAGGTGCCGTGGGGGGCGCAGGGTCGGCCCCGTGACCCGTATGTCGCCCCCGACGGCAGCGTCTTCTTCGTGGGGCAGGTCGGGAACTACATCGCGCGGCTCGACCCGAAGACGGGGCAGTTCACGCGCTTCGAGATCGACCCGGGAACCCATCCGCACAACCTGATCGTTGATGCGAGGGGCCGGGTCTGGTATGCCGGGAACCAGAATGGAATGATCGGCCGGCTCGACCCGGCCACCCGCACGATCACCCGGTACCCGATGCCGGATCCGTCGGTGCGCGACCCGCACACGCTGATCTTCGACGCCAGGGGGAACATCTGGTTCACGGCGCAGCAGTCGAATGCCGTCGGGCACCTCGACACCAAGACGGGCACCATCCGGCTGGTGCGGACGGGCGAACGGACACGGCCGTACGGGATCGTGCTCGATTCCGAGGGCAGGCCATGGTTTGACCTCTTCGGGACCAACAAGATCGGCACCATAGATCCCGCGACGATGGAACTCAGGTTGTTCACCCTCCCCAGCGAACGGGCGCGCCCGCGCCGCATCGCGCTCACGAGCGATGATGTCGTCTGGTATGGGGACTATTCCCGGGGGTTCCTTGGCCGACTCGACCCGAAGACGGGACAGGTCGTGGAGTTCGCGATGCCGGGCGGCGCGGCGGCGCTCCCCTACGGCATGGCCTCGGACGACAAGGACCGGATCTGGCTGGCGGAGAACGGCGCGAACGGCGCGCGTCTCGTCGGCTTCGATCCCGCGACCAACCGGTTCTTCTCCATCACCCCGGTGGGGCGCGCCGAGGTCAACACGATCCGGCACATGTACTTTGACAGGACGACCGGCCTGCTCTGGTTCGGCACCGACCAGGGGACCGTCGGCCGCGCAGAGGTGTCGAAGCCGGCTCCGGTGTTGTAGCGCGCGAGATCCGAAGCCTGAGGGCGGGTGCGAACGCAAACGGCCCCGCCAAATGGCGAGGCCGTTGATAAATCAGCTCCCGAGGAGGGACTCGAACCCCCGACCCGCTGATTAACAGTCAGCTGCTCTACCGACTGAGCTACTCGGGATCATTGCGCGAGGCAAGTTTAATCAGGTGAACCGCTTCGTGGTAGCGTTGCGTTGCCGCGCCTGCGCCACTCTCCCTGCCGTCCCCCCGCCCCACGCAGCGGTTCTCCACCCCCTCCACCGACTTATCCCCCGGCAATCCCCCTTTCCACATATACCCCATGCCCGATAATCGGTCACCCGGCCGTGGCAGTCCCAAGTTGTACCGATCATCTGGCTGCAGGATCGTGCGCCCTACGCCACACCCAGAAAGCGTTGCAGAGGATGGTGTTACAAAACACGTGAGCAGATACTCACAATGACAGTTAAGCGAGTAAGCGCTCACGCTTATCTGCCAGGTCAGATTGGCGCGTTTTCGGCCCATTCTGGCGCGGAAAAGCGTGCCTAAGTTGTTGTTGAAAAAGATGTTACATGAATACAGGTTCCATTTGCCCGGCTCTTGCTTACTTTCCTCCCATGAACTTGCCGATCCTGACGGGCCACGATGTGGCCCGTCGCCGCATTGCCCAGGCGCTGACCAGGGGACAACTCCCGCAGGTCACCCTGATCAGCGGCCCGGAGGGCGTCGGCAAGCAGCGGCTCGCCCTCTGGATGGCGCAGATGATCCTCTGCGAGGCGCGAGAGGCTGGTCCCTGCGGCAGCTGCCGGCCCTGCCGGCTGGTCCTGGGCCTGGCCCACGCCGACCTGCACTGGATCGTCCCGATCCCCCGCCCCAAGGCCGGGGATCCGGACAAGCAGGTGGAGGAGGCAGCCGAGAGCATTGCCGAGGCGATGGAGGAGCGGCGGAAGACTCCGCTCTACTCGCCGTCGGATGGCATGTCGGCCCACGGCATGGCCACCGCGAGGCTCGTGGCGCGCCGGGCCGCGCTGACACCGGTCGAAGGCCGGACCAAGGTCTTCATCATCGGTGAGGCCGACCGCCTCGTGGCCCAGGAGTCCAGCCCCGAGGCGGCCAACGCCCTCCTCAAGCTGTTCGAGGAACCGCCGGCAGACACCTGGTTTGTCCTGACGACGACCGACCCTGGGAAGCTTCTGCCCACGATCCGGTCGCGGGCGGTACCGCTCCGACTGGGACGGCTGTCGGATGCCGAGGTCCGTGCCTTCCTCACCGCCACGCTCGATCCCGCGCCCGCGAAGGCGGAGCTCGACCGGCTGGTCGCGAAGGCACACGGGTCGATCGGCGTCGCACTCTCGGCCACCGGCGAGGGCCAGCGGAACCGGAAGGCCGCCGTGAGCTGGCTCGAGGCGGTGCTCGAAGGGACGGGACCGGCGGCGGAACGCGCCCTGGCGCAGATGCCGTGGTCAGCGCGCGGGGAGTTCACCGACCTGCTCGACGCGGTGGCGGAGACGATCGGTGACGCCGCGCGGGGAGCGGCGGGCCAGCCCAGCATCGACCCGGTGCCGGAGGCGCTGGCGGGACGCGATCTCGCGGGACTGCTCGAGGCGCAGGCCAAGGTGGCCGAGGCACGGGAGGCGGCCCAGGGCAACGTCAACCCGCAGCTGCTGCTCGCGGTCCTCGGCGGGGACCTGGCGGAGGTGCTGTGAGCCTTTCGCACCTCGATCCCGAGGGCCGGGCCCGTATGGTGGATGTCGGCGGCAAGCCGGTCACGGTGCGGACCGCCGCCGCCGAAGGCCGGGTCCGGATGTCGCGGGAGGCGTTCGACCTGGTGGAAGCGCAGGCGATCAAGAAGGGGGATGTCCTGGCCGTGGCGGAGGTGGCGGGCACGATGGCGGCGAAGCGGACGGCGGACCTGATCCCCCTCTGCCATCCGCTGGCAGTGGACCTGATCGAGGTCCGCGCTGTGCTCGACCCTGCGCTGCCCGGCGTGCAGGTACAGAGCAGGATCCGGTGCGAAGGCCGCACCGGCGTGGAGATGGAAGCGCTGACGGCGGTCGCGGTGGCCTGCCTCACCGTGTACGACATGGTGAAGGCGGTCGACCGCGCCATGACCATCGAAGGCGTGCTGGTGCTGGAAAAGGCTGGCGGGACGCACGGCGACTGGCGGCGAGAAGCCTCGCCCCGTTGACCGGCCCGGCGGCGGACTCAAAGGGAGGATCAACGATTTGTTGACCCGAATGGACCATCGTATCGAACGACATTCCCCGACCCCCCGGCTCTTCCTGCGGGGTGGTGTGCTGCTGGGCGCCGGTGTGATCCTCTGCGCGCTCGCCGGCTGGCCGCGGCGTGCCGGGGCGGACGACACCGCGCCCACCCTGACCGCCGAACTCTTCTCCCGGGAGATCCGGGACATGGCGGCGCGCCTGGATGCCGCCAGCGGGGAGAGCGCGGTGCTGCAGATCCAGCTCGCCCGCGCCAATGCCGTGCAGGAATACTCCACGCGCTACCGGATCCCCGCGGACCTGAGCGCCGCCGTCTACGACATCGCCCTGAGCGAGGGCATCGACCCCGCCATGGCGTTCCAGCTCGTGCATGTGGAGAGCCAGTTCACCCAGCGGGCGCGCAGCCCGATGGGTGCCGTCGGGCTCACGCAGCTCCGTCTGCCGACAGCACGGTTCTACGTGCCCGACGTGACGGAGGAGCAGCTGGTGACCGACCGCGACCTCAACCTGCGGATCGGTTTCCGGTTCCTGAAGGACCTGCTCGAGCGGTTCGACGGCAACGTCCAGCACGCCCTGCTGGCGTACAATCGCGGCCCGACGACGGTGGCCACGATTCTGGCCCAGGGTGGTGACCCGCGGAACGGCTATGCACGGAAGGTGCTGCGGAACGATCCGAGGAACGCGAACGTCCCCGTGACCATCAACTGATCGACGGAGCGGGACCTGTCCCGACGGCGGCCGGCAACTCTTGCCGGCCGTCAGTCGTTTGGAGGCCGGCACGGGCAAGCAGCGCCGCCGTGAACACCAGGATCGCGCCGAGCTGGTGGAGGACGCCCACCAGAACGGGCACCCCGAGCAGGAGCGTCGTGATGCCGAGGCCCATCTGCAGGAAGGCGAGCAGGGGCAGCGCAACAAACATCCGGCGTCCGGCCGCCGAGAGGGGCGCGCCGCGGCTGGCGCGCCAGAGCAGCGCGGCGAGGACGGCCACCGTCATGCCGAGCAGGCGATGGTGGAACTGCACGGCGGCCACGTTTTCGAAGAGGTTCAGGTACCAGGGGGAGAGCGCGCCGTACCCCGGCGGGATCACGGCGCCCCCCATCAGGGGGAAGGTGTTCCACGCCCGGCCGGCATCGAGCCCCGCCACAAACGCACCGGACACGATCGTGAAAAAGACGAACGCCGCAAACCAGCCCACCCGGCCGCGCAGCCGCCGGGCCGGCCTCGGCTCCAGGTCGGCGTACCGCCCCAGTCCCCGACCAAACCCGAACAGTTCCGCCGCCGTCCACACCGCGAGCGCGTAGATCAGCAGGGCGAGGGCCAGATGGGCGGCCAGGCGGTACTGGCTCACGTCGGTGCGCTCCGTCAGCCCGCTCTTCACCATGTACCAGCCCATCGCCCCCTGGAGCGCCGTCAGGACCAGGATCCCCCCGATCCGCCGCGCGAGCGCGCCGGTGACCCGCCGTCGCACCAGGAAGTACGCGAGCGGCAGGGCGAGGGCCAGCCCGACGAGCCGGGCCCACAGCCGGTGCATGTACTCCCAGAGATAGATCCCCTTGAACTGCGCCAGCGACATTCCCCGGTTGAGCTGCTGGTACTCGGGGATCTGCTGATACCGGGCGAACTCCGCCTCCCACGCCGAGCGGTCGAGCGGCGGGAGCACCCCGGTCACCGGCTTCCATTCGGTGATGGACAGCCCCGATTCGGTGAGCCGGGTGGCGCCGCCGATCAGGACGAGCGCCAGCACCATGCCGGCCCAGAGGGCGAGCCACCATCCCAGCCTGCGTCGCGACGCCTCGGGCACGCTCGCCAGGCTCACGGGGCGTCGTCCCGGGTGCGGAGGACCAGCGCACGTCGGTCAATATCGTAGGTCACCAGCATCACCTCACGGGCCAGGGGCCGGACGTCGGTCACAAGTTCCATCAGCGCCGGCACCGCCTCTCCCTGCCTGCGGGTCCGTTCCTCCGCCTCGCGGCCGACACGCCCCGCCATCAGGGTATCCGCCGCGGCGTCTGCCACCGCCGACGAGTCCCCGGCGGTGGAGTCCACTCCCGCCATCGGCTCCCGCTCGAATCGCACCACCACGGCGTGCCGGCCGGCCGGGATCGCGAGCTCACGGAAGACATACACCGGCCGGTCGCTCCGGGCACCCCCTCCCGTCACCACCGTGTCCACCACCGTGCCGCCGTCCACGGTGACCGCGAGTCGATAGGCGGCTGAGCGTCCCTCGCACTGCACCCGCTGGCGCATGTGGGCCGGCACGTCAGCCAGTTCCGCGTCGCTGAGTGTGCGGCAACGCTCGATCCGCTCGGGGCGGACGCTCCAGGCCAGCCGGAGGACCGGCGAGTCGTCGGGGTAGGCGGCGAGCGGCGCGCGGGAGAGCGCCGCCGTGCCGACCGTCCCGACAACGGCGAGGGCGGCGCCAAGCACGGCGAGCGGTCGAATGCTCACGATGCCTCCACCGCGGCGGTCGCCTCGCACGCGGCGACCAGGTCAAGATCCGCGTCCGGCTCGGGCACGGCAAGCGCCGCCGCCGCGGCCTGCAACCGCGCCACCGCCTGCGCCGCCTCGCTGGCTTCGCCCGGCCCGGCGTAGGCGAGCGCCACCCGGCGCCGGTCCACTCTCGCCTGCAACTCGGCGTCGCGGTCGTGGTAGATCCGCTCACCGGTCCACTTCGGGCCCTCACGATTCCGGCAGTCCCGCGGGGGGCAGGCGAGCACCAGCACGCCACCGGCGCCGGCGCGGATGCCCAGCTCGACCACCGAACTGTGCAGGTTGCCGGCGCAGTCCACCGGATACACCACCGCCCCCGCGGCGCGGAGCGCCGGGCCGGAGGTGAGCGCGCCGTGGGCGCAGGTGATGGCGATGATCTCGCCCGGCACTCGCTCCGGGCTGCCGAGGAAGGACCGGACCTCCTCGAGCTGGTCCCGCCCGGTGCGTCCCGGCGGGCCGACGCCCATCGGTGCGCAGGAGCCGGCGCAGATGCCGCAACTGACACAGAGGTCGGGGGTGACCCTGGCCACATGGTCGGCCCGGCCGTCGTGGCGCTCGAGCATGCGGATCGCGTCGTAGGGACAGTCGTGGAAGCATTGCCAGCAGCCGGTGCAGATGGCCTCGTCCACTTCGGAGGCCGGACGATGCGCCCGCTCGCCACGGTTCCACCGCGGGACCAGGAGGAGGGCCAGCACCGCGAGGCCGCCGCCGATCCAGGCGTAGTCGGCCGGGATGTCCCGCGAAAAGGGGAGCCAGAAGGCGAAGAAATAGTCCGCGGGCACCGTGGCGGGGCGGAAGAAGGGATCGGCGATCGGTGCCATGGACAGCGGCCAGGCCACGGCGACCGCGGTCAGCAATCCGACGATGGTCCAGCCGAGGCGCTTCGGCGGGAGGAGGGTCGGACGGGCCAGGCGCGAGACGTGGACCCAGAGCACCAGGCCGAGACCCAGCGGCAGCGCCACGTGGGCGAAGAGATTCAGGAAGAAGAAGGCGCCGGGGAGGGCCCGCTCGCCGGTGAAGGCGCGCTCGACCGGCTCGGAAAGGATCGGCAGGGCGTCCAGCAGGCGCGCCCCTTCGATCGCAATCCGCTGGCCGAAGGTGTCCCACACCATCACGTACCCGGTCCAGCCGAGAATCAGCACCAGCCCGACGAGCACCAGCCCCGAGAACCAGGCCAGCGCGCGGGGGCCCCAGAAGCGGTGCTGCAGCACCATCCGGGCGGCGTGGATGGCGGTGGCGACGATGGCGGCGTCGGAGGCGTAGCGGTGGAGCCCGCGCACCCAGTTGCCGGTCCACGGGTTGGCGGTCAGGCGGGCGACGGAGCCCCAGGGGTCTCCCACACGGTAGAAGAGGAGCAGCCAGAGACCGGTCCCGATCAGCACCAGGAACATCGCCACGACGATCGTCCCGCTCTGGTAGAGCGGGTTGTACCGCCAGCCGTAGAGCCGGTTGGCGGCCGCATCGGCCGCCCCGAGGAGGCGACGGCAGGCCCGTTCAATGGCAGTCACGACAGCCGGCATCACGCCTCTGGAACCGGGAGGTAAGTGGCGGGGGGTCTTGCGCGAATCATATTATCATAACACTATGATGAATTCAATCTGGCTGCTGCATTTCGTCACCCCCCCCCAGTGCCACGGGAGCCCGACATGCCGGAACCGCCCGCCACGGACGAGGAGACCAGGCCACTCGGTCAGCGCCTCTTCGACAACGTCTTCCTCCTGCTGATCGTCGGCATCGTGGTGATGGCCGTCATCTACACCGGATGGGGACTGTTCGAAGTCACGACCCTGCCCCCCGCCACCCTCCCGTGAGGCCTCGCCATGCTGACTGAGACCCATACCGGCCTGCAATCCCCCAAGGGGAACTGGTGGAAGCCGGCCCACAAATCGGAACGCGTCTGGGTGGGCATCGCGTTCGGCTGGTGCATGGTGCTCTTCGCGATGATGCCGCTCTGGCAGGTGAAGGGCGGCCAGAACCCCTCGGGCATCCGTCGCAAGGTGGACCCCGCCGCGTTCTACGCCCGCACCCAGGAGTTCATCGCGCAATACCGGATCGGCGACGACCGCGGGATGCCGATCGTGGCGCCGCCGCCGGGCAGCGACATCTACCTGACGGCGATGTCGTTCCAGTGGACGCCGATCCTCCAGCTGGAGCAGGGGAAGGAGTACATCCTCCACCTCTCCTCGCTCGATGTCAATCACGGGTTCAGCCTCTACCCGATCAACGTGAATTTCCAGGTGGTGCCCGGGTACGACTACGGCCTCCGGGTCACGCCGACCGCGGCCGGGGACTTCCGGATCATCTGCAATGAATTCTGCGGCATCGGCCACCACACCATGGTCGGCCGGGTCATCGTCGTGGACAGCACCGGCAACCTGCCGGCGCAGTCGGGAGGCATCTGATGAGCGCCGCTGACTTCCGGACCTGTCCTGTCACTTCCCTGAAGATCGACCCGCGCGGCGAGCTGCTGGTCAAGGCCAACGCCGTGGTCGCGGTGGTCTCGCTCCTGATCGGGGCGATCGCCGCCGTGCTGCTGGTGCTGACCCGCTGGCAGGCGGTGCACCTCCTGCCCGCCGAGTGGTTCTACCGGATCCTCGGCGTGCACGGGATGAGCATGCTGATCTTCTTCATCATCTTCTTCGAGATGGCGGTGCTCATCTTCGCGAGTACGGCGCTGCTCAACGCGCGGATGGTGACCCCCAAGCTCGGCTGGACCGCCTTCGCGCTGATGCTCGGCGGCGCCGTCATGGTGGAAGTGATCATGTGGGCCGGGAAGGCCGACGTGCTCTTCACCTCCTACGTGCCGCTGAAGGCCGACCCGCTCTACTATCTCGGGATCATCCTGTTTGCCGTCGGGGCACTGCTGGTGTGCGGCCTCTTCTTCGCCAACCTGGTCGTCGCGAAACGGGAACAGACCTACTCCGGCTCCCTGCCGCTCGTGGTGTACGGCGCCGTCACCGCGGCCATCATCGCCGTCATCACGCTGCTGCACGGCGCCGCGATCTACATCCCGACCTTCCTCTGGTCGCTGGGGCTGATGGAGGTGGACCCGCAGATCTACCGGCTGATCTGGTGGGGGCTGGGGCACTCCTCCCAGCAGATCAACGTCGCCGCCATGGTGGCCATCTGGTACATGCTCGGTGCGCTGACCATCGGAGCGGTGGTGCTCAACGAGAAGATCAGCCGGTCCGCCTTCGTGCTCTACATCCTGTTCATCTCGATGGCCTCCGCGCACCACCTCCTGGTGGACCCCGGCATGGGCTCGGCGTGGAAGATCGTCAACACCAGCTACTTCATGTACATGGCGGTGCTGGCCAGCATGATTCACGGCTTCACCGTACCGGCCGGGATGGAACTCGGGCAGCGCCTCCGCGGGATCGGCACCGGCCTCTTCGGCTGGCTCAAGCAGGCCCCCTGGGGCGACCCCGGCTTCAGCTCGCTGGTCTTCTCGGTGGTGGTCTTCGGGTTCGTCGGCGGCATCACCGGCGTGACCATCGGCACCGAGCAGATCAACATCATCGTGCACAACACGCTGCGGGTGCCGGGGCACTTCCACGCCACGGTCGTCAGCGGCACCGCCATGGCCTTCATGGGGGCCACCTACTACCTGATCCCGCTGGTCTTCCAGCGGAAGGTCGCGTTCTGGGGCCTCGCGAAGATCCAGCCGTACCTCTTCGCGGGCGGCATGTTCATCTTCGTGATGTCCATGACGTTTGCGGGCACCTTCGGCGTGCCGCGCCGCCACTGGGACATCAGCTTCAGCCAGGCGCCGTTCGACGTGGCGTTCAACCCGGCGGTGGACGTCCTCCTCGCCTTCGTGGCTCTCGGCGGGCTCATTGCCGCCACCGGCGCCTTCATCTTCGTGGCCATCGCCGTCAAGTCGGTGTTCTTCGGTGAACCGATCGGCACCCTGGTGCCGGGCGTGGCCGTGCGCGGCCTGCCGCAGGGCATCACCAGCCCGCCGCGGCACGCCCCGGACGTCGATCGCCGCAACGAGGAGCTCCACGCGCCAGGCCAGGGCTGGCTCGGCCCGGCGCCGGGGACGATGGTACTGGTGTTCATCTTCCTCGCGGCCTTCATCGTGTACTTCTTCGTGAACTGGAAGGTGCTCTCGTTCGTGTGGAAGATCGGGTGACCCACGATTCCCCCAGGGGCCGGGGGGCGCTTGCCCTCCTGGCCCTGTACTTCATCGTCTTCGTCACCATCGGGTGGTGGGCGCTGGCGCTCTGGCCGGCGCCCGGCGCTCCCGCGTGGCTGGCTCGGACCCGCGCCCTCTGCTTCGGCTCCACGCCCGACGGGCTGCCGGACGCCGGCGGATGGATCCTCCTGCTCGGGCAGCCGCTCGGGATGATCGGTGTCCTCCTCGTCGCCTGGGGCGGGGAGGTGCGTGCCGCCCTCGCCCGGATGCGCGGCCGGCTTGCGGGCCAGCTGGTCCTCGCCGGCACCGCCGTCGTTCTCCTGACCGGCGCCTCGCTGGCACTGACGCGCGTTCGCGCCGCCGACGCCGAACCGTTCGACCCGGTGGCGGGGGGCGCCGCGCTCACCCGAATCAACGATCCCGCCCCCGCGCTCGCCCTGGTCGACCAGCACGGCGACACGGTGGCCCTCGAGCAGTTCGCGGGACGGCCGGTCCTCGTCACCTTCGCCTACGCCCATTGCCAGACGGTGTGCCCCCTGGTGGTGCACGAGGCCATCGAGGCCCTGCAGGCCTCGGCCGACCGCCGGCCGGCGCTGGTCATCGTGACGCTCGACCCCTGGCGCGACACGCCGGCGCGCCTGCCGACCATTGCCGAGGGCTGGGAGCTTGGCCGTGACGCGCACGTCCTTTCCGGCGACGTCGACGCCGTCGAGCGCGTGCTCAGCAATTGGCGCATCCCGCGCATCCGGAACGAGTCCACCGGCGACCTGTCCCATCCGGCGATGGTTTATGTGGTCTCGCCGTCCGGCCGCCTCGCCTACGCCCTCCCCGGAGGCGTGACCGCCCTGGCGGAGGCGATCCGCTCGCTCTAGCAACCACGTGCCGACTACCCGAAACGACGAACGGCCGGGGCAAACGCCCCGGCCGTTCGTCACATCGGCACCTGCCGGCTTCCTCAGGCCTTCGTACCCGAGGCCTTGAGCCGAAGCTTCTGTCCCACCTTGAGCCTGTCGCTCGAGAGGCCATTGATCCGCTTCAGCGTCGAGGCGGACGTCCCGTACCGCTTCGCGATGCCCGACAGGGTGTCGCCCCGGCGGACGGTGTAGGTCGTCGCGCTCCGCGAGGGGGCCCGGGCCGAGCTCTGGGTGGCGGCAATCGCCGCCCGGGTCTCGGCCGTGAAGCCGTTCGTCGGGATGATCA
This sequence comes from Gemmatimonadota bacterium, assembly GCA_024641745.1. Taxonomy (GTDB): domain Bacteria; phylum Gemmatimonadota; class Gemmatimonadetes; order Gemmatimonadales; family GWC2-71-9; genus SPDF01. The sequence goes on along the minus strand of JAHECL010000016.1, from coordinate 17,084 downwards.
GCCGCTGTCCCACCCGGATCATGCCCGACCGCGGGATGCGGGGATTCGCGTCGCGGACCTCGCCGGTGCTCACATGGTAGCGCTTTGCGATGCCCGAAATCGTCTCGCCGCTTCGGACCACATGCTCCTGGTAGGCGATCCGCTTCGAGGCGGGCAGCCCGGCAAACGCGACGGCCAGCGAATCGCCCATGCCCACCGGCACGCGCACCACCGCAGACCGGCCGGGCGGCGTCACCATGCGGATATACTGCGGGTTCAGGTCGCGCAGGTCGGCGAAGGTGGCACCCGAGAGGCGGGCGATCACGTCGAGTCCCGTCTGGGTGGGGACGACGATCGAGTCGTACGCAAAGGGCGGCACCGCGGGCGGCTCGGCAAAGCCGTACCGTGTCGGCTCCTTGGCGATCAGCGCCGCGGCGATGAGCTTCGGGACATAGTCCTTCGTTTCGCGCCGCAGGTACTTGGTGTCGTAGAGGCGGAAGAACTCCGCGTCATTGTTGACGGACTCCTCGTCGCCGAGATCGTCCAGCGGATCGACGGTCTCGCTGGGAGCCACCGACCCAGCCGGCAACCCACGCAGGCCGCGCGACACCTTGCCGGCGCCGGCATTGTAGGCCGCCGCCGCGAGGTAGATCGAGCCGAAGCGCTGCTGCAGGTCGTTGAGGTGCCGAGCCGCGGCGGCGGTGGACTTCACCGGATCGCGCCGCTCGTCGAGGTAGGAATTCACCTGGAGGCCGTACATCCGGCCCGTCCCCTTCATGAACTGCCACATCCCGGTCGCCCGGGCGCGGCTCACGGCGGTGTTGGAGTACCCGCTCTCGATGAGGGCCAGGTACACCATGTCCTCCGGCACGCCATTGGCCTGCATCTGCTCGCGGATCATCCCCTCGTAGCGGGGCAACCGCGTGAGCCAGATGGCCATCCGCTCCCGGCCCGGTCCCTGGAAGAAGTCGAGGTAGTACTGCACGCGCTCGTGCGACGCGTAGGTCGACACGTCGATGTCCCACGAGGCGACGACGTCGAGGTCGTCCGCGCCGCCGCCGTGCGAGGACTGCGGTTCGTCGCTGGTGTCAGGGGTGGCCAGTTCGAGCGCCGCAAGCGCGGCGGCATCGGCGGCGGAATCGGCCGCCACGATGCCCTGCGCCTCGCGGTCGGCATCGAGCACCGCCGCGGCAGCGGGCAGGGAGGCGAGTTCCGCCCGGGCGGATGGGCCTGACTCGGGGGCCTGCGCCGGAGCGGGGGACGCCGGCGCGGCCTGCGCCACGGGGGTCGGGGCCACGGCAGGGGCACCACCGCCGCTGCAGGCGACGGAGGCGAGGAACAGCAGGGACAGGACCGACGGGAGAGAACGATGCACTCGATATGGCTCCTTGGGCGAAGCAGCGGCGCGCCGCCCCCAGGCGAATCTCGGAATGAAGCGGGCTCCACACCCTCTCAACCGTGGAGCCAAAGCTATGCCGCGCAGGCAATCCGCACGCGCATCCAACGTAACTGCAATGACGACAACAGATTAGATACGATCAACACCGTATTGTGCCCGGCCGGAATTGCCGGTCCGCCGTGGCGAAACCCCACCCTGCGCCCCATCCAAGGTAGGATGCCTGCCGGCCAGGATCGGTCGCGCAGCCTCACTCGACGAAGTACCGGTTCCCGAGCAGGCGGTTGGTGGCGTTCAGGACGGCGAGGGCGGCTGCCCGGGTGGGCTCCTCCTCAGTGAGGACCGAGCCGACGACACGCTTTGGGATCCCCTCCCCTCGGGTGGCCAGCGAGACGATCACCACCGTGGCGTCAAAGGCCCGGATCGCCTTGACCCCGAGGCACTCGAAACTGAGTTCGCCCTCGACCGACTGTGTGAGGGCGCTGATGCAGGCCTGGGCCGCGCAACGCAATTCGCCCGCCTGCGAGGCCAGCCCCTGGGCCTCGCCCTCGTACCGCGCGCCACCCGGCCCCGTCAGGACCACCGCAGCGCTGCAGCGGCCGCTCGGGAGGCGTTCGATGCGGAATTCCGCAAATCGCAATCGGGGGTGCGTGTCTGCCATGTGGACTCTTGATGGTGACATCGGGGGGAGCTAATCTCCCCCTCATGAAACGACTTATGCTGCTGCTCGGCGCCGTGCTGTTGCTTGCACCCGCCGCGACCGCCCAGATCCCCGGCGCCTTGCGGAGCAACTTAGGGGCCGGGCCCCGTCCGACCGGTGTCGAGGTGGGGCTGGCGCTCCTCGACCTCGGATCCGGGGACTCGCTCTGGAGCAATGCACAGTGGCGCGTCCATGCCGCCAGCACCATGAAGCTGCCGGTCCTCATTGAACTGGCCCAGCGGGTGGACGCCGGTGAATTCACGTGGGACTGGCCGGTGCTGGTCCGCAACGAATTCACGTCGATCGTCGACGGCTCCACCTATCAGCTGGCCCCGGAACCGGTGCTCGACTCGCTCGAGGGGCAGCTGATCCCGGCTCGGGTGCTGGCGAGCCTGATGATCACCCGGAGCAGCAACTTCGCCACCAACCTGCTGGTCGCCGAACTGGGCGCCCCGCAGATCCAGGCCACCGCACGGCGGCTGGGCGCCGACTCCATCGTGGTGCTTCGAGGGGTCGAGGACCAGAAGGCGTTCGACCGCGGGCTCAGTAACACCACCACCGCACGGGACCTGGCCGTCCTGCTCGCCGCGATTGCCCAGGGCCGCGCCGCGTCGGAGTCGTCCACCACCGTGATGCTGGACATCCTGAGCCATCAGGAGTTCCGCGCGGGCATCCCCGCCGGCCTCCCGCCCGGCACCCGCGTCGCCAGCAAGACCGGCAACATCACCGGCATCAACCATGACGCCGCCCTCATCTTTCCACCGGGCAGGGCGCCGTACGTGCTGGTCATCCTGACAAAGGGGTTCGCGACACCGTCCGCCGCGGAAGCCTGGATGGCCACCACGTCCGGGGACGTCTGGCAGGCGCTGGTCGGCGCCCCCTAGAGGGCGTCGAACCGGACTTCCAGCTGCCGCCCCGGCTCCTCGACCGGCCGCACCACATCCACTTCCAGGCGGGGCCGTCCGCCCTCGTCGCTCTCCACCGTCAGCACCATCATCACGCCGTCTTCCATCTCCAGGCGCAGCTGCCGGAGGTCGGAGCGCATGACGGCGGCCGACACCGACTTCCCGCGCAGCGTCGTGAGGGAATCGGCAATCCGCCGGAGCTCCTGGAACGAGATCTGTGTCATCGTGGAACCCCGCTCAGCCGAGATGCTCGGACAGGATGGCCGCCAGGCGATCGGCGGAGATGCGTTCGGCCTGGGAATAGAGCGCCGAGCGGGACGTCGACTCGAGGGGATAGGTCGCCCAGAATGCGCGCGCCTCCGGCTCCGCCGCACGGAACGAGAGCACCAGCCGCCAGTGGGCGGTGTTGGCTGTCCGCTCCGCGGCGAACGAGACTTTCCAGGTGGTGTCGCCATGTTCGACGACGCGCCAAGGCATGCAAACTCCCCTTCAGGGACCCCGGCGAATATGGGCCGCGCCGGAGAGGGTGGTCAAGGGTGGGATGTTACTGCCGCGTCAGCGCCTTGAACCGGTTCATGAGGTCACGGGTGACCGGCCCGACCGGACCGGCGCCGACCTGCCGGCCGTCGAGGGACCGGATCGGGGCGATCTCCGCCGCCGTCCCGGTAAGAAACGCCTCGTCCGCGGTATAGATGTCGTATCGGTTGATCGGCTCCTCGCGCATCGTGAGACCGGCCTCGGCCACGAGATCGATCACGAGGTCGCGCGTGACGCCACGCAGGATCCCCGTCCAGGCGGGGGGGGTGGTCACGACCCCACGCCGGACGATGAAGATGTTCATCCCCGACGCTTCCGCCACGTACCCGCTCCGGTCCAGCATCAGGACCTCGTCCATCTGGGCCTGGATGCCTTCCAGCTTCGCCATGATGTGCGGGAGATAGTTGAGCGACTTGACCCGGGGCGACAGCGTCTCGCGGCTCGGCATCGGGGTGGCGGCGCCAATCATCGACAGCCCCTTCTCGTACCGCTCGGCCGGCCAGATCCGGATCGTGTCGAAGATGATGATGGCGGTCGGCGACGGACAGCTGCGGGGGTCCAGGCCCAGGTCGCCCATCCCGCGGGTGACGATGTGCCGCAGGTACCCCTCGGTGATGCCCGCCTTGGCGACCCCCTCGACGGTCACCCGGCCCATCTCCTCCTGGCCAATCGGCACTGTCAGCCAGATCGCCTTGGCGGAGTCGTACAGCCGATCCAGGTGCTCCGCCATCCGGAAGGGGCGGCCGCCGTAGACCCGCATCCCCTCGAAGACACCGTCCCCGTACAGCAGGCCGTGGTCGTAGACGGAGATCTTGGCGGAGTCGCGGTCGTACCACTGTCCGTTGATCCAGATGAGACTCATGAGTCGGGGCCTGGGCTGGATGGAAGAGGTGTCAGGGAGCGACCCGTAAGGTAACCGAAACGGTCAGAGGAGCGAGTCGCCGAGCCGGGCGGTGTTCTGCGCCACGCGAACCCAGAGCGGGCGCCGGGCCCACGCCTCTCGCGTCAGCTCGATCGAGTCGGCGAAGTACGTCTCCTGGACGGTCCGCATCGAGGCGACGACCGCCGGGTCGTAGACCAGGAGGGCCACCTCCGCGTTGAGCGCAAAGGACCGGATGTCCATGTTGACCGAGCCGACGATCGCGAGATCGTCGTCGATGCTCACGTGCTTCGCGTGCAGGAAGTGCGGGCGGTAGAGGTGGATGCGCACGCCGGCCCGGAGCAGCTCGTCGAAATAGGAGCGCTGCGCGAGCGCCATCACCCACTTGTCCACCGGATTGGCCACCACCAGGCGCACCTCCACGCCGCGGCGCACCGCCGTGCGCAGCGCCTGGAGGAAGGGGTCGTCGGGCACGAAGTACGGCGTCGTGATGACGATCCGGCGCTCGGCACGATGGAAGAGGTGCACCAGCAGCTCCTGCGCGTTCTCCCGTTCATACCCCGGGCCGCTGGGGAGGACCTGGGCCAGCGAGGCCCCCGTCCGGGCCGGAAGTTCGAAGGCCTCCGGGTTCGCGGGCAGGTGGCCGGTCTCGAAGAACCAGTCCTGCAGGAAGACCGCCTGAAGCTGGATGACGACGGGACCGGTCACCCGGGCCACCAGTTCCTCGTTGGGATACCCCTCCACGAAGCCGGGATTCACCAGGTTCTGGGACCCGGTAAAGGCCACCCGCTGGTCGATCACCGCGACCTTGCGGTGGTTCCGGAGGTCGAAGCGGGCGGCGTTCCGGCGGAAGAGACCGGCGGGGAGGGCTTCGTGCGCGGGAATGCCGGCGTCGCGCAGGCGCTGGAGCAGCGCCGCAAGCCCGAACTTGCGGGATCCGACGGCGTCGATGAGGACCCGGCAGTCCACCCCGCGCGCCTTGGCGCGCAGCAGGGCTTCCACGACCGGACCGCCGCGGTCGTCGTCGGCGAGGATGTAATAGAGGAGGTGCACGTGCGCCTGCGCCGCGTCGATGTCCTGCGCGAGCCTCGCGATCGAGGCATCGTAGTCGGGGAGCAGCTCGATCGCATTGCCCGCCAGGGCGCGGAAATCACCGAGCGCCTGCACCAGCGCCGGGAGGTTCCCTCCGGGGCCGCCAGCCTCCTCCTGGATCGGGTGGATGCGCTGCCAGTCGCGGATGATCTGCGACACCTGCCGCTGGCGATCCAGGCGCCAGGCGGGAAACTTGATCCGGCCGATGGCAGCGTAGAGCAGGAACGCCGGCCAGGGCAGGAGAAAGATCAGCAGCAGCCAGGTGCGCGCGGCGGCCGGACTCCGGCGCTGCGGGACGTACACCAGCATCACGAGCCGGATGGCCCATTCACTCAAGACGTAGAGAAGACCCCAGGAAAGGAACATCACGCTCTGGGTGTGGGAGGAACGCGGGGTGGGTGATCCTGCAATGAGGGCGCTGGGTCTCGAACCCAGAACCTACGGGTTAAAAGCCCGTTGCTCTACCAGTTGAGCTACGCCCCCGAACCGCCCGAAACCTTGCACCCGGAGGGGCCGGATTCAAGGGCTTGCCCCGCCGAGGTTCGCGGGTAGGTTCGCGGGGTCCCCTCCGCGGAGCCTGTCATGCCTTTCCGACTCCCCGCCCTCCTGCTCGGCCCGGCTCTTCTCGCACTGCCCGCTGCGCTCCCCGCCCAGAGCGTGTGGCTCAGCCCTGACCCACCGCCCGCGATCCGGATCGTGCGGGAAACGGCACGGTTCGGCACGTCGGCCGCCCACCTGAACAACGAGCGCAACTGGGTCACGACCCTCCGGACGAAGAAGGTGCCCTACAGCTACGTCGGAACGGTGGCCGCCTCCGGCGCGCCGCAGTTCTGGTTCATCGGCGGGGCGGCCGATTTCCGCGGTTTGGAGAGCCTCGACGCCAGCTACCAGCAGGACACGTCTCTCGCCAAGCGGCTCGACACGCTAATGGCGCGGGAGGCGGCGTTCGTCGTCGACGTCCAGACCATCCTGGCAAGTTACCAGCCCGCACTGAGCTACCGGCCCGCCTTCATCCAGCCGGAGACGCGGCACTTCTGGGTCAGTACCTTTACGGTACGGCCGGGCCAGGACGCGGCGTTCCTCACCGTCCTGAAGGCATATGTTGCCGGGTACGCCGCCGCCGGCAGCGAGACGTCGTGGGTCACCTATCAACTCGTGGCCGGCGGACCCAGCCCCACATTTCTCCTGATTGTCCCAATGAGTTCCTACGCCGAGCTGGACTCCGACCTTGCCGAGGGTCAGACGGTCGGCGCCAGGATCCCCGACCCAGCGGCGATCGCGGCGCAGTTCACCGCATCGACCGTGGTGGTGGAAACCCAGATCCTGACGATCAGTCCCCAGATCAGTTATGTCCCGGAAGACTTTGCCGCGCAGGACGAGACGTTCTGGAGGGCCAGGTAGCCAGGCCCATCCCGCTCATCGGGCTGAAGCTCCGGCGGTGATGCAGGGTCGCGCCCAGCGACTGGATCGCCGCCAGATGCTCCGCACTGCCGTACCCGCAGTTCCGCTCCCATCCGTAGCCGGCATATCGCGCCGCCAGGCGCCGCATCAGCCGGTCGCGGACCGTCTTCGCGATGATGCCGGCGGCCGCGATGCTGTGGCAGTGGGCGTCGCCGGCGACGAGGGCATCGTGCGGGAAGCCCACCTCGGGCATCGGGAGGCCGTCCAGCAGGAGGCGGGGCTGCGGGGCCGCGGGGCAGCCGGACAACACGCGGAGGACGGCGCGGCGCATCGCGAGGGCGGTGGCCACGCGGATGTTGAGGGTGTCGATTTCCCTGACCGACGCCCCACCCACCCCGACCGCCACGGCCGCCCCGCGGATCTGCACGGCGAGCATCTCGCGCCGTGGCGCCGAGAGGGTCTTGCTGTCGCGGACGCCGTCGAGGAGGGTGGAACGGAAGGGAAAGACGACAGCCGCGGCCACCACTGGACCAGCCAGGGGACCGCGGCCTGCTTCATCGACACCGACCAGCAACTGCCCCGACTCCCAGGCCGCCGTTTCGCGGTCCAGCGTGGGTCGGGGGGCGGCCACTGACCTAGATCTCGCGCTTCTCCCGGATGCGCGCGGCCTTGCCGCTCAGCGCACGGAGGTAATAGAGCTTGGCCCGGCGCACCCGCCCGCGACGCACCAGGTCGATGGAGGCGATCGTGGGGCTCTGCACCGGGAAGATCCGCTCCACGCCGACGCCGGCCGAGACCTTGCGCACCGTGAAGTTCTCGTGGGCGCCACCGCCCCGCCGGGAAATGACGACCCCCTCGAAGGCCTGCAGCCGCTCCTTGTCGCCCTCGCGGACGCGTACCATGACCCGCACGGTGTCCCCGGCGTCGAACGCGGGGAGATCAGTGCGCGGGGTCCCGCGCGTCAAGGCATCCATCCGTTCCATCGTCTTCTCCTGAGTGCGGACCGCGTGGGTCCCGTTCGGCAACGTGCCGCTAGTCATCGGACGCGTGGTGCGCCTGCCAGAGATCCGGCCGGCGCTCACGCGTGAGTGCTTCTGCCTGGTCCTTCCGCCACGCAGCGATCTTCGCGTGGTCGCCGGAACGCAACACCTCCGGCACGGCGTGGCCCCGGTACTCCGGCGGCCGGGTGTAGCTCGGCGGGCTGAGCAGCCCGTCGTAGTGCGAGTCGGTGCTGGCGGACTCGTGGTCGCCCAGGGCACCGGGGAGCAGCCGCACCACCGCGTCGAGGATGCACAGGGCGGCGGGCTCTCCCCCGGTCAGCACGAAGTCCCCGAGGGAGACTTCCTCCGTGGCCAGGTGATCGGCCACGCGCTGGTCGACGTCCTTGTAATGCCCGCACAGCAGCGTCAGGTCCCGCCCCAGCGACCAGCGGACCGCATCGTCGTGGGCGAACCGCCTGCCCCGCGCCGAGAGGAGGACCACCGGTCCCGTCAGGGGGGCGAGGGTCTCGACCGCCTCGAAGAACGGTTCCGGCTTCAGCACCATCCCCGCTCCGCCACCGAAGGCGTAGTCGTCCACGGTGTGATGCCGGTCATGGGTGAAGTCGCGGAGCTGCACCGTCCGGAACTCCACCCGGCCTTCCGTGCGCGCCCGCCCGATGATCGAGGCCTCGAGCCAGGGCGTGAACACCTCCGGGAAGAGCGTCACCACGTTGATCCGGAGCGGCTCACCCATCGAGCAGCCCGTCCGGCGGCGCGATCACCAGCCGCCTCGCCGTCCGGTCCACCTGCGTCACGAACTCCTTGCGGTACGGCAACAGGAACTCCCGCCTGGGGCCCTGCACTTCGATGACCAGTCCGGCCGCGGTCTCGTAGTAGTCGGTCACCAGCCCGGCCGGGGTCCCGTCCTCGAGCACCACGGCAAACCCGTTCAGCTCATGGAGGTAGACCTCATCCCCTTCCGGCGGCGTCGCGGCGGCGGCGGGGACGGCGAGGAACCCGTGCCGATAGGGTTCCAGCCCGTCCCGATGCACGATGCCGACGAACTTCAACAGCCATTCGCGGTGGTAGGGCCGGCTGCGCTCCACTTTGAGCGGCGCCCCGATGACCTGCCCCGCGAGATCCACTGCCCAGAGTGCCTGTCCGGTGGCGAAGACCCGGTCCGGGTCGTCGGTCAGCGGGAAGATCGTGCACTCCCCCTTCAACCCGTGCGGCCTGCGAAACCGCCCGACCACCAGGTGGCGGGCGCCTTCCGTCATCAGGCCGTCGGCGTCTTGAAGAGCCCGGCCTTCCGGAGCAGCGAGTTCACCGTTTCCGAGGCCGTGGCGCCCTTGGCCAGCCAGGCGCGCGCCTTGTCGGTGTCGACCGTGAGCTGGTCCGCCTCGACCTTGGACTTCGGCGAGTAGGTCCCGATCACCTCGATGAACCGACCGTCACGCGGCGCCGTCTTCTCGGCGACCACGATGCGGTACAGGGGGAGCTTCTTCCGCCCGACGCGGCGAAGACGAATGCGAGTTGCCATGGTTCAATCCCTTGGGTTGCGTGCTCAGCCAGGAAATCCGCGCCCGAACGGCATCCGGGCTCCGGGCTTGCCGACCGACTTCATCTGCTTCTTCATCTGCTTGAACTGCGCCATCAACTGGTTCACTTCCTGCACCGACCGCCCGCTGCCCCGTGCGATCCGGCTCCGCCGCGACCCGTTCAACAGGTCGGGATTCTGCCGTTCCCGCGGCGTCATCGAGAGCACGATCGCCTCGACATGCTTCAGACGGTCCTCGTTCACGTTGGCCTGCTGCAGCATCTTCGCGTTCACGCCGGGCAGCATCCCCAGCACGTTCTTGAGCGGGCCCATCTTCTGCATCTGGCGCATGGCGGAAAGAAAATCTTCCAGGTCCATGCCCCGCTTCGACAGCGCCTTCTTCGCGAGCCGGCCCGACTCCTCCTCGTCCATCGAGGACTGGGCCTTTTCCACCAGCGTGAGCACGTCGCCCTGCTGGAGGATCCGTCCGGCCATCCGTTCCGGAATGAACGGCTCGAGTGCGTCGAGCTTCTCGCCGACGCCGACGTACTTGATCGGCGCCTTCGTCACGCCGTAAATGGAGAGCGCCGCGCCACCGCGGGCATCGCCGTCCATCTTGGTCAGGATCACGCCGGTGATCCCGAGCGCCTCGTGGAAGCCGCCGGCGATCCGGACCGCGTCCTGGCCGGTCATGCCGTCGGCCACGAGGAGAATTTCGTGGGGCCGGACCGCGGCCTTGAGCCGCGCCAGCTCCGCCATCATGTCGTCGTCGATCTGCAGCCGTCCGGCGGTGTCGACCAGGACCGTCCGGGCGCGCGCCTTCCCGGCGGCCACGATGCCCCGCTGGACGATGCCGACGACGCCCGTCTCGCCCGGCTCGGCGTGGACCCCGACCCCGGCCTGCTCCGCCACGGTCTTGAGCTGGTCCACGGCGGCCGGGCGGTACACGTCCGCAGCCACCAGGAACGGCGCCTTCTGCTCCAGCTTCAGGCGCTTCGCCAGCTTGCCGGCGGTGGTCGTCTTGCCCGACCCCTGGAGGCCCACGAGCAGTACGATCGTCGGCGGCACCGACGCGAAGGCGATCGGCGCCTGCTTCTCGCCCAGCAGCGCCACCAGCTCGTCGTAGACGATCTTGACGACCTGCTGCCCGGGCCGCACCGCCTTGAGCGCCTCGGTCCCGATCGCGCGCGCCTGGACGCGCTCGAGAAACTCACGCGTCAGGTCGAAGCTGACGTCGGCCTCGAGCAGCACGCGTCGAACCTCGCGGAGCCCCTCCTTGACCGCATCCTCCGTCAGGACGCCGCGGCCGGCGAGGCGACGGAGCGTGTCGGAAAGTTTGGAGGAAAGCTCGTCGAACATAAGCCCTGAAACGTAAGCGGTTTAGGGGGTTGAGGCAAGGCGGGAGACCGGGGCAGCGGGACTGGGACGAGGGCAACCGTGCCCCTCGGCTGACGGGCAGTTTCACGACATCGGCAACGGTCAAGCAGGAATCCGCTCCCGGGGGCCGGGCGCCAGACCGGCTGGAATGGCGCAAATCCAGCCGGAGTGCCCTCTTACAGGCTGACCACCGGACGGGAGGCCATCTCACACCTCAAGGTCCGGGGCCTGTTCCGGTCCCCGGGACACCCTGCCGCACGGGAAGGGGGTCCGCCTATACTCCAAGGATGGACTCCCAGACCCTCCTGGCCGGCCTCCTGACGGTGGCCGTCGGCGCCATATCGGGTGGACTGACCAACGCCGTCGCCATCTGGATGCTCTTCCATCCGTATGAGCAGCGCGGCCGGTGGCCGTTCCGGCTGCACGGCGCCATTCCCAAGAACAAGGCACGGCTCGCCAAGAGCATCGGCAAGACGGTGGGCGAGAAGCTCCTGACGCCCGCGGACCTCTCGCAGCGCCTGTCCGCGCCCGAAGTGCGAGCCGCCTTCGACCGCGCCCTCAGCGGGTTCCTCGACGACCTGCTGGAACGGGAGCGCGGCCCGCTGATCGACATCCTGCCAGCCTCCATCAGCGCCGACCTGGAGGGGTGGGTCGATCGGCTGGGCGATCGCGTGTCGGCAGAGCTGGCGGCCTACCTCGCCACCCCGGCCTTCGTGGCGAAGGCCGAGGAGTGGATCCGCCAATTGCAGGCACAACACGGCGATCGGCAGATCGGCGACCTCCTCACGCCGGATCGGCGCGAGGAGTTCGAGGCGAAGGTGGAGGGATGGCTGCGCCAGTTCACGGAGGGAGAAGACCTCGAAGGGGCGCTCCGGCACTTTGTCGACGTGCAGCTGGAGCGGCTGTCACGGGACGATCACCCGCTGATCGACCGCCTCCCCGAGGGGATGGTGGGAACCGTCGAAGCCTCCATCAGCGACTACCTCCCGGTCGCGATCGAACGGATCGGAGCGGTCCTGGCCGACCCGGAGGCGAAGGGCAAGATCCACCTCGCGCTCCGCACCGCCTTCGACCGCGCCGTCCGCGACCTGCTCCTGCACGAACGGCTGCTCGCGAAGCTGGTCGTGACCGACCAGACCTTCACCCGGTTGCTCGACGGGCTCGAACGCGAGGGGTTCGAACGATTCGCCGAGTCGCTGTCGACGCCGGAGATGCGCCACCAGCTCACCCGCGCCGTGAACGACGGCCTGGTCAGCTTCCTCCGCATCCCGCTCCGCGACCGGATGGCAAGCCTGGGTCCGGAGAAGCAGGCGGCGCTCGCCGGCACCCTGGGCGACTGGCTCGTGAACGTCGCGCGTGACGAGACGACGCGGACCGTGGGGCAGCGCGCCGTGTCACGCCTGCTGGATGCCACGCAGCGGCGCACCTGGAACGACCTGCTCTCCACCGTTCCCCCGAGCCGCATCGCCCAGTTCGTGGCCAGGGCGGCCAGCGGAGCGGAGGGGCAGCGCTGGGTGGCCGGGGTCGCGCGGAGCTCGGCGCGCGCCCTCCTGCGGAGGCCCCTCGGCCGCCCGTCCGCATGGCTTGGCGCGGAAACGTCCTCGAAAATCCGGCAGTCCATCCTGAACGCCGCCTGGGACTGGACCGAGCGGCAGGTGCCGCAGGTGGTGGCCCAGTTCAAGGTGCAGGAGATGGTGGAGCAGAAGGTGCTCGGCTTCTCGACCCAGCGGATGGAGGAGATCATCCGCAACGTGACCCAGCGTGAACTCACCCTGATCGTCCGGCTCGGATACGTCCTCGGCGCGATGGTCGGCCTGATCGCGTTCGGCATCAACCAGGCGTTTCGATAGCCGGATCCGGCTCCCGACGGCGGCGGGATGATGATGGCCCGGCCGCCGGCCTCCCTAGCGTGGGGCAGCGGGCGCGCGGTGCTGCCCGCGTCACCGCCCCTGGAGGACACCATGGGTTTCATGCCGGAACCGAAGGAGCTGGAAGCAGACATCGAGAAGGCGGCGCAGGTGGCCGACGGGCTGGCCGAGGCCGTGGGCCGGGGACCGCGTCACGCGACGATGGCGGCCCGGCGCCTGTCGGATGAGGATCTGACGCTCGGCCTGGCGTTCCTTGCCCGGGTGATGGAGATCGCTGCCATGTCGTCGCGCGCGCTGGCCGACGTGGAGCGGGAACGCCAGCGCGCGGGTGCGCGGCTCCGGCTGAACTAGGGCTGGTCCGACCAGCCGGTCCATTCCGCCGGCGCGATGACGACCCGTGCGCCGGGGAGACCCTCGACGTCCTGCGCCGTCACGGCCGTTCGATATGCTGGGCGAGCGAGCGCAGTGAGCCGGACGCCGCTGCCCTGGAGGAAGCGGTCGGCCGCGCGCTGGTCGTCCCATGCGATCAGCCACACCAGCGCCGGCCCTGCCGGCGTCTGGTACAGCCGGTACCGGTCACCGGCCCACCCGATCGGGATGGTGGTGCTCACCACCTCGACGCCGGCCAGGTCCGCGGCCAGGATCGCGATCCCCATCTCTCCCATGACATCCGTCTCGCCCGGCCCGGCGCCCACCGTGTCGAGCGCGACCGCCACCGGCTGGTCGTGCCGGGCGTAGCGGGCGGGATGCAGCACCTGCTCCGTCGACACCGGGAGTGCCGCGCCGTAGGGCGGACCCGAGGCGGCGCGGTCGCGCTCGTACCAGCGAACGAACTCGGCACCCGCCAGGTACGGAAAGATCAGCCCCTCCTGGAGCACCCGCGGCGTCTCGGCGAACACCGCCATCGACCCGCGCGCATTCACGAGCTGCTCCCGAAACACCTCCCAGATGGCGTCATCGCCGAGCAGGTCCTGCCCCGGCGTCATCATCTTCATCGAGGCGAGGGTGGCCTGCCCCTCGAGCACCGCCTGCGCCGCCGCCAGCCGGTCCGCGTCGTGCCGCTGGTGCATGATCGAGTCGAGCGGCAGGTAGTCGTTCTGGAGGGCGTGAACCAGTTCGTGGGCCAGCACGAACTTGAACTGGGCCGACCTCACGTCGCTCCCCTCGAACACGAAGAGCGTGCTCGAGTCGGGGTCAAAGAAGCCCGCGACCTGCTCTTCATACAGCGCTGTCAGGAGGCGGCGGATATCGAGGGTGTCGGGGACCTGCCCGAGGAGCCGGTAGACGTCGTGCATCGCCGTCAGGCGCGCCGGCGGCAGTTCCTCGTTGAGTTTCAGCGACAGGTAGGCCGCGACCTGGGCGCGGGAGCGCACCGCGTACTTCGGCGGTGTCTTGAACGGCAGTCCCACCGTCTGCTCCACCACCGGGCGCAGGCTGTCCACCAGGCGGCCGATCGGGTCGGCGCCCGAGCCGGGCGCCGCCCCGCGACAGGCGCCGAGTCCTGCCACCGCCACGGCGGCGGCGACTACAACCCGATGTAGCCGCGGTACCATGCGATGATCGTCGGGCCGGCGATCCAGGTCGCGGCCGCGCCAAGCGAGAGGAAGACGCCGAACGGAACCAGCTTCTTGCGTCCCAGCAGGCTGAGGGGCAGGAAGACGATCGTGCCGAGGAGCGCGCCCAGGAAGATGGTCAGCAGCACCCCCTGCCAGCCGACGAAGGCACCGACCATCGCCATCATCTTGATGTCGCCCCCTCCCATCGCCTCCTCCTTCAGCGCCAGGTGCCCCGCCACCCCGACCAGCCACAGCAGACCGAAGCCGGTGACCGCGCCGACCAGGGCGGGGAGGAGCGTCGGCAGGCCGCCCGCCAGCGCGAACAGCAGGCCAAGGACGAGGCCGCCCCAGGTGAATTCGTCGGGAATGATGTATTCGCGCACGTCGGTGAGGGCGATACCCAGGAGGAGGGTGAAGAACAGCGCGCCACGGAGCCCCTCGAGTTCCAGCGGGTACGCCCACGCCATGGCGGCCCAGATGCCCGCCGTCAGCAACTCGACGCCGGGATACATCGGCGAGATCGGCAGCCCGCACCCCCGGCACTTGCCGCGGAGCGCCAGCCAGGACAGGACCGGGACGTTGTCGTACCAGGCGATCGGCTGTTCGCAGCGCGGGCACCGCGAGCGGGGCCGCACCACGGAGAGGTTCGCCGGGAGCCGGACGATGCAGACGTTGAGGAAGCTGCCCACGATCAGTCCGAACAGCCCCCCGATGATCGCCACGAACGATTCAAGCGTCACGCCGCACCTCGTAGAGGAGGATTCCCGCCGCCACTGCCACGTTCAGCGACTCCACGCCGCCCTGAAGCGGGATGGCGAGGCGACGGCTGGCGGCGCGCTCGATGTCGGGGCGAACACCGGCCCCTTCGTTGCCGAGCACCAGCGCGAGCGGTGCCGTCATGTGCTGCCCCCCCGGCCGTTCACCGGTGCTGTCGGTGACCCAGAGGGCCGCGCCCACCCGTGCCACCCACGCCAGGCATTCCGTGTCCGTGGCCGAGACCGCCGGCAGGCGAAAGATGGCGCCCATCGAGCCGCGCAGCACCTTGGGGTTGGTGAGTTCCGCCGTCCCCTTCAGGGCGATCAATCCGGTCGCGCCGAACGCCAGGGCGGTGCGCGCGATCGCCCCGACGTTGCCCGGGTCCTGGACGCCGTCGAGCACCACGACGACATCGCCGGCGCGGGGGGAGAGGCCGTCCAGCGTCCATGTCGGCGGCTCGATCACGGCGATCACGCCCTGCGGGTGCTCGGTATCGGAGAGCCCCGCGAGCGCGCGGTCGTCGAATTCCGTCAGCGGCGTCCCCGCGCCGGCCAGCGCCTCTTTCAGCGTCGCGCCGCGAGGAGTAGCTTCCAGCGCCGGTGAGACGGCGGCGGCACGGATCACGATCCCCGCGCGGAGGGCCTCCTCGACGAGCCGGACGCCCTCGGCGAGCGCGAGCCCGCGCCGCTCCCGTCCGCGCCGGAGCCGAAGATCCCGGATTAACGTCTCGACACCGGCCACAGCGACACTCCCCAGGAAGTGATCATGCACATCGCGCTGACGATCGCGGGTTCCGATTCCGGAGGCGGCGCCGGGCTCCAGGCGGACCTCAAGACATTTCATCAGTACGGCGTTCACGGGACCTCGGTCGTCGTGGCCGTCACCGCGCAGAATACTCGTGGCGTCCGTTCGGTGCAGGCGGTCAGTCCCGAACTGGTCGGGGACCAGCTCGCGGCGCTCGCCGAGGACCTGCCGCCGGCCGCACTGAAGACCGGCATGCTGGCCACCGCACCGCTGGTCCGGCAGGTGGCCAAGGCGATCAGCGGATATGGATGGCGCCACCTCGTCGTGGACCCGGTGATGGTGGCGACGTCCGGCGATCGCCTGCTCGACGAAGAAGCCCGGACCGTCCTGCGGGACACCCTCCTGCCCCTGGCCGAGATCGTGACCCCGAACCTCGAGGAGGCGGGCATCCTCGCCGAGATGCCGGTGCACGATGTCCCCTCAATGGAACTCGCCGGACGCCGCATCCTCGAGACCGGGGTGGGCGCGGTGCTCGTGAAGGCGGGGCACCTCCCCGGCGGGGTCGTGGGGGACATCCTCGTGAGCCGCCTGGGGATCCGGCGATACACGCACCCCCGGATCAACACGACGTCGACCCACGGCACCGGCTGCACCCTCTCCGCCGCCATCACCGCCGGCCTTGCGCTCGGGCGGCCTCTCGAGGAGTCGGTGGGCAGGGGCATCGCCTATGTCCAGCGAGCGCTGCGGGCCGCACCCGGCCTCGGCGGCGGTCACGGGCCGCTGGGACACGACGTGCCGACCGAGGAATAGCCGTCCCTACGCCCGCGCCACGACCCCTTCGATCAGGTCCCCAAGCCGTCTTCCCGCCTGTCCCGCCGTTTCCATCACTTCAGCATGGCTCAACGCCACCTCCGACACACCCGCCGCGGCGTTGGTGATGGTGGAAATCCCCAGACAGCGCATGCCATTCGCGTGCGCCACGATCACCTCCGGGACCGTGCTCATTCCCACCGCATCCGCCCCCAGCGTCGCCAGCATCCGGACCTCGGCGGGCGTCTCGTAGCTCGGACCGAGCAACGCCGCATACACGCCCTGCTCCAGGGAGAGGCCCTGCCCGGCGGCCACCTCGAGCGCGAGGGCGCGCAGGCCGGGATCGTAGGCCGCGGACATGTCGGGGAAACGCGGCTCCCCCGTCACCACTGGCCCGGCGAGGGGGCTGCGGCCGGTCAGGTTGAGGTGGTCGGTGATCAGCATGAGCGAGCCGGGACGGAATCCGGGCCGGATCCCGCCCGCGGCGTTGGTGGCGACGAAGGTGGTGGCCCCGAGGCGATGGAAGACCCGCACCGGCAGGGCGGTGACGTCGGCCCCGTGCCCTT
>JAHECL010000015.1 GCA_024641745.1 Gemmatimonadota bacterium | reverse complement strand
CCCCAGCCTCCACCCATTCGCGGAGCACGCGGATTCCCTCGCCGGCGTGGCCCTGGTTGCCCATCTGGGTCGCGACCTTGGTTTTCGCGGCCTGTGCCTTCAGGGTCCGCACCTCGGTCAGCGTCCGCGCCAGCGGCTTCTGGCAGTAGACGTGCTTGTTGAGCCGCAGCGCCATCATCGCCGCGGCGGCGTGCCCGTGGTCGGGAATCGTGATGGTAACGGCGTCGATATGGCTGGCTTCCTTGTCGAACATCTCGCGGTAGTCCCGGTACTTCTTCGCCTCGGGGTACTGCCGGAAGGTGTCCTCCGACTGCTTGAGGTCCACGTCGCAGAGGGCGTAGATGTTCTGGCTCGACACCCCCTTCACGTCGTTCTCCCCCATCCCCCCCACGCCGATGCACGCCATGTTGAGCTTGTCGCTCGGCGCGGTGTAGCCGGGGCCGCCAAGCACATGCCGGGGCACGATGGTGAAGGCGGTGCCGGCCGCGGCCACGCTGCCCACGAAGTCACGCCGCGATGGTTGCTTGGTCGTCATGGTGTATTCCGTCAGGCCGGGGTGGAGGCCCGCGTCGCAGCGGGCCGGAAGAGGACAGCGAACACGACCAGGATGATGAGGGCGCCGACGGCCGGGACATGCCAGACCCCGAGCCAGGCGTGGCCGCCTCCGGGCAGGGCGTAGTGCTGCACCACCCGCCCCGAGGCCCAGGCGCCGACCAGGTAGCCGACGCCCTGGGTGAGGAAGGCCAGGAAGCCCTGCGCCGCAGCGCGGATCTTCGGGCCGGCGCGCTCGTCGGTGTAGATCTGGCCGGTCACGAAGAAGAAGTCGTAGCAGATGCCGTGCAGCAGGATGCCGGCATAGAGCATCCAGAGGCCGGAGCCGGTGTTGCCGAAGGCGAAGAGGGCGTACCGCAGCGCCCACGCGAGCATGCCGACCAGGAGGATCTTCCGCACCCCCCATTTCGACAGGAACCAGGGGAGCAGCAGCATGAACCCGATCTCGGACATCTGGCCGAGGGTCATCTTGCTGGCCGGTTCCGCCATCCCGACCTCGTTGAGGAAGAGGTTGGTGAAGGCGTAGTAGAACTGGAGCGGGATGCAGAGGAGGAAGGAGCCGACCACGAAGGTGGCGAACGACCGGTCCTTGAGCAGCGCCAGCGCATCGAGGCCGAGGATGTCGCGGACGCTCAGCGGCTTGCCGGCGGCGTGCGGCGGCGTGTGCGGGAGCAGGAGCGCGAAGAGCCCGAGCGCCACCGAGGCGGCGGCGGCGAGCCGGAGCGGCGTGGCGGTGGCCTCGAGCCCCATCCTCCCCACGGTGATGCCGGCCACGATCCACCCGATGGTGCCCAGCACCCGGATGGCGGGAAATTCCTTCGCCGGATCCTTTACATGGTCGAAGGCGATCGAATTGGTGAGGGCCAGGGTCGGCATGTAGCAGAGGCCGTACCCGATGAGGACCACGAAGAACGGCATGAACTCGGTCAGGGTCGAGGCCCACCAGAGCATCCCGGCGCCGAGCAGGTAGAGCACCGCGAGGATGCGCTCCGTGGCGAAGAAACGGTCGGCCACCATCCCCACGAAGAAGGGAGAGACGATGGCGGCGATGGCCAGCGCCCCGTAGGCGAGGCCGATCTGTTCACCGTCGAACTTGAGGGTGGAGCCGAGGTAGGTGCCCATGGTGACGAACCAGGCGCCCCAGATGAAGAACTGCAGGAACATCATGATGGAGAGCTTTGTCTTGACCGCCCCGCTGCCGCTCACGGCAGCACCTTGATCCTGATGTTCCTGTACGCCACCCAGTCCCCGTGATCCTGCAGCGCGATGTGCCCCGTCTTCGCCTTCCCGTAGCCCGGCCACTGCCTGAACTTGCTCTTGTCGACCCGCGCCACCCAGTCCGGACTGCCGAGGGCATAACGGGCGACGAGTGTCCCGTTGAGCCAGTGTTCCACGTCATTGCCGTCGACCACGATGCGGGCCTGATTCCACTCACCCACCGGGCGGACCAGGCTGTCGGGCGCCGGGTACAGGCCGTACACCGAACCAGCGGCCGTCAGCCGGCTCAGCCCGTCACGATGACCCTCGTCGTCGAGGACCTGGTATTCGGGTCCGGTCTCGTAGCTGTTGCTGTCCGCCTCGGTGACGCGATACATGATGCCGCTGTTGCCCTTGGGAGCAATCTTCCACTCGAGCCTCAGCTCGAAGCTGGCGTACTCCCCGACGGTGATGATATCGGCTGCCTCGCTCACCCGGGTCAGCGCCCCATCCCTGGCCTGCCACCCCGCCGGCATGCCGGTCATCCGGAAGCCGCGCCAGCCGGTGGTGCTGACCCCGTCGAACAGCAGGGTCCAGCCGGCGGCCCGCTCCGAGGCGGAAAGGGTGTTGGGGGCGGTCGCCCCCTGCGCGGACAAGGCCACAGGTACACTCACGGTGAAGGCCAGGAGAAGGGCGGCGAGTACGGCATGGCCGGGTCTCGGCTGGGGCATCGTCTGCTCGGCAATGAGAGATGGATCGCGAGTGGCTCCAGATACGTTCGCACCCGGCGGGAGACTTGGCAAGCACCCCCCGGGGGGTGGTGCTCCCGAGGCGACCGGTGCATTTTCTCCCCTCCCCCGTTCACCCTTGGAGTCCTTATGCGCCGTCTCGCCGTCCTGTCGCTGCTCGCCGTCGCCGCCGCCTGCCAGCCCGCCGCCCCCGTCGTGGATCCTGCCGCGGAGGAAGCTGCGATCATCGCCCAGGTGAACGTCTTCAACGCCGCCGCCGCGGCGTATGACACCGTGGCCCTGGTGTCGGTCTACACCCCCGACGCCATCCTGCTGGCTCCCAATCAGGAGCGGCTGCAGGGCACGGCGGAGATCACCCAGTTCTTTTCGGGGATGCAGCAGGTCCAGGCGCAGATGGTGCTGACCCCGGTGGCCATCGAGGTTGCCGCCTCGGGGGACATGGCGGTGGAAGAGGGGACCTGGGCCTCCACCATCCCGATGCCGAACGGCGGGACCTACGCCGACAACGGCAAGTACCTGGTCGGCTGGAAGAAGGTCGACGGCACCTGGCTGATCCAGATCGACGCCTGGAACAGCGACAACGCCCCGCCGGCAGCCAACTAGCGGCGCGGACCTTGTGGCAGGGCTCGGGGGTACGATGCGCATGCCAGCCACCCCCGAGTACCTGCTCGCCTGTGCCCTGACCATCCCGCTCCCCCGGCCACAGGTCTTCGCGTTCTTCGCTGACGCCGCCAACCTCGGTCGGATCACCCCGCCCGAGCTCGGCTTCGAGATCCTGACTCCCCAGCCGATCACCATGCGCCCCGGTGCCCTGATAGATTATCGGATCCGTCTGCACGGCCTTCCGATGCGGTGGCGCACGGAGATCACCGTCTGGGACCCTCCCTTCGTCTTCGAGGATGTGCAGCGGCGCGGGCCCTACGCGCAGTGGATCCACCGGCACACCTTCTCCGAGACACCCGAGGGGACGCTCATCGAGGACGCCGTCCGCTACCGTCTGCCCTTCGGCCCGCTGGGCCGACTGGCCCACCCGATCGTCCGTCGCCAGCTGGACCGTATATTCCGGCACCGGACCGAGGTGGTCCGCCGACTCCTGCTCGAGGCTGCATGACACCCTGGGTTGCCCGCCTGATCTTCGCCAACGTCGTCATGTACGTCCTGACCCTGGTCGTCCCGGGACTGGGCGATGCGCTGGTGTTCGTGCCCGTCGAGATTCTGACTCGGCCCTGGACGCTCATCACCTACATGTTCCTGCATGCCGGCTTCAGCCACATCTTCTTCAACATGCTGGTGCTCTATTTCCTGGGCCCGCGGGTCGAGGCACGGCTCGGCAGCCGGCGGTTCATCGGCCTCTATCTCGCGGCCGGCATCACCGGTGGACTCCTTTCCTTCACCAGCCCGACGATCGGTGTCATCGGCGCGTCCGGCGCCGTCTACGGCGTGATGTTCGGCTATGCCTACATCTGGCCGCGCGATGTGCTGCACATCTGGGGGGTGCTGCCGGTCGAGTCGCGCTGGCTGGTCGTCGGACTGACGGTGCTCTCCCTCGTCTCCGGGTATGCCTCCACGGGAGACGGGATCGCCCACTTTGCCCACCTCGGCGGCTTCCTCGGCGCGTGGGTCTACCTGAAGGTGGCGGAGCGCACCAGCGGTGCCCGCAAGTTCAAGGCGCAGGCGGTGGCCGCGGCCCCGCCGGCCCTGACCACCACGCCCTCGGCGATGGCCCGCTGGTCGAAGATCTCGCGGGAAGGCCTGCACCCGGTCAACCTGGAAGAGCTCGACCGGGTCATGGCGAAGCTGCAGCAGGAAGGCGTCGGCCGGCTGACCGACAGCGAGAAGCAGTTCCTCGAGCGGTTCAGCCAGCGGTAGCCGGCCCACCGCATGTGGAACGAGCGGTACAGCGCCCCCGAGTATGTCTACGGCACCGCACCAAACACCTTCCTGGCCTCCGTCGCCGATCGTATCCCGCCAGGCCGGGTGCTCTCGCTGGCCGACGGCGAGGGCCGCAACGGCGTCTATCTCGCCGCGCTCGGCCAGACGGTCACTACGGTGGACGCCTCACCCGTCGGGGTCGCCAAGGCACGGCGCCTCGCCGACATGCGTGGCGTCTCCCTCACCGCCCTGGTGGCGGACCTGAACGAGTGGACGGTGCCTCCCGCGGCGTGGGAGGGAATCGTGTCGATCTTCTGCCACCTGCCTCCGGAGCTGCGACGGGGGGTGCATGCGGAGGTCGTCGAGGGGCTGGTACCGGGCGGGGTGTTCGTCCTTGAGGCGTATGCGGTCCGTCAGCTCGGCTACGGCACCGGCGGACCCGCGTCAGCCGACCTGCTGCTGACGCCCGATCTGGTGCGCGCCGAACTTGTGGGGCTGGAGATTCTGCGCGCGGAAGAACTCGAGCGGAATGTGCAGGAGGGCCATCTGCACCGAGGCCGGAGCGCGGTGGTACAGGTCATCGCGCGCAAGCCGGGGGCCCGAGGGTAATCCAGCCTTCACAACGTCCTCATTGGCGCTTTTTGGCTCTCCCTCGTACTTTGCAACCATGATCGCGCGTCGGCTGGTCTCCGGGCTCCTCACACTGATGGCAGTGCAATACGCTGCCGTCGGGGACGGGCCGGTCTGTGCCGCCAGCCACCATCAGGCCGCGGCTGCTGAACACACCTCCCCCGACCACTGTCCGCCCGCTTCGCCGGACGGCCATGCCGACCACTCGTCGTCGGGCTGCCTCGCCATGGCTGGATGCGGCACCATCGGACTCGCCGCCGTGGTCGCCGTTGAACTGAGCGTCTCCCCGACCGCAATGGCGCCCGCCATTCCGGCATCGACCCATCTGCGGTCCGTTCTCACTCCGCCGGAAACACCCCCTCCCATCACCTGATCCGCTCGTCGGTGACTTCTCCGCGTGTCCGGACTGGACGCACGGAACCACACGAACCAGGACCAGGGAATGAACACGCCACTGCCCATCCCCGGGCGTAGCGCCGCATGGCTGACACGCGCCATGCGACGCGCGCTCCCAGCGCTCCTCGCCGGCGGCGTCCTTGTCACGCCGCTGGCGGGACAGCATCCACCGCCGCCCCTGACCATCGGCGCGCTCTACCGTGCCGTGGACAGCCTCAATCCGAGGATCGGTTCGGCCCGGGCCGCGGCGGACGCCGCGCAGGCGCGGGTCAGCGCCACCCGCCGGCTTCCCGACCCGCGTCTCCAGGTCGCCACCATGAACCGCCAGCTTCCCGGCTTCGACCTGACAGGGCCGATGAGCATGAACCAGGTTCAGGTGAGCCAGCTGTTTCCGATCCCGGGGACCGGCAAGCTGGGGCTGGCGGGCGACGTCGCCCAGTCGCGAGCCGACGCCCGGCAGGCCGAGGTGGACGAGTCGCTGTGGGGGCAGCGCAATCGCGCGGCGATGGCGTTCTACGATCTCTACCAGGCAGAGGGCACGCTGGCCGTCATGCGCGAGACGCTGCGCCTGCTCGAGGCGGTGGCATCGACGGTCAACGGGATGTATGCCGTCGGCGAGGCCAGGCAGGCGGATGTGCTCCGGGGACAGCTCGAAACCGGTCGCATGACCGGGCAGATCGCCGACATGGACGCGATGCGACGGACCATGACGGCACGCCTCAACACCGTGATGAACCGGCCACCAGACGCCCCGACCGGCGCGCCGATCCTCCCGGCGTTGCCCGATTCGCTCCCAGCCATCGAAGTCCTGACGGCCCAGGCGCTGTCATCGCGCGGCATGCTCGTGGCGGGTGCCGACCAGGTGCGCGCCGCGATGGCGGCCGAAACGCTGGCCCGCCGGGAGATCTGGCCGGACCTGGAATTCGGCGTCATCTACGCCCGCCAGCCAATGGAGGGGAGCACCAACAACATGCTCAGCCTCATGCTCGGCGCCTCGGTGCCGATCTGGGCGGGGAGCCGGCAACTCAAGTGGAGGGACGAGACGGTCGCCATGCGGAAGATGGCGGAAGACGACCTCGACGCGATGCGTTCGGACACCAGGGGGCGGGTGGCGGAACTCGCGGCAGAAGTCCACCGGGCCCGGGAGCTCCGCAACCTGTACGGCACAACCCTGCTGCCGCAGGCCGAGGCCACCGTCGCGTCTGCCCGCGCCGCCTACCAGGTCGGCAATGTCGACTTCATGACCTACCTGGATGCCATCATGACGGTCTATGCCTACCGCGCAACGCTCTACCGGCTGGAGGCCGAGGAAGGCCGGGCGCTGGCCGAACTCGAGATGGTGATCGGCCAGCCGCTGCTCATGCACGACGATCGCGACACGACCATCCCAGGAGGATCACGATGACCCGCTCCCCGTTCGCCAGCGCACTCCCGGGGTCGTGGCGGCGACCGCTCGCCCTCTTCGGGGTCATGGCCATCCTGGCAGCGCTGGGTCTCGCCTTCCTGGCGACGCGCACATCCGCGCCGGCCACGGATGGCCCCATGGAACACCAGCACACCGCGTCCGTCGCAGACAGCGCCACACCGGTGATGCTGTCGGCGCAGGACGCCGCGCGCATCGGGGTGACGTTCGCCACCGCCACCCTCACACCGATCGCCCGGGAGGTCCGGACGGTGGCCCAGGTGACGTATGACGAAACCCGTGTCGCCACCGTGGCGCTGAAGGTCGATGGATGGGTGGAGCAGCTGTACGTGAGCATCGAGGGACAGCCGGTCCAGAAAGGTCAGGCGCTTCTGACACTCTATTCCCCGATGCTGGTCAGCGCCCAGGACGAGCTGCTGATCGCCCGGCGGCTCGCGTCGGAGGTGGGCGCCGGCACCGCGTCCGCGCAGGGAGGTGCCGGCGAGCTGCTGGAAGCGTCCCGCCGCCGCCTGGCATACTGGGACGTGCCCCGAGGCGTCATCACCGCCATCGAGCAAAGTGGCCAGGTGCGGAAGGCTGTCCAGTTCGACTCGCCGGTCGCCGGCATTGTCGTCGAGCGGAACGTCCTGGCGGGTCAGCGCGTGGCGGCCGGGGAGCCCCTCTTCAAGATTGCCGACTTGAGTCGCGTGTGGCTCGAGGGAGAGGTCTTCGAGCCCGATCTCGCGCTGGTCCGGCCTGGGCTCGTGGTCATGGCGGAATTCCCCGCACTCCCGGGCACGACGCGCACCGGGCGCATCACCTACGTCTATCCGACGCTCGATCCCGAGACCCGGACCGGCAGGATCCGGGTGGAACTCCCGAATCCCGGCCTCGCCCTCAAACCCGGCATGTATGCGACGATCCGCTTCGAGACGCCGGCGCGGACTGTCCTGAGCGTCCCGCGGTCCGCGGTCCTGGCCACCGGGGAGCGGAACTTCGTCTTCGTCACCGACCCCGACGGGATGTTCACGCCCCGGGACGTGGCGCTGGGCGCGGCCACCGACGACCGAATCGAGATTCTTCATGGACTTGCTCCAGGCGAACGCGTCGTGGCCTCCGGGACATTCCTCCTCGACGCCGAATCGAACCTTGGCGCGGCCATGGGTGGCATGGGCGACATGCCGGGCATGGACATGAAGTCGCCGACGACCGGCCCCGCACCTGCGGCGCCGGCCCGCCGGGGGCCGCCGCCTCCTGACACCGCCATGCCACGGATGCCAGGCATGACGCCTCCTGCGCCCGCGCAAGGAGGGGACGATGCTCACGCGAATCATTGAGTGGTCGCTGCGGAATCCGCTGGTGGTCCTGCTGGCCGCCGTGGCGGTGGCGGGCGGCGGGATCCTCGCAGTCCGGGCGACCCCGCTCGAGGCACTCCCTGACCTGAGCGACGTCCAGGTCATCGTGCAGACGGAGTTCAACGAGCAGGCGCCGCGCATCGTCGAGGACCAGGTCACCTATCCGATCGCCGCCGAGATGCTGAAGGTGCCCGGTGCCAGGGTGGTCCGGGGATACTCTTTCTTCGGGATCTCGTTCGTCTACGTCATCTTCGAGGACGGTACCGACCTCTACTGGGCGCGCTCCCGCGTGCTGGAGTATCTCAACGGCATCCAGGGACGCCTTCCCGCCGCGGTGACGCCCGTCCTCGGGCCCGATGCGACGGGGCTCGGCTGGGTGTATCAGTACGCCATCGAGGACACCACCGGCCGGATGACGCTGGCCGACCTGCGCGGCCTCCAGGACTGGCAGCTCCGCTACGCGCTGACCGCGGTGCCCGGCGTGTCGGAAGTCGCCTCGATCGGCGGGTTCGAGAAGCAGTACCAGGTCGACCTCGACCCGGCCCGCCTCCTGGCCTACCGGGTACCGATCACGGCGGTGATGGCCGCCATCCAGAACGCCAACTCCGACGTCGGTGCGATGGTGCTCGAGCTCACGGAGCGGGAATACATGGTCCGGGGGCTCGGCTATCTCAAGAATCTGGCCGACATCGAGAACGTGGTGGTGGGGGCGACCCAGAGCGGCACGCCGATCCGGGTGGCCGAACTGGGCCGGGTCAGCGTGGGCCCGGCGGTCCGGCGCGGCATCGCGGAGCTCGACGGGCGCGGTGACGCCGTCGGCGGCATCGTCGTGATGCGCTCCGGGGAGAACGCCCTGACGACGATCGAGCGGGTCAAGGCAAAGCTGGCGGAGATCCAGCCGGGGCTCCCCCCGGGCGTGGTCGTGCGCCCGATGTACGATCGCAGCGAGCTGATCGAACGGGCCATCGGAACGCTGCGCGACAAACTCCTCGAAGAGACCGTGATCGTCGCGCTCGTCTGTGTCGTGTTCCTGCTCCACGCCCCCTCGGCGCTGGTTGCCATCCTCACCCTGCCGATCGGCATCCTGATGGCGTTCATCGCGATGCGATGGGTGGGCGTGGGCGCCGACATCATGTCACTGGGAGGCATCGCCATTGCCATCGGCGCGATGATCGACGCCGCCATCGTGATGATCGAGAACATGCACAAGCACCTTGAGCGCGCCGTCACGGCCAAGCGGCGGTCGGCGGGCCAGGAAGAGACCGGCCCGTCGTACTCCACCGATGCGCTGAGTCGGGGGGAGCGGTGGCGGATCGTGGCGGCGTCGGCACGGGAGGTGGGCCCGGCGCTGTTTTTTTCGCTCCTGATCATCACGGTCTCCTTCATCCCGGTGTTCGCGCTGGAAGGACAGGAAGGGCGGCTCTTTCATCCGCTGGCGTACACCAAGACCTTCTCGATGGCTGCCGCGAGCCTCCTGGCCGTCTCGCTGGTCCCTGTCACGATGGGCCTGTTCATCCGCGGCCGGCTCCGCCGCGAATCGGCCAACCCCGTCAACCGGATCCTGATCCAGGCCTACCGGCCGATGATCACCTTCGTTCTCCGGCACCGCTGGGGGGTCGTGACGATCGCGCTGATCGCCGTCATCCTGACCTGGATTCCGTGGAAGCGGCTGGGCAGCGAGTTCATGCCGCCGCTGCACGAGGGCACCATTCTCTACATGCCGACGACCCTGCCCGGCATCAGCGTGGCGCGCGCCCGGGAACTGCTGCGGATCCAGGACCAGATTCTCAGCGGATTTCCCGAAGTACAGCATGTCTGGGGCAAGGCGGGACGCGCCAACACCGCCACCGATCCCGCCGGGCTCGACATGTTCGAGACGACCATCACTCTCAAGCCGGAATCGGAATGGCGACCCGGCATGACCAGCGAGAAGCTCGTCGCCGAGATGGACGCGGCGATGCGGCTGCCGGGGACCACCAACGCGTGGACCATGCCGATCAAGGGACGGATCGACATGCTGGCGACCGGCATCCGGACGCCGGTCGGGGTCAAGATCTTCGGACCCGATCTCCACGAACTGGAACGGCTTGGCCGTGAGGTGGAGGAGGTGGTCCGGATGGTCCCCGGGACGCGCAGCGCGTTCGCCGAGCGGGCCGTCTCGGGCTACTACCTCGACATCGA
This sequence comes from Gemmatimonadota bacterium, assembly GCA_024641745.1. Taxonomy (GTDB): domain Bacteria; phylum Gemmatimonadota; class Gemmatimonadetes; order Gemmatimonadales; family GWC2-71-9; genus SPDF01. Next base: position 20,216 of record JAHECL010000015.1, on the reverse strand, counting down.
CATCGACCGCGCGGAGGCCGCCCGGCATGGGCTGAACGTCGGCGACGTCCAGACGGTAATCGCCACCGCCGTGGGCGGCATGACCGTGACCCAGACGGTGGAGGGGCGGGAGCGCTACGGCGTGCGCATCCGGTATCCGCACGAATTGCGCGACAGCCCCGAGCGCCTGGCCTCGGTGCTCATCCCCGTCAGCCACGGCCTCGGCACCGCCTCCCCCGGCATGGCCGGTGGCATGGCGGGCCCGTCTTCCTCCGGAATCGGCCCGGGGGGCGAGACCTTCGTGCCGCTGGGGCAGATCGCCACCATTCGTCAGGAGGCGGGACCGATGGTGGTCCGCACCGAAGGAGCCCAGCCGACGGCGTGGGTCTTCATCGACGTGCAGGACCGCGACATCGGCAGCTATGTGGCCGAGGCCCGCCAGGTGGTCGCGAACAGCATCGTGCTGCCCACCGGCTACTCCATGGTGTGGAGCGGGCAGTACGAATACATGCAGCGAGCGGCAGCCAAGCTGAAGGTGGTCGTCCCCGCGACGCTGGGCATCATCTTCCTCCTGCTGTACTTCAACTTCGGCCGGATCGGCGAGACGGCCATCGTGATGCTCTCCCTGCCTTTCTCGCTGGTCGGCGGCCTCTGGTTCATCTGGCTGCTGGGCTACAACTGGTCGGTCGCGGTGGCCATCGGTTTCGTGGCGCTGGCAGGCGTCGCCGCGGAGACCGGGGTGATCATGCTCATCTACCTCGATCATGCCTGGCAGGGAAAGCGTGCCGACGGGCAGGTCCCCACGCGGCAGGATCTCTACGACGCGGTCATGGAAGGCGCGGTGGAACGGGTGCGCCCCAAGCTGATGACGGTCACCGCCATCATGGCGGGACTCCTGCCGATTCTCTGGGGGACGGGCGCGGGGGCCAGCGTCATGAAACGCATCGCCGCGCCGATGGTCGGGGGCATGGTCAGCAGCACCGTGCTGACGCTGCTGGTCATCCCGGCAGTGTATTCGTTATGGAAGGAGCGAGAGGTACGAAGGCGGTAGCAACGGTCGCTGTAGCGTCGTCAGGCAAGCCGCGCCACGCCGGTGGGAGCACTCACGCCGTCAACCGCCCCCAGATCCCGGGGTGCCATCGCAGCAGGTACCACCCGGCAAACAGCACCGCCAGCAGGTTGGCCAGGACGATCGACCAGAACGGCAGCATCGGCCGGATCGGCTCGGTGAGCTGCCCGACCGCCAGGATCGTCACCACGAATCCGCCGATGATGGTGTACAGGACCAGCCGGGCCCGGCCCGGATGTCGTTCCGCCTCCGCGATCAACCGCACCACGATCAGCCCGATGACCAGCGAGAAGACCAGGTGCAGCGCGTTGTACCAGAGGATGCCGCTGAGATCCATCGTGATCGGACCCTGGGTGATGGACAGGCCCCGCGTCCCGTCGAACACCGCCAGGCCGAGGAGGTTGACGGTGTAGAGCGGCCCGCGTGCCGCGAGCAGGTCGAACATCGCGTAGAACGCCGCCACGGCCATGTAGGCGACCAGCCCGACCATCACCCCTTCACGGATGACCCTGTTTTCGCCTGGCATGACCCCTCCTGAAGTTGCGGTTCCGCTGCGCGCCGCCCCCCGGAAGGAGGCGCCCCCACCTCCCGATACCTTACCGCCCGGAGCGCCGATGCGCCAGAAGGGGTGACGCTACTCCGCATACCTCCGCCTGGCATCGAGCTTCTCCACCTTCCACCCCTGCTTCCCGGCGTAGACCTCCCGCCGGAGCCACTCCTCCTCCGCCTCGACGTCCTCCTTGCCCAGCTCCTTGTACCACGCCTTCGGCAGCTTCCCTTCCCCGGGGCTCCACCGGTACCGCCGCTGCTTCAGGCTGTCCTTGGTCTCGAACGGGGAATCCAGCGCCCAGACCTTGAACGTCGGCGTCCGCGCCGACTCCAGGAGCAGCCGGAACGGGAGTGTCCCGTCCTCGAGCGGCTGCTGCAGCAGGTGGATCACCGCCAGGCAGTCGGCATCGGCCCGGTGCCCGTCGAAGAAGAGCCCGCACTGCTTCATCATCAGGAACTCGAGGGCCCCGGAGCTCACACCGAGCGCCTTCCACGGCACTTCCTTCTGGGAGCAGGCCCAGTGCTTCTCGCGGAATGCCGCCAGCCGGCGATCGACGAAGGGGCGGTCGAATCCGGCGTTGTGTGCGATCACCAGCCCGGCGCCCGATGCCAGCGCCGCGACCGCAGCCTCGTCGATCACTTTCCCGGACACCATGTCGTCGGTGATGCCCGTCAGCCTGGAAATCTCGGCCGGGATCGATCGCCCCGGATCCTCGAGGAAGCTGACAGCCGCGCCGACCGTGAGAATGCGGCCGCTTTCCTTCTCGAACTCGAACGGGACACCGCAGAACTCGATGATCCTGTCGCTGGACGGGTCCAGTCCTGTCGTTTCGACGTCCACCACCAGCGCCGTGCCGGTCTCTGCGCCACCCCCCTCGTGATACGTCCCCGGTGGCACAAACCGGCGCAGCACCCGGTAGTCGTCGGACTGTTCGAGCTGCTTCGCCAGGGTCTCGAGCGACTTGGTCATTGCCTCGGCCCCGCGCGCCACGCGGCGAGTCCGCTCAGCCACGAATAGGGATTGATGCGGATTCCCTCGAGGCGTCGGGACGCCCCCGCGACCTGGGTGGGGGCGTAGAGGAAGAGCGCCGGCGCGTCGCCGTTGAGGGTATCCATCGCCGCCCGGTAGAGCGGCCCGGCCGTGCCGGTGTCCGGCGCGGCGACGGCCAGCGCGAAGGTCCGGTCGAAACCGGCGCTGGCGTACCGACCGAAGTTGAGCTTGCCCCAGCCGCCGCGCGTCCACTGGTCGGCCAGCGACCGCGGACTCGGCTCGTCCAGCCAGGCGCCGATGTAACTGTCGAAGGCCCCCCGCGCCAGCCGCTGGTTGAACACCGGGAAGTCCACCGCCGTGATCGTGACATCCACCCCGATCGCCTTCCACGACTGCTGCAGCGCCTGCGCCAGGTCCCGTCGCGACGGGCTGGTGCCGGGGACCAGGATGTCGAAGCGCAGCGCCGTCGTCCCGCGGGCACGCCATCCGTCCTCCCCGAGGCGCCACCCGAGCGAATCGAGGAGCCGGGCGGCCGCCGCCGTATCGTACGGAAGGGTGCGAATGTCGGGACTGTTGATCCAGAGCAGCTGCGACATCGGGCCGGGTGGTGCCACGGTGCCTGTTCCGAAGATGCCGGTGGCGAGCGTCTGCCGGTCGATGCCCATCGCCAGGGCACGGCGGAGGAGGCGATCGCCCAGGAGCGGATGCCGCATGCCCCGGTCGTCCTGGATCCGGAAGCCGAGGAAGCCGTAGACGGCGGATGGATACCGAAGGAGCTGCGCGGCGCTGTCCGCCGCGACGCGGGTCACGCGGGAAGGCGCGCCGAGCTGCTCGACGAGGTCGGCCTCCCCCGAAAGCAGGAGGTTCACCGCCGCATCGGGATCGGGAACGAACCGCCAGACGACCCGGGTGATGGCGGCGGGATTCCCCGGCACCGCCTCAAGCCGCAGTGACTGGCCGCGCACCCAGTCGACCACCCGGTAGCCGCCGCTCCCGACCACCCGCGCGAGTGAGGTATCCCCCTCCCACTGCTCCCGGGGAATCGGCTCCCAGATGTGGGCCGGGATGATGCGCACATGCCAGGTCGCGTCGTACAGCTGCTCGGGATAGGCGCGCGCGAATCGCACCACCACCGTCGCGGAATCCTCCGCTGCGGCGGTGACCTGCCCCTGCAGCGCCGGCCCCGCATCGGTATCGAGCGCGGGATCGGCGTAGGCGTCGAAGGAGAAGACCACGTCGGCCGCGGTGACCGGCGCGCCATCCTGCCAGACCGCACCAGACCGCAGGTGAAAGCGCAGGGTTACGCTGTCCACCCGCTCCCAGCGCTCGGCAAGGGCGGGAGTGTATCCCGCGGGATCGATCGGCGCGGCACCCGCCGACAGCGTGGCCAGCCGCTCGAACACCTGGTCGGCGATGTCGCGGCCGACGGTCTCGTAGATCAGCGGCGGAAGCAGCGAGGACGGCTCACCTGCGGCGGCCACCACCAGGGTGCCGCACTCCGCGCACGGTGCTGGCCGGTCGCGCGCGCACGCCGCCGGCAGCACCGTCACCAGGGCCAGCGTCGCGAGACGCCGGACTCGGGTCACACCCCGCCCCGTTCTTCGGGAATCAGCAGCCAGAGCACGAGGTACACCAGGATGCCGGGGAAGCCGGCCGACACGATCGACACGAATACGTAGAGCACTCGCGCCAGGGTGGGGTCGAGGTCGAAGTACTCGGCGAGGCCGCCAAGCACACCGGCGATGATCCGGTTGCTGGTCGACCGATGCAGGGGCTGGGTGGAGCCGGTCATGGGGGAGTCCCGGTCAGGAATGCCCGCAATATAAGGACAAGCGGGAGAAGATCGGCGGCCGACGGGACCTGGCCGGGACGAATGTGCCCCGGTTCAAGTGTGGCCGAGAATTGCAACGTAGCGTTACAATCGGTATTCTCCCGATGCGGCCATCGCGGCTCGAAACGGCGCTCGCATGACCGCAAGTGACTATTCTACAACAGGTTGGCATCATCAGCATCGCATGGCACCCCGGTTGCCTCTGGAAGGGGCAGGCACGAACAAGTCTTCTTCGATCCTTCTGGAGGTGTTGTCATGTCCAGTCCCCTTCGTTCGGCCGGCGTCATGGCCCTCGCCGTTTCCCTTGCCGCCTGTGATTCCGCCGGGCCGGCCGCGTCGGGCGCCGCCGTACAGTTGCATGTGGCGACTCGTGCCGCCGCCCTCGCACCCTCGGCCGGCGGACCGCAGTTCAGCGGTGCCCCGGTTGAATACACCGATGGCACCAACACCCTGATCATCGAGAAGGTCGAGATGGTCGTGCGCGAAGTCGAGTTGAAGCGCTCGGAGTATCCGTCGCAGTGCGACAGCACGGCCACCGAGGATCAGTGTGAGGAACTCGAGTCCGGGCCGTACCTGCTCGACCTGCCCCTCTCCGGAGGCGCGACCTCCGTGGTGACGGTGGACGTGATGCCCGGCACCTATGACGAGTTCGAGTTCAAGGTCCACACCCCGTCGAGCGATCCGGAAGACGCCGCGTTCCTGGCCGCCCATCCCACCTTCGATGGCGTGAGCATCCGTGTCACCGGGACGTGGAACGGCGCCCCCTTCGTGTACGAGACCGACCATGGCGCGGAACAGGAGCTCGAGCTGAACCCGCCCCTCGTGGTGACCGACGCGGGGACCGCCGACTTCACCCTGTTCGTCGACATCGGGACCTGGTTCCGGGCAGGCGACAATTCCCTGATCGACCCGTCGAGCGCCAACAACGGCGGTCCGAATGAGAGCACCGTCGAGACCAACATCGAGAACTCATTCCAGTCCTTCGAGGACGAGGACCACGACGGACACGACGACCACAGCGAGGGTTGACCTGACGACGATTCTGCATGGCTGAGCGCATCCCGTGGGTGGAACTGGTCGTGATCAGCGACAGCTTCCAGGGTGCGCTCGCCGACCTGGTGACAGAGGTGGGCGGCCGGCTGCACGTGCGGCCGCCCGGGGGCGGAGCCCCACCCGCCTCCCCGGCGGCGGTGCTGGTGCTCGCCGGGGGACGGGAGGGAGAGGCGCTGGCCGGATTGCCCTCCCTCGACGGCGCGCCCTGGTATTTCATCGGCGCCGCGGCAGACCACCGCCTGGCGGCCGCCGCCGTCCGGGCCGGAGCGCGGGACTACCTGGTCCTCCCGGAGGACCTCGATGTCCTGCGACGCTCCCTTGAGCGGGATGTTCGTGCGGTGCAGGCCAGGGCGGACGCAGCCGAGTTCGCGGCGGCGGAGGGAACCGACGCTGGCTTCGCCGCCATCATCGGCCGGAGCCCCCAGCTGACCGCGGTGCTGGAGCAGGCGAAGCGGGTGGCCAGTCACGGCGACGTGACCGTCCTCCTCGGTGGCGAGACCGGCACCGGCAAGGAGCTCCTGGCACGCGCCATTCACTACGCGAGTCCGCGCGCGGCCGCACCGTTCGTCGAGGTCAACTGTGCCGCCATTCCGGTCAACCTGCTGGAGAGTGAGCTCTTCGGGCACGAGCGGGGGGCGTTCACCGGCGCGGTGGCAGCCAAGCCGGGACTCTTCGAGCAGGCGCACGGCGGCACGCTCTTTCTCGACGAGATCGGGCACCTGCCCCTCGAACTGCAGGCCAAGCTGCTGCGGGCGCTGGAGAGTCGCGAGATCCGGCGGGTCGGTGGCACGACGACGAAGAAGGTGGATATCCGGCTGCTCGCCGCGACGCACCTCGACCTCGCCGGCGCCGTGCGGGACCAGCGGTTCCGGGAGGACCTGTACTACCGGCTGAACGTCGTCCGGCTGGTCCTGCCGCCGCTCCGCGATCGCGGCGCCGACCTCGACCTGCTCGCCGAGACGTTCGCCGCCGACCTGGCCGGCCGGTACGGGCTGCCCGCGCCGGTGGCGGGCGAGGAGTTTCGCGCCGCGCTCCGCGCGCATCGGTGGCCCGGGAACGTCCGTGAATTGCGCAATGCGATCGAGCGGGTCCTGGTGCTCTCACAACCGGGCGCGCTCGACGCATCGAGCCTCGACCTCGGGAAGAGCGTGGTGTCCGCCCCGGCGCCGCCAGGCGGGCCGCTGCCCTTCCCCGCCGACCTCGCCGCGATCACCCGGGCGGCGGTGCAGGCGATGATCGACCTGTGCGACGGCAACAAGAGCGCCGCCGCACGCCGTCTCGGCATTTCACGCCCGCGCCTGCAGCGGGTCCTCGACCAGCAGGACGACTGATGCGATACGACACCTGGAAAGGATTTCCCATGCGATGTGCCCGCGTGCTCCCGCTCGCCCTGGCCGCCCTGATGGCCGGCTGCAGTGACTCCGGCGGACCGGACACCGGCGGTGTGAAGCCGCCGAGCCAGCTGACCATCATCCGGCTGCCCGCCTCGAGCGCGCCGATCTGGAACCCGGTCGACTCCTTCTACGCGAAGAAGGGGGAGGACCGCGAGCTACGGATCTCATTCGCCAATGCGACGGGCACCGGGCCCGGCGAGGAGTACATGCGGCTCCGTGTGGACGCCCCGACGCTGCTCGCGCGTCCGGACGGCACCCCCTTCCAGGTGGGCGACTCGATCCTGATCACCGTGCGCGTGAACGACCCGTCCCTGGTGCAGTTCGAGTTCGAGCCGGCGGGACTGACGTTCAACCCCAGCGTCCCGGCGCAACTGAAGATCGAATACGGCGAAACCGGCGGCGACCTGGACGACGATGGCGATGTGGACGCCGAGGACAGCACGATCGAGCAGGTGATGGCGGTCTGGCGGCAGGAACAGCCCGGCCAGTCCTACACGCAGCTCAGCAGCCTCAGGTTCGAGGAACTCGACGAAATCGAGGCCGACATTCTTGGCTTCACCCGGTACGCGATCGCCTACTGACGACCTGATGACCACCCCTCCCCCCGCCGACCCCGGCACCGTGCTCCGCGACGCCACCATGGCGATGCGCCAGGGCAACCTGGCCGACGCCGACGCCCTCGCGGCGGCGGCGGAGGCGCGGTTCCAGGCGCGGGGTGACGCGGACGGACGGATGCGGGCCGGCAACCTGCGGGGGGCCGTCGCGTTCGAGACGGGGCGGGTGGAAGACGCGGAGCAGTACTTCGGTGCGGCGCTCGAGCTGGCCCACCGGCTGGACGACAGCCTGATGACGGCGCGTGCCTCCAATAACCTGGCGTCGGTGGCCCACCTGACCGGACGCCCCGAGGTCGCGCTGAGCCTCTATCGCTCGGCGCTGATCGCCTACCAGCGGCTGGGCGACCGCCGCGGGATGGCCGAGACCTCGCACAATCTCGGCATCGCCTTCCGGCAGCTCCGCCAGTGGACCGACGCCGAGCGGGCCGCCGAGGAAGCCGTCCGCCACGCGGAGACGGAGGGCGACGCGGCACTGCGGGGCCTGGCCATCGTGGGGCTCGCGGAGCTGCACCTGGAACTGCAGGCGTGGCCGCTGGCGGAACGGGAAATCGCGCGGGCCAACGCACTCGCGGCGGAAGGGGACGACCCGATCGGCGTGGCGGAGGCGAGGCGGCTTCGCGCGCTCCTGCTGCTCGGACTGGGGCAGACGGTCGCGGCCCTCACGGAGGCGGAGGAGGCGAGGGCCGCGTCCCGCGACCTGGGCAGCGCCCTCCTCGCCGCGGAGTGCGGCATGGTGGCGGCGCGGGCCGCGCACGCCGCCGGAAAGACGGACCGGTCCGCGTCCCTCCGCCGGGAGACGGAGGCCGAGCTGAAGCGGCTGGGAGCCGCCGGATTGCTGGCACAGTTCGAAGAAGGGTGGGGCGCCTGATCGGCGCCCCCCGTCCTCCTGCAGGTCAGTGGCCCTTTTCCTCCTCATGCTCCTTTGCCACCCGCGCCGCCACGTCCGGCGGCGCCTCCACATAGCCGTGGAAGCTGTGCCGGTAGGTCCCCCGGCCGTGGGTGATGGAGTAGAGGGTCGTGGAGTACCGGTACAGCTCTGACTCCGGCACCACCGCGCGCACCTTGGTCAGGCGGCCGTCGATTTCGGTGCCGAGGATCTGGCCGCGGCGGGCGCTCAGGTCGCCCATCACGTCGCCGAGGACGTCTTCCGGCGTCCAGACCTCGAGGTCGGCCAGCGGTTCGAGCAGCACCGGACGCGCCTCTTCCGCGACGTTCCGGAACGCGAGGATGCCCGCCATCTTGAACGACATCTCGTTGGAATCGACGTCGTGGTACGAGCCGTCGAAGCATTCCACCCGGAAGTCCACCACCGGATAGCCCGCGACCACGCCGCGTTCCGCCGACTCCTGGATGCCCCGGTCCACCGCGGGAATGTACTTGTTGGGAATCACCCCGCCGACGATCTTGTCCACGAATTCATACCCGGTGCCGCGCGGTTTCGGGGCGATCCGGATCCAGCAGTCGCCGTACTGGCCGCGGCCGCCGCTCTGCTTCTTGTGCTTCCCCTGCCCCTCGGCCTTCCCCTTGAACGTCTCCCGGTAGGCGATCCGCGGCCGCTCCAGGTCGGCGTGCACGCCGTACTTCTGGGTCAGCCGGCCGAGCAGGATCTCGAAGTGCCGCTCGCCCATGCCGTGGAGGAGCGTCTGCCGCAGCTCCGAGTTGTACTCGAAATGAAAGGTCGGATCCTCCTCGTGCAGCTTGTGGAGGCCGGCGGCCAGCTTGTCCTCCTCGCCGCGCTGCTTCACCACCACCGCCGCGGACGCCACCGCCTCCGGGAAGGGGATCGGGGACAGCCGGATCGGCGTGTCGCGCAGGCAGAAGGTGTCGCCGGTATGGGTGTCGCGGAGCTTGGCCACCGACCCGATGTCGCCGGCGTGCAGTTCCGGCACCTCGGTCCGTTCCCGGCCCTGCTGGATCGACAGGTGGTTCAGCTTCTCCGCCACCTCGTGCTCGGCGTTCCAGACGTCGGCGCCGCTCTTGAGGGTGCCGGTGTAGAGCCGGAAGAGGGTGACGTCGCCCACGTGCGGCTCGGAGGTGGTCTTGAACACCCGGCCCACAAGCGGGACGTCCGCCGGCGGCGGCACCTCGGCGGCCGAGGGAAGGAGCTCCACCATCTTCGTCAGGAGCGCGCGCATCCCGAACGTCTGCTCGGCGCTGCCCACGAACAGCGGGACGATCGCCCCGTCCAGGACCGCCTTCTTCAGCGCGGCGGTCACTTCACTCGCCGGGAATTCCTCGCCCCCGAGGTACCGCTCGATGAGGGCATCGTCGGTGGAGGCCACCGTCTCGATGAGCATCTCCCGGTACGTCGCGACCTCCGCCCGGTACTGCTCGGGCACGTCCACCTCCTCGTACTCGCCCGACTTGGTCCCCGGCGTGTAGCGGTGCGCCTTGCCCGAAAAGAGGTTGACGATGCCGCCGAAGTCCTTGCCGCCGCCGAGCGGGACTTCCACCGGCAGGACCTTCGGGGTCAGGTGCTCCTTCACGTCGTTGAAGACCCGCTCGAAGTCGGCGTTCTCCTTGTCCATCTGCCCCACGAAGAGCAGCCGCGGCAGGTGGAGCCGGTCGCACTCTTCCCACACCTTTTCCGTCCCCACTTCGACGCCGGCCACGCCGCTGAGCACCACCACGGCGGCGTCCGCCGCATGCAGCGCGGTGACGGCCTCCCCGAAGAAGTCGAGGTAGCCGGGGGTGTCGAGCAGGTTGAGCTTGGTATCCATCCACTCGGCGTAGGCGAGGCCAAGGCTGATCGAGTGCTGGCGGGAGATTTCGTCGGGAGTGTAGTCGGTGAGGGTGGTGCCGTCCTTGATGTTGCCGTGGCGCCGGCTGGCGCCGGACACGAAGGCGAGAGCGTCGACCAGGGTGGTCTTTCCGCTCCCGCCGTGACCGACGAAGGCCACGTTGCGGATTGCGTCCGAACCATAGACACGCATGGTCTGCACCTCCTGAGTGATCGGGTCAAGGGAGTTTGCAGGCCGGGGGGCGGGATGTCAAACGGAAGTCGAAAGACTCGATGAAATCAGGGTGAAGTCTCGACGGGGATCGGCCTGGGCATCGAGCTGGATTCCATCCAGGCCGACGTGATGATCTGGGCGAGGGGTATCACGAGGAGCGGGATGCCATTGTCGCTGCCCACGGCGACCGCGATCCCAAGTCCCCCAATGGCCAGCGAGGGCAACAGGCTGTTCACGAGCTTCCCCCGCCCCCGATTACCCAGATGGACACCGACAGGGATCGCCATTGATGACATGATCGCCCCGCCGAACAACGCGGCGCCCAGTTGGTCGTACGAATCGGCGTCACTGCCACTGTAGGCCGCCGCCCCGATGGCACCGCCAACGACGTATCCGAGGAAGAATCCCGTGATCCCGCCGAGCACCATCCCGCTGCCGTTGGCGGCGGGACGGCTGCTGTCAGCGCTGGATGTGAGCGGGATGAATTCAGCGGGTGGCGGGCGCCAGGTCTCGAAATGTGCCGGTGCAGGCCGCTGCGCCGGCAGGGACCGCGCCAGGATTGTCGAGGCCAGCACGATCGCGGCACTGCACGTCACCCGGCGGATCATGGCTCCAACCTAGTTATCCTCCTGCATGTCCGCCATCACCATCACCCGCTGCGTCTGCCAGCGGATGCCGTTCACCGTGCTCGCGCCGCTCGCCCGCGAGCGGGGCTGGACCCTCGACGACGTGATGCGCGAAACCGGCTGCGGCGACCAGTGCGGGCTCTGCCAGCCCTACCTGAAGCGTATGCTGGCCACCGGCCAGACCGAATTCCACGAGGTTCTCTGGGAGTAGGCAGCCGGCCCCGGTCCGTCCTCCCCGGTCCTCGTATATCTTTCCCTGATGCCCGCCCGGCCCCCCACCGTCATCCAGCGACTCCTCGCCCCGGGAGCGCTGACCATCGTCGCCACGCTGCTTGGCTGGGTGGCCATCCAGTTCGTCTGGCAGCAGCGTCCCCTCGGCATCCTGCTCGCCCTGCTGACCACCGTCCTCGCGTGGGCCGGCTTCGTCCAGGCACGGGTGCTGGCCGACCGGCAGGCGCGCTCGCTCCGTGATGCCCTCGCGGGCGCCGGTGCCCGCAATCGTGAGCTCGAGCGGCTCCGGCGACTCGCCGCCAGCCTGCTGGCGGGACGCAGCCTCGACTCCATCCTGACCGAGGTCACCCAGGCGGCCGCCGACCTGCTGGAGAGCGAGGCAGCGCTGGTGGCGCTGGTGGTCGAGGAGGGGCGGTTCCTCCGCATTGCTGCCGGGTCGGGCCCGCTGGCCCCCGTCATCGGCCAGCTGCTCCCCGTCGACCACTCGCTCTCCGGCTGGGTGGTGCTGAACGACGAGTCGCTCCTCAGCGAAAACATGGACGCCGATCCCCGGAGCTTCCGCCCCGAGGGCACCCCGGCGTCCCTCCGGACGGCGGCCCTGGTGCCGCTCCGCTCCGGCGGGCTCGTGATCGGCACGATCAGCGTCCACAACCGGCGCGACGGTCGGCAGTACGACGACGACGCCCTGCAGCTCCTCCAGACGCTTGGCGACCAGGTCGTGGTGGCCATCGACCGCACCAACGTCCTCGAGGAGAGCCGCAGCAACGAACAGGCGCTGGCGCAGAAGAACCGCGAGCTGGTGCGCGCCACCCTGCTCAAGAGCCAGTTTCTCGCCAACATGTCCCACGAACTTCGCACCCCCCTCAACGCCATCAACGGCTTCTCGGACCTCCTCCTGACCGAGGCGGTGGGGCCGGTGAACCCGGAGCAGCAGGAGTTTCTCGAGGCGGTCCTGCGGAACGGCCGCCACCTCCTGGACCTGATCAACAGCGTGCTCGACCTCTCGAAGATCGAGGCCGGCGCGATGACCCTGCAGCTGGCCCCGACCGACCTGCGGGTGGCGGTCACCGAGGCGGTCGCCGACACCGCCAGCCTCCGCGCCGTCCGACACCAGGACTGCAGCATCGAGGTGGACCCCGGGGAGCTCGTGGCGATGGCCGACGGACTGCGGATCAAGCAGGTGCTCATCAATCTCCTGTCCAATGCGTCGAAGTTCACGCCGGAGTCGGGACAGATCCGGCTCGCCGTGGTGCGCACCCGGGCGCCCCTCCCGATCACGTCGACCGTGGAGGCCGGGGAGGACCGCCTCCTCTCGCGGGATGCGATCTGGGTGTCGGTCAGCGACACCGGCATCGGGTTCCGCCCGGAGGACACCGCGCGGCTCTTTCTCGAGTTCAGCCAGGTGGACAGCTCCGCCAGTCGGCAGCAGCAGGGGACCGGCCTCGGGCTCGCGCTCAGCAAGCGCTTCGTCGAGCTGCACGGCGGGACCATCGGCGCGGAGTCCATCTTCGGGCGGGGGAGCACCTTCTGGTTCATCCTGCCGACCGAGGGACCGCTCCCGGTCCGGCTGGCCCCCCCTCCCCACCCGATCGGCAGTGCCGCGTGACGCGCCCGCTCATCATCGGCGTGGCCGGCGGCTCCGGCTCCGGCAAGACCACGGTGGCCATGGCCATCCACGCGCGGCTGGGGGTGGACGCCGTCTTCCTCGACCAGGACGCCTACTACGCCGATCTCGGGCACCTGCCGCTCGAGCAGCGGATCGGCACCAACTTCGACCACCCCGACGCCCTCGACACCGACCTGATGGTGGCCCAGCTCGAGGCGCTGGCGGCGGGCCAGTCCATCGACAAGCCGACCTACGACTTCGCCCAGCACACCCGCGCCGCGGCCACGATCCGGGTGGAGCCGCGCGACGTGATCCTGGTGGACGGGATCCTGATCTTCGCCGACGCCCGGCTGCGCCGGCTCTTCGACGTCAAGGTGTTCGTGGACGTGGCGGACGACCTCCGCTTCATCCGCCGGATGCAGCGCGACGTGTCGGAGCGCGGCCGATCGGTCGAATCGGTCGTCGCCCAGTACCTGGGGACCGTCCGGCCAATGCACCTCGAGTTCGTGGAACCCTCCAAGCGGTACGCCGACATCATCGTGCCGGAGGGGGGACGCAACACCATCGCCATCCAGATGCTGGAGGCGCGGGTGGCGGCGGAGGTCGCCCGGCGGCGGGGAGGCGGCTGAGCCGGACCCTGTCACTGCCGGAGCCCCCCGGGATATCTTTCAACCTCGCATCTCTTCACCCTCATGGAGCCCCTGTCATGCGCCGATCAGCCATCCTCCTTGCCCTCGCCGGCCTGCTGGCCGTGCCCGCCGTTGCCTCCGCCCAGGCCACCGATCTCGCCGTCACCCGTCAGCAGATCCAGTCCGACCGGCAGGCGATCGTTGCCGCCAACCTGCCCATGTCCGAGGACCAGGCGCGCCAGTTCTGGCCGGTCTACCAGGACTATCGCGCGGAAGTCGGCAAGATCGTGGACCAGCGCCAGGCGCTGCTGACCGCCCCCGTCACGGGCGACTCGCTGAGCGAGAAGCAGATCAACCAGACGATGGACGACTGGGTCAAGCTCAACGTGCAGTACGCCCAGACCCAGCAGAAGTGGTTGAAGAAGTTCCAGCCGATCCTCGGTGCACGGGGAACCATCCGGTATTACCAGATCGAGAAGCGGCTTGACTTGATCGTGGAAACCTCGCTGGCATCGGCCATCCCGCTCGTGCCGGCGCAGTAGTGACCGGTCGCATCATTCGCAGGACGCTCCGGGGCGGCGTGCCCGCCGCCGGAGCCCTGTGGCTGGTGTGGCTGGCCGCCGGATGTGCGCCGGAACAGGCGCCCGAGGCGACGTATGTCGGTCGCACCGCGTGCACTTCCTGTCACGCCACCCAGGACTCGCTCTGGGGCGGCTCCCATCATGCCGCTGCGATGGCGGTCGCCGACAGCACCACCGTCCTCGGCGACTTCGACGACGCCACCTACACCTATAACGGCGTCACCTCCCGGTTCTTCCGGCGGGACGGCCGCTTCTGGGTCAACACCGACGGTCCCGACGGTGTCCTGACCGATTTTCCCATCGACTACACCTTCGGCGTCTACCCCCTCCAGCAGTACCTGATCGCGTTCCCGAGAGGGCGGTACCAGGCGCTCGGCATCGCGTGGGACACCCGGACGACGGCCGAGGGAGGGCAGCGCTGGTACCACCTCTATCCTGACGAGCAGGTGGATCACCGGGACGTGCTCCATTGGACGGGGATGCTGCAGAACTGGAACTTCATGTGCGCGCAGTGTCACTCGACCAACCTGCAGAAGGGGTACGTCGCGACGGCCGACAGCTACGCCACGACGTGGTCGGAAATCGACGTGTCCTGCGAGGCGTGCCACGGCCCCGGCAGCGTGCACGTGGCGCGCGCCGAACAGCGGGCCGGCAAGGCGGCGGGATGGGCGGGGCCCTCCGGACTCACCGTCTCTTTTCGCGACACCGCGGCGGCATGGATCATGGATACCGCCACCGGGATCGCGCATCGGAGCGTGCCGCGCGGCAACCGGATGGAAGTGGAGACCTGCGGGCTCTGCCATGCGCGCCGCGGGCAGGTCTGGCCCGATTCGGGCGCGGGCCAGATTCTCGCGCAGACGCAGCGGGTCTCGTTGCTCGACGAGGGGCTCTATTACGCCGACGGGCAGCAGGAGGATGAGGTCTACGAATACGGCTCGTTCCTGCAGAGCAAGATGTATCGCGCCGGGGTGACCTGCAGCGACTGTCACGACGCGCACCGCAGCACCACCAGGCTCGCCGGCAACCAGGTGTGCGCCACCTGTCACTGGGTATCCAGGTACGACACGACGGCCCACACCCACCATGCAGCGGGCACGCCGGGGGGGATGTGCGTCGACTGCCACATGCCGGCCCGGAACTACATGGGGGTGGATGCGCGGCGCGATCACGGCATGAAGATCCCGCGACCCGATCTGACGATGGTGACCGGCGCGCCCGACGTCTGCAGCTCCTGCCACGCCAACAAGCCGGTCGCCTGGGCCGCGCAGCAGGCGGCCGCCTGGTACGGACCGCCGGACAGCGTGCAGCTGCCGGCGGCGGTGACCATTGCCTGGGGCTGGGCCCGGCATCCCGGCGCCGGCGATGCCCTCGTGGCGCTCTCGCGGGACACCGCCGCCGGGGGCATCACCCGCGCCACCGCGGTCACCCTCATGCCGCAGAATCCCGTGCGCGGTTCACTGAGCGCCATCCAGAGGGCACTCGACGATCCCGATCCGCTCCTCCGGCGGGCCGGTGCCGAACAGCTCGAGCTGCTCGAACCGGCGATGCGCGTGCCGATGGGCCTGCCGATGCTCGCCGACCCGGTGCGGACGGTGCGGCTGGCGGTGGTCCCGGCGCTCGCCGGCCTGCCCGATTCCGGGTGGAGCGAGACGCACCGGACCTCGTTTGCGCGCGTGCTCGCCGAGTACCGGACGTCGCAGGAGTTCAACGCCGACCGTCCCGAGTCCTGGGTCAACCTCGGCAACCTCGACCGCCGCCTTGGCCGGGTGGCGGCTGCAGAAGAGGAGTACCGCCGGGCCCTCCGACTGCAGCCGCAGTTCGTGGCCGCCTATCTGCAGCTCGCGGAACTCTACCGGACCGGGGGCATGGAGACCCAGGCCGACTCCGTCCTCCGCATGGGGCTCGACCGCGTGCCCGGCACGGTCGATCTCGAGTACCAGCTGGGGCTCGCACTGGTCCGCCAGGGCAAGAAGCTCGACGCCCTGCCGCTGCTGCGGTCCGCCGCGGCGTCGGGCGCACCGCACTATGCCTATGTCTATGGGGTCGCGCTGTTCGACGCCGGCCAATCGGCGGCGGCGGTGACCGTCCTGCGGAAGGCGGTGGCGGGGTCGCCGGACGACCAGGAGCTGCTGTACGGACTGGCGTCGATCGCGGCGACGGCGGGTCAGCAGCAGGTGGCGCGCGAGGCGGCACAGCGGCTGCTCGCGCTCGATCCCCAGAACCCCGACGCCCAGCGGCTGTACGCTCAGCTGTCGGGCGGATCCCAGGGGGCGGCGAGATAGGCGATGGCGGCGGGACGGTCGGGAAGAAACCCCTGGTAGTCCCGCTCGAGGTCGAAGGTCTCCGGATCATGCGGCTGTTCGTTGACCAGGGCGTCGTGCAGGCACCATCTTGCCCCCGGCCTGCACCCTGACCGCGCGGCGTTGACCACCAGCACCCCGCCCTTCGCGGCATACCGGGTGCCGAGCGCGATCATCGTCGAGGCGTTGGCGGAACGGGTCCCAATCGTGCTGTCATCCGCGTACACGAAATAGGCGCGCCGGAGCGCCTCCACGAGGGTGGCGGTGAGGCCGGACTCGCCGCCGTCGAGGTCGTAGTAGACGGTCCGACCGAGCAACGTCGCCCCCGGCGACCCCATCCCCTCCAGCTCGGCGAAGAGTTCGTGGGCCACGAAGCTGCCGCTGGAATGCGCCGCCACAATCACCAGCCCGCGCCGCTTTGCCATCAGGTACCGCGCCAGGGCCATGTTCCCGATTTCCCGGTCGGCATAATCCACCGTCGCCGGGCCGCGGACGGCACAGAGGTACCGGATCCCGCGGCCGGTCAGTGCGGTGCGATACACCTCGTCGACCCAGGCACGGGCCCAGGCTCCCTTGACCCCCCATCCCCCGTAGGCCACGTACGTCCCGTAGACGCCGGTCCGGCCGGTGTCCCGGCACGAGACGCCGACCCCGACGGCCGTCCATCCGGGCGAGGGAGCGAAGAGGCCGGCGGCGAGGAACAGCGCTGCCCCTAGCATGACCGGGTGCTCCCCCCTCGGTGGCGTTCTTGACGGCACGCCGCGGACCGGGCACCTTCCCGAATCGAATGCATGCCCCGAACATAGCGAATCCCCCCATGGGGGGCGATCTCCACGCCAAGGATTCCCGCGTGCCCCCAGCGATCCATCTGACCCGGCTGCTTCCCTGCGCCGTCCTGCTGCTCGGCACGGCATGTGGCGAGCAGCCGGCCCCGTCGATGCCCCTCCCGAACGTCACCATCGTCACGACGGCGCCCCAGGACATCCCCGCCAGCATCGAGCTGGTCGGCCAGGGCGCGGCCTCGAAGTTCATCGAGGTGCGGTCGCAACTGGGCGGCGTGATCATCGAGCGGCCCTACCGGGAAGGCAGCGATGTTGCCAGGGGGACACTCCTCTTCCGCCTCGACCCCACGACCTATGAGGCCATTGCACGCAGCGCCCGGGCGGCCGCCGAGAATGCGCGGGCGCGGCTCGATAACGCCGAGCGGACGCTGAAGCGCCTGGTCCCGTTGCTGGCGGAAGGCGCGGTGTCGCAGAAGGATGTGGACGACGCCACGACCGAGGTGCAGCAGGCACAGGCCTCGTTTGCGCAGGCCGAGGCCAACGCCGATCGCGCGCGGAAGGACTACGACGACACCTTCATCCGTGCCGAGATTCCCGGCCGGGTGGGGCGGGCCCTCCTGCCGCTCGGTGCTCGCGTCGCGGGGCCCGCCGACATCCTCACCGACCTGCAGCAGATCGACCCGATCTACGTCTACTTCAGTCCATCCGACCTGAAGCTCCTCGACATGCGCCGGCAGGAGGCGATGGGCACACTGGTGGTACCCCGGGGCACGCTGGAGGTGGAGGTGCAGCTCAGCGACGGCACCCTCCTGCCGCAGCGGGGAAAGCTGGACTTCGCCGACCTCGCGCTCGACAGCCGCACCGGCACGCAGCAGTTGCGCGCGGAGTTCCGGAACCCGGACCAGATCCTCCTCCCCGGACAGTTCGTCCGGGTCCGTATCCTGGGCGTCACTCGCCGCAATGCCCTGACCGTGCCCCAGCGAGCGGTGCTGCAGGGGCTGTCGGGCGCCTACGTCTATGTCCTCACCGCCGGCGATACCGCCCGGGCCCGGACCGTCACCGCGTCCGCCTGGGAAGACGGCGGCTGGCTCATCGAGGACGGACTCACGGCCGGCGAGCGGGTCATCGTGGACGGCACCCAGCGCGTCATCGCGGGTCGGCCGGTGCGTGTCGTGGCCTCCGCAGACTCTGCGGGCGCCGGCGCGGCCCCATGACCCAGCCCGATCCGGGGAACGGCGGCGCCCCCTACGTCGCCAGCAACCTGTTCATCCGGCGGCCGATCCTCGCGTCGGTCATCTCGATCGTCATCGTGCTGCTTGGTCTCTTCGCCATCGCTGGCCTCCCCATCTCGCTCTACCCCCGCATCACCCCGCCCAGCGTGCAGGTGACGGCGGTCTATCCGGGCGCGACCGCCGAGGACGTGGCCCAGGCGGTCGCGGCGCCGATCGAGCAGCAGCTGTCCAGCCTGGACGGGCTGCTGTACTTCAAGTCGTCGAACGGCAGCGACGGCACGATGAACCTGTCGATCTATTTCGACATCAGCCGCGACCAGGACCTTGCCGCCGTGGACGTGCAGAACCAGGTCAAGCTCGCCGAGCCGCAGCTTCCCGAGGAGGTCCGGCGCCAGGGCATCACCGTCAAGAAGTCGCAGCCCGACATCCTGCTGATCGCCGCCCTCACCTCCGACGACCCCCGGTACGACGCGGAATACCTCAGCAACTACGCGAAGATCAACCTCGAGGACGAGCTGCGCCGCGTGGCGGGCGTGGGTGACGCCTATGTCTTCGGGCAGCTCGAGTTCTCGATGCTCCTCCAGCTCGACCCCGACCGGATGGCCCAGCTCGGGCTCACGGTGGCGGAGGTGACGGCGGCGGTCCGGGAGCAGAACGCCACCAACCCCGGTGGCCGCGTCGGCCGCGAGCCGGCGCCGCCGGGCACCGACATGACGGTCCCGGTCACCACCAAGGGCCGGCTCAAGACCGTCGAGGAGTTCGGGAACATCATCCTCCGCACCGGTCGCGACGGGGCCATCCTCCGGCTCTCCGACGTGGCCAACGTGACGCTGGGTGCGCGGAATTACGACCTCGCCGGGCGGCTGAACGGCCAGTCCACCGCCCTGCTGCTGGTGTACAGCCGGGCGGGGGCCAACGCCCTGGAGGTGAAGGAGCAGATCCTCGTCCGGCTCGACGACCTGAGTCGCAACTTCCCGCCGGGCGTGTCCTACACCATCGCCTACGACACGACGCCGTTCATCGAGGCGTCGATCGAGGAAGTGGTGCACACCCTCGGCGAGGCGATGCTGCTGGTGACGCTGGTCGTCTTCATCTTCCTGCAGAGCTGGCGCACCACGCTCATCCCCCTGCTCGCCGTGCCGGTGTCGATCGTCGGCACCTTCTTCGGCATGGCGATGCTCGGCTTCAGCATCAACATCCTGACCCTGTTCGGCCTGGTGCTGGCGATCGGCATCGTGGTGGACGACGCGATCATCGTCATCGAGAACGTCGAGCGCATCATGGCCACCGAGCATGTGGGGGTGGTGGAGGCGACCGACAAGGCGATGACCCAGGTCACCGGGGCGCTCATCGCCGTGGTGCTGGTGCTTGCCGCGGTGTTCATCCCGGTCGGGTTCCTGGGCGGCATCACCGGCGCGATGTTCATGCAGTTCGCCGTGACGATCGTGGTGTCGGTCGCGCTGAGCGGCATCGTGGCGCTCACGCTGACCCCGGCGCTCTGCACGATGCTCATCAAGGACGAGCACCCGACCAAGGGACGGTTCTTCACCTGGTTCAACGACCGCTTCGACCGCTTCACCGACCGATACATGGGCGGCGTGCGCGGCGTGCTGCAGCGGCCCCGCGCGACGCTGGGGGCGTTCGCCGTGGTCCTGGTCCTGATCGTGGTGCTCTTCCGGACCATCCCGGGGGGGTTCGTCCCCACGGAGGACAAGGGGTACTTCGCCATGGCGGTCCAGCTGCCTTCCGGCGCCTCGCTGCAGCGGACCGATGCCGCCCTGGCCAGGATCGAGGA
>JAHECL010000102.1 GCA_024641745.1 Gemmatimonadota bacterium | reverse complement strand
CGCGAGGCCTACGCCGAGCGACTCGTGGCCACGCTGCCCGACCCGCTGGCGGTCTGCTTCCTGGTGAGCTCCGCCAGCGAGGCCAACGAACTCGCGCTCCGGCTGGCGCGCGAGGTCACCGGCCGCACCGACATCCTGGTGCTCGAGGCGGCGTACCACGGCAACACCACCACCCTGATCGACATCAGCCCCTACAAGCACGCCGGTCCCGGGGGGCGCGGCGCCCCCGCGTGGGTGCACGTGGCGCCGCTGGCGGACGACTATCGCGGGAAGCACAAGCGGGACGACCCCGAGGCCGGCGCCCGATACGCCCGCGACCTGGCGGACCAGGTGGATGGGGCGCGCGCGCAGGGACGCGAGTTCGCGGCCTTCATCGCAGAATCGTGCCCCAGCGTGGGGGGACAGATCATCTTTCCCGCCGGGTACCTCGCCGGGGCCTACGCCGCCGTGCGTGCCGCCGGCGGCCTCTGCATCGCCGACGAGGTGCAGACCGGACTCGGCCGCCTCGGCACCCACTTCTGGGCGTTCGAGGCGCAGGGGGTGGTGCCCGATATCGTGGTGATGGGGAAGCCGCTCGGCAACGGCTACCCTCTGGCGGCGGTGGTGACGACCCGCGCGATCGCCGACGCCTTCGACACCGGGATGGAATACTTCAGCACCTTCGGCGGCAACACCGTCGCGTGCGCGGCTGGCCTGGCGGTGCTCGACGTGGTCCGTGACGAGCGGCTGCAGGCCCACGCCGCCGGGGTCGGGGCGCGCCTGCTGGAAGGATTGCACAAAATGCGCTCGCATCACCCGCTGATCGGCGACGTCCGGGGCACCGGCCTCTTTCTCGGCGTCGAACTGGTGCGCGACCGGGCGACCCTGGCACCGGCCGCCGCCGAAGCGGACTACGTGGTGAACCGGCTGCGGGAGGAGCGAATCCTGATCGGGACCGACGGCCCGCTGCACAATGTCCTGAAGATCCGCCCACCGATGCCCTTCGGCGACGGCGACGCCGACCACCTCCTCGCGACCCTCGACCGGGTACTGGCCGAACTCGCCGACTGACCCCCGGCTCCCCGGCACACTACTGCTTGCGCGAAGCGAAATGCAGAGGTACGGTTGGGTTTGACCATCGGCCTCCCCCACTCAATCCTCCGGAGCACCCGACATGATCCGATTCGCGACGGATGGCGTCCACCCATACCTCCGCGCCGCCCTGGCCACCGGCGCCGCGGCCCTCCTCCTCGCCTCGGCCGGGTGTGCTCCCGCCGCCCCCGCCGTGGACACCGACGCCCTCGCGAAGCAGCTGATCCAGCTCGATGACGACTGGTCGGCCGCCGCCGGGGCCAGAGACATCGAGGCAGTGGCGGCCTTCTACGCCCCCGATGCCGTCGCCTATCCGCCGAGTGCGGTGGTCGCCGTCGGCTATGAGGCGGCGAAGGCGGTCTGGGCCGGGTACTTCGCCGACTCGACCTACGCCATCGCCTGGAAGACCACCGCCGCCGAGGTGGCGGCCAGCGGGGAACTCGGGTTCACCGCCGGCACCTACGAGGACTCGTACATGGGCCCCGACGGCACGCTGGTCCAGAGCACCGGCAAGTACCTCTGCGTCTGGCAGAAGCAGGCCGACGGCTCGTGGAAGGCCGTCCACGACATGTGGAACTACGATTCGTGAGCACCGCCACCCGGTCGCGCCAGATTCGGGTGGTCGCCGCGGCACCGTGGTATTGTTGCAGCTACGATGCCAAGCGGTTCGGCGTCACGCCGCTGCCGGGCACTACGATGGTTCTGCAGGAACGGGCGTACACCAGCCCGATCTGGTACACGCCGAACTGATCACGACCAACATGGCCGCCCAGCGGCCGAGGAGCAGTCCATGAGCGCCGCAGAATCCTTTGGTCGGTCCGCCGTTGCGCAGTTCATCAACAGCCCCATCGGCCGCGTCGTCCGCATCGTGGTCGGTGCCGCCCTCGTCTGGTGGGGCTACTCACAGGACAACCCGATCGTGATGGCGGTCGGCCTCGTGCCGCTGGCCGCCGGCCTCTTCCACCTCTGCCTGATCAGCGCGCTGCTGGGGGGGCCGCTCCGCGGCGCACGGGTCGGCAAGGGCACTCCGTAGCCGCCCGGCGAGCCCACCATGAAGCCGGCGCAGGAGATGGGGAGCGGCCGCATCGAGGCCTTCAGCGACGGCGTCTTCGCCATCGCCATCACGCTGCTGGTCCTTGACCTGATCGAGATTCCGCACGGGGCGGCGGGCGAGCCGCTGCTCCAGGTGTACCTCCACGACTGGCACCGGTTCCTCGCCTTCGCCGTCGGCTTCATCACCATCCTCGTCTGCTGGATCAATCATCACTTCATGTTCGGGTTCATCCGGAAGGGCGACAGTCGCTTCGTCTGGCTGAACGGCTTCCTGTTGTTCCTGGTGACGTTCATCCCCTTCCCCACGGCCGTCATGGCGCAGTACATCGGCACCCAGCCCAGGACGGCGGTGGGCCTGTTCGGGTTCGGGTATTTCATGATGGCGGCGGCCTACTACCTGCTGTGGGCATACGCCTGCGACCACGGACTGCTCGACTGCGACAGCGACCCCGCGCGCTTCCGGGCGACCCGGGCGATCTACCGCTACGCCACCATTTACAACCTGGCGGCCTTCCTCCTCTGCTTCGTCTCGACGTCCGTCGCGATCGGCATGTACCTGGTGATGTTCGCCGTCTTCGCCTTTCCGGGATGGTTTGCGGAGCGCCTGCGGGCCCGTGAGCAGAGAATGCCGACGACGTCCCCGGGTCGCCCTTCTGGAGGACTGCGATGACCACGCTGCGGCGCCTGCTGGCGCTCGGTGCCCTCGCGCTCGTGGCCTGTGACCGTCCACCGGCCACGACGCCGGCCGACTACCTCTTCCTCTGGACCGCCTCCGCCGACTCGACCCAGGCCGACTTCCTCGCCGTCATCGACGTGACTGAGGACTCGGTCCGCTACGGGAGCCTTGTCACGACGCTTCCCGTCCCGGGGCGCCGGAACGGTCCGCACCACACCGAGCACGAGATGCCGGCCGACGGGCTCCTCTTCGCCAACGGATTCGCCAGCGGAGAGACGTTCATCTTCGACCTGACCCAGCCGGCGGCCCCCCGCCTGGCCGGGGAGTTCGGCGATGTCGGGACCTACACTCACCCGCACTCGTTCTTCCGACTCCCGAACGGGCACGTCCTGGCCACCTTCCAGATGCAGCACGACTCCAGCGGCATGGTCGCCGGCGGCCTCGTGGAACTGACGCCAACGGGCCAGGTGGTGCGCACCGCCTCGGCCGACTTTGCCGGCGCCGATGCCGGCATGCGGGTCTACAGCGCCGGCATCGTGCCGGCCCTCGACCGGATCGTGACCACGACCACCGACATGATGGCCGACTCCCCGGCCTCCCGCCTGCTGCAGGTCTGGCGGCTCTCCGACCTGACCCTGCTCCACACCTTTCCCCTCCCCGACGGCCCCGCCGGCGGGGAGGGGCTCTACACGGCGGAGCCGCGCGTCCTCGCGGACGGCAGGACGGTCCTGGTCTCGACCTTCAGCTGCGGCCTCTACCTGATGGACGGGCTGGAGTCCGACGCCCCCTCGGCCCGGCTGGTGGCCTCATTCCCACGAATGGACGACGAGTACTGCGCCATCCCG
Organism: Gemmatimonadota bacterium; assembly: GCA_024641745.1. GTDB lineage: Bacteria > Gemmatimonadota > Gemmatimonadetes > Gemmatimonadales > GWC2-71-9 > SPDF01. The sequence goes on along the minus strand of JAHECL010000102.1, from coordinate 4,195 downwards.
GTGATTGCCGGCGACTACTACCTGGTGACCGTGCCGGCCTGGAATGCGGTCGTCAGCCTCGACATCAGCGACCCCTCGGCCCCGCGGGAGGTCGGCCGCGTCACCTTCGGTGCCGGGGACTTCCCGCACTGGATCGCCCTCGCTCCCGACCAGCGGCGCGTGGTGGTCACCGGCTATGGTGCGATGGAGCACCGCGTCGCGATCGCTCGCTTCGATCCCGTCACCGGCCAGCTGAAGCTTGACGAGCGCTTCCGGGAGGAGGGGGCGTCGGAACCCGGCTTCCGGCTGGACGACAAGCAATGGCCCCACGGCGGCACCGCGGCCGGGACGCCGCACGGCGCGGTGTTCAGCCGGTAAGGCCGACTCGCCGGGCTGCGTGGTAGCGGTGGCCGCTTCCGACCCCTAGGTTGTCGATTGGTGGTGGCGGGGTGGGGACTGGGCCTCTCACTGGAAAAGGAGTCGAACCATGACTGACGCCGGTCGCGACAAGGCGCTGCGCATCGCCCTGGTTGCCGTGGGCGTGATCTTCACGTTCGGGATCTATCCGCTGACGGTGATCTGGCCGGACGGGTTCATGTGGGAGCCGCGCCAGGCCGAATACGAGATGATGATCATCGTCACCATCGCGATCCTGGGTGTCTTCCTCCTCATGGCCTCTCGCAATCCGGCGGCACACCGGAGCCTGATCTCGTTCGCCGGGTGGATGAGCCTGCTCCACGGACTCCTCATGCTGTGGCAGGCGCTGCAGGACCCGACGGAGCACGCCAACCTCTTCGGCGACGTGCCGGCGCTCATCCTGGTCGGCGTCGTGCTGCTGGTCCTGAACCGGCCGTCGGGGGCAGGCACGGCCGCCTGACCTTGAAGTAACCGGAGGAGGCGGGCGGCGTCCCTGCGCCCCCCTCCTGCCGGGGCTCTCTCTCCCCGCTGCCCTCCCCACCACGCCGATGACACTACGACGGAGGAACTCCGCATGAGCGCCACCCTGGAACGCGACGTCCGTTTCCTGAAGGCCTACGCCGTCGGGATCACCCTCGTTGGCGCGGTGATGTTCGCCTCCGCCTTCGCGACCCGGGGCGCGACCCAGCGCTTCGAGGAAATCGATGTGGAGCGGATCAACATCATCGAGGCGGACGGGAAGCTGGACATGGTCATCTCCAACCAGGCGCGGCAGCATCCCGGCATCGTGAACGGCAAGGTCATCGAACGGACCTCGCCCCGTCCGCCGGGCATCATCTTCTTCAATCACTTCGGCGACGAAATGGGGGGCCTCGTCTTCGGTGAGAATGGCAAGGTCGGCCACTTCGCGTCGCTCACCTTCGACAAGGTCCACAACGACCAGACGATCGGATTCCGCCACCTCGAAGGTGACAACGGCGCGTACGCCGCGGGCCTGATCGTGTGGCAGCAGCCGAACCTTCCGTCCGACGTCGTGGGCGCCAGGTACCAGGCCGCCACCAGCCTGCCGGACAAGGCCGCGCGTGATTCGGCGGTCCAGGTAATGCGGGACGCCGGTGAACTGACCACCCAGCGCCTCTTCCTGGGGAAGCAGCGTGATGACGCCACGGTGCTGCTCATGGCCGACAAGGCAGGGAAGACACGAGTCCGGATCGCGGTGGCCGCCGATGGCACGCCGGTCATGGACTTCCTGGACGCCACCGGGCAGGTGATATACTCCCTGCCGGGGCAGGCGAATGGCCGGAAGGATCCATGATGCGCATGATCCTTCCCGTCCGCTCCGCCCTGGCTGCCGTGGCGCTGCTCGCGCCGACCGCATCCGCACAGGGTGTCACCGACGACCGGGCGGTCGTCCTCGCCGTCGCCGACTCGGCGCTCGCCGCCGTCAGCCGGAGCGACTTCGTCGCCTTCACCGACCTGATGCTCGACTCGGCGGTGACCTATTCTGCCGGGTCGCGCGACGGGCAGCCCTGGACGTCCTTCCGCACCCGGGCGCAGGAGCGGGCCGCGCAATCGGACCGGAGCTACACCGAGCGAGGATTCAATCCCACGGTGTTGATCTCGGGACCGGTCGCGATGGTGTGGATGCCGTACGATTTCTACCTGGACGGCGCCTGGTCACACTGCGGGGTGGATGTCTTCACCCTGCTCCATGCAGAGGCGGGGTGGCGGATCGCGACGGTGTCCTGGAGCATCGAACAACCGCCGGCATGCGAGCGGCATCCCGATGGCCCGCCGGAGCCGTAGCGCACAACGGGGACTGGGTCCGCCACGCGGCGCGCCCGCCCGTTTGCGTGATCCCTGAGCGAGTCCCATATTGGCGATGGCGGCCGTCCAGACCTGGCCGCCCCACGTGAGCCCCGTCGCTCGAAGAGCGGCGGGTGCCTCTGCCTTCCCTGTTCGCCGAACAGGCTCCCCCCCCTGGAGGACAGATGCGACACCCACACCGGCCGCTGCTCGGGGCCCTGATGATGGCCGCTGTCTTTGCGTGCAGCAGCGATGACCCCACCACGCCCACCACACCCAGCGGGCCGATTGCCTACCTGACCTTCAGCGGGAACGCCAGCGACCAGAGCGGCAACGGCAATGACGGCACCCTGATGGGCGGCGCCACCGCGGCAGGGCAACTGGTCGTCGCCGGCGACACCGACTACCTGCTCCTCCCATCGACGGTGATGGACGGCCTGGGCAACTTCACCTTCGCGGCCTGGCTGCGGATCGACACCTTCAACGGCGACTACCACGAAATCCTCAGCGGCGCCAATGCTGTCGAAGACAACGTCGTCGCCTTCTGGTACGCCGAACCGACCGGCGAATGGCGGATCCGCATCAACGATACCGACGGGGTGTTCCCGGCCGATGCCACGATCGAGGATGGCCTCTGGCACCACATCGCCCTGACCCGGACCGGGAACACTGCCCGCCTCTACGTGGACGGGACGGCGGTCGGCGGTTCAATCGCGGTCTTGGGCGACGCGCTGGACATCGACCCGGGCGGGCTGATCTTCGGACAGGACCAGGATGTGCTGGGTGGTGGATTCCAGGCGACCGACGCATGGGATGGTGCGATGGACAACCTGCGGATCTACGGCCGGGCGCTGAGTGCCGCGGAGATCCAGACGCTCGCGGCCGAGGCGCACTGACCTGCCCGCGTGACGAAGGGGCGGGAGGGCCGAACCGGCCCTCCCGCCCCTTCGCATCTCCCCTTGCTTCACTACAGCGTCAGCGCGAGCCCGAACGGCATGGTGAACGACCCGACCAGTTCCATCTGCGGCTTTCCCTTGGTCGGGAGCCTGCAGAGCATGGCGACGGAGCCCTCAACCGACCAGCTGGCGCCGTCGAGGGAGCGGGTCACCGAGAGGCGATTTGCAGCATCGTCTTCGCTCTGGCAGTCCATGCCGAACCGCAGGAACCAGTTGTAGCCTTTCCCGTCGACATCCTGCTTCACCCAGGTCACCTGCCCGCGGGTGGTCATCGAGGTGCCCGGCGCCATGGCCAGGAGGCCACCCGTCACGTCGGGGGAGGCCGTCGTGAGGTAGGCGTCGTCGCAGACGTCCAGCGGCGCGCCCCCCTGCCCGGCGAACGCGAGGCAGATCTTCCGCGCGACGCCGACCCGGGCATCCAGCATCAGGTTGCCGATGTCGAGGATGACGGCATCGTAGGGCGCTGGTGCATCACCCAGGACGCCATCGCCCGCCGCATCGCGGAAGGTGGCGATGACGGGCGTGTCCACCGGCGCGCCGGTTTCCTTCACCGCGAAGAGCTCCGAGCCGATTCCCTTCTTGCCGCCGGACGTGGTCACGGCGACGTCGTACAGCGCCACATCGGCTTCGGCCTCGATCGTGACATAGGCATCGAGCTGCCGGTCGCTGACATACTTCGAAGAGTCCACGCGGACCTTCCCGGTGTTCACCCCGGAGAGCAGGAATTCCGCCTGTGAACCGGAATCGAAGCCCCCGCCCTCGACGGCTACCCGGAGCGAGACCCCCTGCGGCGCCTCGTTCGGGACGGCGCCGGTGACGCGGGGCCCTGCCCCGCCGCCCCCGCCCTTCGCCATGACGATGCCAGAGTCCATCGGCGCAGTCGGCGTTGCTTCGGAGCACGCCAGCGCACCGGCCGCCAGGCATCCGAGGGCGAGCAGGCGATGGAACGGAAGAAGCTGATGGTACCGCATGGGAACCTCCCGGGTGTTGATCCTCAAGGCGAGCGCGACAGCGGCTGCTGAGCCAGCCGCCTGTCT
>JAHECL010000101.1 GCA_024641745.1 Gemmatimonadota bacterium | reverse complement strand
GGCGTGGAGCGCACCGGGGAACGAGGGGTTCTATGCGATGGTGGACTACCTGCACGGCGAGAGCATCCTGAACAGCGACAACACCATCTGGGGATTCCAGGTCGTCGCCGCCTACAATATCCGGATGAAGTCGTCGACCAGCTTCCTCTATGCCATCGAGCCGGCCTTCCGGTACGATATTGCCGAGCCGAACAACCGGCTCGTCAACAGCCAGAGCACGCTGATCACCGCCGGCGTCAACCTCTACCTGACCAGCCGGTCGCAGATCCGCCTGATGTACGAGTCCCAGAGCTTCGAGGATTCCTCGCTCAACACGATCAGCGGCTTCCGCAGCGCGCTGACGATGAACTTCTAAGGGAGTGACACGATGACCATCCGACAGATTGGGCTGGCCCTGGCCGCCGCCGCGCTGCTCGCGGCGCCGGCCGGCGCCCAGAGCCTGACCGGGGCGGGCGCCACCTTCCCGAACCCGATCTACACCAAGTGGTTCGACGCCTACAACAAGGCCACCGGCATCCGGATCAACTACCAGTCGATCGGGTCCGGCGGCGGCATCCGCCAGTTCACCCAGGGCACCGTGGACTTCGGCGCCACCGACGGCCCGATGAGTCCCGCCCAGATGGAAGCGGTCCAGAACAACGTGCTGCACATCCCGACCGTCATCGGCGCGGTGGTGCTCACCTACAACCTGCCGTCCCTCGGTGCCACCCAGCTCCAGATGGACGGCGCCACCATCGCCGACATCTTCCTCGGCCGGATCACGAAGTGGAACGACAAGCGGATCGCCGCAATGAATCCCGGCGTGGCGCTGCCGAACGCCGACATCATCGTGGTGCACCGGTCGGACGGGTCCGGCACCTCGTACATCTTCACCGACTACCTGACGAAGGTGTCGCGGGAGTGGAAGGACAAGGTCAACTACGCCACGTCGGTCAAGTGGCCGGTGGGTCTGGGCGGCAAGGGCAACGAAGGAGTGACCCAGCAGGTCAAGCAGATCGAGGGCACCATCGGCTACGTCGAGCTGATCTACGCCCTCTCCAACAACCTGCCGTTCGCCAAGATCAAGAACAGCACCGGGAACTTCGTGGTCCCCAGTCTGGCCTCGGCGACCGCCGCCGCCGCCAGCGCCAAGTTCGCCAAGGACACCGATTTCCGGGTGTCCATCACCAACGCACCAGGGGCCCAGACCTACCCCATCTCCAGCTTCACCTGGCTGCTGGTCCGGCCCGACAGCAAGGACGCCGCGAAGGCCGCCCTCCTCCGTGACTTCCTGAACTGGATGATCACCCCCGATGCGCAGGGAATGGCTGGTGGCTTGAAGTACGCCCCGCTGCCGGCCGAGGTGGTGGCCCTCATCAAGCCCCGCATCGCGGCCCTGAAGGCGAACGGCAAGCCGATACCCGCCAAGTAGTTGGCTGCACCGATCGGCAGAGCGGCCGGCCCCCCTCCCTGGGGCCGGCCGCTCTTCTTTCACCCGGTTCTCCGTGACGCTGTTGTTACACAGACGTGACGGAGGCCGGATGATCGCCCGGTAGCTTCCCGGTCTATGTCACCTTCCGCCACGGGATCGGACGCGACACTGGGGGGCGCCCGCTTCGGCGATCGCCTCTTCAAGGCGGCCCTCACCCTGACCGCGCTCGCCGTCCCGGTCCTGCTCGGTTTCCTCGTCTTCGAGCTCTGGGCCGGATCCCGGGAGGCCATCGGCGAGTTCGGGCTTGGCTTCCTGACCTCCAGCGAGTGGGACCCGGTGGAAGGGCGGTTCGGGGCACTCCCGCTCATCTTCGGGACGGTGGTGTCCTCCGCGCTCGCGCTCCTGATCGCCGTGCCGCTGTCGCTCGGCGTGGCGATCTTCCTGACCGAGTTCGCGCCGATGCGGATCCGGGGGCCGGTGTCGTTCCTGATCGAGCTGCTCGCCGCCATTCCCAGCGTGGTGTACGGGCTCTGGGGCATCTTCGTGATGATCCCCTTCCTCCGGGCAACCGTCTTTCCGTTCCTCAAGGACACCCTCGGCTTCCTCCCGTTCTTCCAGGGCCCGATCTACGGCCCGGGGATGCTCTCCGCCGCCATCATCCTGGCCATCATGGTCATGCCGTACATCATGTCGGTGTCGCGGGAGGTGCTCCTCGCCGTCCCCAACACCCAGCGGGAGGCGGCGCTCGCCCTCGGCGCCACCCGCTGGGAGGCGCTGACCGGGGCCGTCCTGCCGTACGCCCGCTCCGGGATCATCGGCGCCGTCATTCTCGGGCTGGGCCGCGCGCTCGGCGAGACGATGGCGGTGACCATGGTCATCGGCAACCGGCACGAAATCGCGGCGTCGCTCTTCGCCCCCGGGTACACGATGGCCGCCGCCATCGCGAACGAGTTTGCCGAGGCGGTCGAGAACATCCACCTGTCGGCGCTCTCCTACGTGGCGCTGACGCTCTTCGTGGTGACGGTGCTGATCAACGCGGCCGCCCGGCTGCTGATCTGGCGGGTGGCCCAGGGCGGCGGGGGGAAGTCGGCATGAACCGCGCCGCCGCCCGCCGCCGGCGCAGTCATTTCATGGTCGGCCTGATGGGCCTGGCCGTGGTGCTGGCGGTGCTGCCGCTCCTGCTGATCCTCGGTACCCTCGTCGCCAAGGGCGCCAGCAGCCTCAACCTCGCCTTCTTCACGAAGATGCCGGTGCCGGCAGGCGAGACCGGCGGCGGCGTGATGCACGCCATCGTCGGCACCCTGATGATCGTCGGCACCGCCTGCCTCATCGGGCTCCCCCTGGGCATCGGCGGCGGCATCTACTGCGCCGAGTACCCCGGGTCGAAGCTGGCGACGGTCACCCGGTTCGTCTCTGACGTGCTGAACGGGACGCCCTCCATCGTGGTCGGTGTCTTCGCCTGGACCTGGATCGTGGCCACCCAGAAGCACTTCTCCGCCTTCGCGGGGAGCGTGGCGCTGGCCATCCTGATGGTCCCGATGGTGACCCGTACCACCGAGGAGATGATCAAGCTGGTGCCGCACTCCCTGCGGGAGGCGGCGCTGGCGCTGGGCTATTCCCGCTGGCGCACCAGCCTGACCGTCGTGGTGCGGACCACGCTGCCGGGCATCGTGACCGGCAGCCTGCTCGCCGTGGCCCGCGTGGCGGGGGAAACCGCCCCGCTCCTCTTCACCGCGCTCGGCAGCCAGTACCTCTCGTTCGACCTCGACCAGCCGATGGCCGCCCTCCCGCTGGTCGTCTTCACCTACGCCACGGGGCCGTACGAAGAGTGGCACCAGCTGGCCTGGGCCACGGCGCTGGTCCTCATCCTCGTGGTCCTGGTCCTCAGCGTCGCGGCCCGCCTGGCCACCCGCGGGAAGTTCCGGCAGAATGGCTGACGCGGCCGTGCGGATCGCCACCGAGCGGCTCAGCGCCATGTACGGCAAGAGCACCGCCGTCAAGGACGTGACGCTGTCGTTCGCCGCCAACCGGGTGCACGCGCTGATCGGGCCGTCCGGGTGCGGCAAGTCCACCTTTCTCCGCGCCATGAACCGGATGCACGAGCTGACGCCGGGGGGCTGGATCACCGGGCGGGTGCTCCTCGACGGGCAGGACGTCTACGCCCCCGGGGTCAACCCGATGCAGCTGCGGCGCCGGGTGGGGATGGTCTTCCAGAAGCCCACCCCCTTCCCGACGATGTCGATCTTCGATAACGTGGCGGCAGGACTGCGGGTGGGGCAGCGGCGTCCGAAGGCGGAACTCGCCGAGACGGTCGAGCAGGCCCTGCGCGGCGCGGCGCTGTGGGACGAGGTCAAGGACCGGCTCGCCACCAGCGCCGTGGCCCTGTCCGGCGGCCAGCAGCAGCGACTCTGCGTGGCGCGTACCATTGCCCCGCAGCCGGAGGTGATCCTGCTCGACGAGCCGACCGCCTCGCTCGACCCGCAGGGCACCCAGCGCATCGAGGAACTCCTCTTCACGCTGAAGCAGACGTTCACGATCATCATCGTGACCCACAACATGCAGCAGGCCGCCCGGGTGTCCGACACCACCACCTTCTTCTACCTGGGCGGGATGGTCGAGACGGGCGCCACCAGGCAGCTGTTCACGTCTCCCGCCCGCGAGGAGACGGAAGCGTACATCACCGGGCGGTTCGGATGACCGCCACACTCCCCGGACGGACGGCCATGCCGCACGCATCCAGCCTCAAGCCCACCCTGGCCGCGCGGGGGGCTCCCGCGACACGCGGCCCCGGCGGCGAACCCGTCGTCGAGGCGCGCGAGTTCCGCTTCTCCTACGGCCCCACCGAGGTGCTGAAGGGGATCAGCCTCGGCGTCGCGCGGAACGCCGTCACGGCGATCATCGGGCCCTCGGGGTGCGGGAAGTCCACCTTCCTCCGGGCCATCAACCGGATGCACGAACTGCTGCCCGACGTGCGGCACGGGGGCGACCTGCTGCTCGACGGTCAGTCGATCTACGCCCCCGGCCGGGACCTGGTCGACCTCCGCCGCCGAATCGGCATGGTCTTCCAGCGGCCCAACCCGTTCCCGAAGTCGATCTTCGACAACGTGGCCTACGGCCCCACGGTGAACCGGCTCGCGCTCAAGCGAGACCTCCCCGAACTCGTCGAACGCTGCCTGCGCCAGGCCGCGCTCTGGGACGAGGTGAAGGATCGGCTCCACGAGCCCGGGACCGGATTGTCCGGCGGCCAGCAGCAGCGCCTCTGCATTGCGCGGGCCCTGGCCAACTCGCCGGAGGTCCTGCTGATGGACGAACCCTGCTCTGCCCTCGACCCGATCGCGACGCAAAAGGTCGAGGAGCTGATCTTCGCGCTGAAAGAGCACTACACGATCGCGATCGTGACGCATAACATGCAGCAGGCCGCGCGGGTATCGGACTTCACCGGGTTTTTCGACAGCGGCGAACTGATCGAGTTCGGCGACACGGACCAGCTCTTTACGGCCCCGGCGCACGAGCGCACGGAGGCGTACATCACAGGGAGATTCGGATGACCGAGGCGCACCGGCACTTTCACGACGACCTGAGCCAGGTCAAGATCCGCCTCCTGACGATGTCGGGGGAGGCGGAGGCCGCGCTCGGGCTGGCGGTGGACGCCCTCCTCGAGCGGGATGGCGAGAAGGCAAAGGCGGTCCTGGCGGGCGACCGGATCATTGACCAGATGGAGGTCGAGCTCGAGGAGATGTGCATCAACCTCCTGGCCCTCCAGCAGCCGATGGCACGCGACCTCCGGATGCTCACCTCCGCGCTGAAGATCGCGAACGACCTCGAGCGGGTCGGGGACCACGCCGTCAACATCGCCCAGTCGGCGATGCGGCTGGCCGACCAGCGGGCGATCGCGCCGGAACCGGAGATCGTCGAGATGGCGCGCCTCGCCCGCGACATGCTCTCCGACGCCCTCGAGGCCTTCATCCGCGGCGACGCGCAGGCCGGCCGGGAAGTCTGCCGACGGGACGACAAGGTGGACGTGCTCCATCGTTCGGTCTTCCGGATCCTGCTGACCCACATGATGGAGGACCCCCACACCATCGGCGCGGGGATGGAGCTCTTCCTCGTCAGCCGGAACCTCGAGCGGGTGGCGGACCTCGCGACCAACATCGGCGAGGACGTGGTCTTCCTGGTGGAAGGGAAGTCCATCAAGCATCACGCGGAGGACGGGGGCGTCACCGCCTGGCCGGCGGGAGCCCCCGAACGGTGAAGCGCCCGGGCCCCGGCGCGCGGGAGCGGCTCGCCGCGATCGACGTGGGCTCGAATTCCATCCGCCTGCTGATCGCCGAGTATCATCCGGCGACGGGCCTCTCCCCGATCGATGAAGAGAAGGCCCAGCCGCGCCTGGCGCAGGGACTGGCCTCCACCCGGCGGCTCGACCCCGAGGCGATGGAGCGCGCGCTGGTCGCGCTCCACCGGATGGCCGATGTCTGCCGGCGGCGGGGGGCCACCCGCATCGTCGCCGTGGCCACCGCCGCGGTGCGCGAGGCGAAGAACGGCGCCGAGTTCGTCCGGCGGGTCCGCGACGAGGTCGGCCTCCCCCTGCAGGTCATCTCCACCGAGCACGAAGCCCAGCTCTCCTATCGCTCCGTCCGCCACCATTTCCGGCTCGACGACGGCAAGGCGCTCATCGCCGACATCGGGGGCGGGAGCCTCGAGCTGGTCGGCGCGGTCAACGGGCTGGTGGAGCTGAGCCGCTCCCTCCCCTACGGCGCCGTCCGCCTGACCGAGCAGTTCCTGCCCGGGAAGCGCCCACCCCGCCGCGAGGTCGCCGCCCTGCGCAAGCACCTCGGCAAGCGGCTGACGCGCCAGCTCCCGAAGCGGGCGTGGACCGGCGCGCGCATCATCGGGTCGGGCGGGACCTTCACCAACCTCGGACGCATGGCGGTGGCGCGGCGGGGAGGCGACCCCACCGAACCGGTGCACGGGATCGAGGTGTCCGTCGCGGAGGTCGAGCACCTCCTCGAGTGGCTGTCGACCCGCACCCGCCTCCAGCGGCAGCAGGTGCCGGGGCTGAATCCCGAGCGGGCGGACATCATCCTGGCCGGACTCGCCGTCGTCGCCTCGCTGCTCCAGCGGCTCGACGCGGGCAGCGTCACCGTCAGCGCCTACGGATTGCGGGAGGGATTGCTCTGGGAGATGGTCGGCGCCGCCTCCGCCGAGGCGCCAGCGGTGGACCCGATGCAGCTGGTCCGGGAGTTCGCCGATCGCTGCCGCACCGACCGGCCGCACGTGGAGCAGGTCCGGCGCCTGGCGCTGTCCCTCTACGACCAGATCGGCGAGGCAATCGGCTGCACCCGGGAGGAACGTGACATCCTGGAGGCGGCCAGCATCCTGCATGACGTCGGCCAGCTGGTGAGCTACAAGAGCCACCACCGGCACAGCTGCCAGCTCATCATGCACGCCGACCGCATCGGGCTCGGCGCCCGCGCGCGCGCGCTGGTGGCGCTGGTCAGCCGGTACCACCGCCGGCGCGGACCGAAACGGTCCGACCCCTCCTTCGCGGCGTTGTCACCGGAGGACCAGGCGCTGGTGCGCCGTACCGCCGGCCTGCTGCGGGTGGCCGACGGACTGGACCGTGGACACACCGCGGTCGTTGACGCGGTGTCAGCGGAGTTGACGCGGAAGAAACTGGTCCTGCGGATCGCCCCGCGGCGCACCGGCGCCAACATGGAGCTCGAGGGCTGGTCGGCGCGCCGCAAGTCGGATGTGCTGCAGAAGGTCCTCGGACGGAAGATCACCATCACCTCGTCACTCGCCACCACCGCCGGGTCCAGCGGTGTCGCGAGGAAGAAGGCTACTCCCCGTAAGGCACCCAGACGTTCTTGACCTGGGTGGCGTGTCGGAGGAATCGCTCCCCCTCACCCTCCCGCTCCGCATCCCATCGCACCGCCACCCCGTCATTGACCCACGTCTGCTTCAGGTTGCCCGCCGAGAGCCGTTCCACCGCCGTACTTCCCTCGCCCGATCCCCAGTACCACATCCCGTCCACGTCGTCGTGGGCGGCGAGCACCGCCGCGAGCTCCTCGCGGGGACCGGTCACGATGTTCAGCACGCCTCCGGGGAGGTCGGAGGTCTCGAGCACCTGGTACAGGTCGGTGACGAGCAACGGCCAGCGTCCCGAAGGCAGCGCGACGACCGTGTTCCCCATCGCCATCGGCGGCAGCACCGCGGACAGGAATCCAAGCAGCGGCCACTCCTCCGGACAGACAACCGCCATCACACCGAGCGGTTCCGGCATGGCGAGCGTCACGTTGCGGAGCGGGGTGTGGTGCACCCGGCCGTCCCACTTGTCGGCCCAGGCGGCGTAGCTGAACAGCCGCGCCAGGGAGAGATCAACTTCCGCACGGCCCTGCTTTCGCGACCGCCCCGTGAGGGCGACGAGTCGCGCGGCAAACTCGTCCCGCCGGGCACCCAGGTTCTCGGCGATGTAGTAGAGGACCTGCGCCCGCAGGTGTGCCGTGGCCCGCGCCCAGCCGGCGGCCGCGGCATGCGCCTTCTCGACGGCGTT
>JAHECL010000100.1 GCA_024641745.1 Gemmatimonadota bacterium | reverse complement strand
GCCGTAGAAGGCGCCGATGGCGATGGTGTAGATCCAGATCAGCCGGGGCGCCGGGTCGCGCCACTCGGCGAAGACCCGGCGGATCGCCTCCCGGCTCGTCAGGGTGGACGGGCCGGTGTGCGTCGCCGACTGCCGGAGCTCGGTCGACTCATGCAGGAACCGCCAGGCGAAGGCGGCCACCAGGACGGCGAGGGCGGCGGCCGCCAGCCCCGGTGCCCGCCGCCCACCGAGCGCAATGAGCAGCGAGCCGAAGGCCGGCCCCGCCACGGCGCCCATGCTGGTCACGACCGACAGCCAGCCGAGGCTCTTGGTCCGCTCCTTGGGCGGCGAGGCGTCCGCCACATAGGCCTGCACCACGCCGATGGTGCCGCCACCGGTGCCCTGGATCAGCCGGGACACCAGCAGGGCCACGATCGAGCCCGCAAAGGCAAACAGCGCGTAGGCCACGGCGGTCAGGAGCAGGCCGGCCACGATGGCCGGGCGCCGGCCGTACCGGTCGGAGAGCCGCCCCCAGGTCGGGGCCACCGCCAGCTGGGCGATCGAGAAGGCGGAGATCAGCAGCCCGATCATGGCGGCACTGGCCCCGAAGTCGGTGGCGTAGTAGGGCAGGAGCGGGATCACCATGGTGAGCCCGATCATGTCCACGAACGCCGTCACGAAGAGCACGAGCAGTTTCATCATCGTCGGGCAGCGTCTCCTGACCGGGTATATTCAGGGCGGGCCGCACGACTGCGGCCGCCACAACTATGCACTCGTCACGACCATGGGGCCACTTGAGCGACCTTCCGCACCGCCTCCGCACCGCCCTCGAGGGCAGTTACCGCCTGGAACGCGAGGTCGGCGCCGGCGGCATGGCCACCGTCTACCTGGCCCACGACCTCAAGCACGACCGGAAGGTGGCCATCAAGGTCCTGCGGCCGGAGCTGGCGGCCGTCATCGGCGCCGAGCGCTTCCTCTCCGAGATCAAGACCACCGCCCACCTGCAGCACCCGCATATCCTGGGGCTGATCGACTCGGGCGACGCCGACAGCTTCCTCTACTACGTGATGCCCTTCATCGAGGGGGAATCGCTCCGCGACCGGCTGGTGCGCGAGAAGCAGCTCCCCATCGACGAGGCGGTGCGCATCGCCTGCGAGGTGGCCAGCGCGCTCGACTACGCCCACCGCCACGACGTGATCCACCGCGACATCAAGCCCGAGAACATCCTGCTGCACGACGGCTCGGCCCTGGTGGCCGACTTCGGCATCGCGCTCGCCGCCAGCAAGGCCGGCGGCACCCGGATGACCGAGACCGGGATGAGCCTCGGTACCCCGCACTACATGAGCCCCGAGCAGGCGATGGGCGAGCGGGAGATCACCGCCCGCTCGGATGTGTATGCCCTCGGCTGCGTACTCTACGAGATGCTGGTCGGGGAGCCGCCGTTTACCGGGCCCACGGCGCAGTCGATCGTGGCCAAGGTGATGACCGACGACCCCCGCGCGCCGCACGACCTGCGGCGGACCGTGCCCCAGCCGGTCGAGGAGGCGGTGCTCACCGCGCTGGAAAAGCTGCCCGCCGACCGGTTCGGCAGCGCGGCGGAGTTTGCCGCGGCGCTCCAGGGTCGCAGCGTGTCCCAGACCGGGAGCCGAGGCTACGCGGTCCGGCCGGCAGCGCCACCGCCCCGCGTGCTGATCGGCGCGCTGGCCGTCGCACTGGCGGTCGCCGCGTGGGGGTGGCTCCGTCCCGGATCACGCAGCATCGCCGTGCCCCCGTCGCGACTCGCAATCGTCAACCCCGACATCGGCGGCTCCGGCGGGTCGGTCCTCTCGCGCCAGCTCGCCCTCTCCCCCGACGGCGGCACGGTGTATTACGTCGCCCTCTCCGCCACCGGTGCGGTCCAGCTGATGCGGCAGCCGCTCGCCGCCGAGGCCCCCACCCCCATCGACGGGACCGAGGAGTTCACCAACCCCCTTCCCTCTCCCGACGGGCGATGGCTCATCGCCGAAGGCATGAGCCAGACCGCGTTCCGGATCCCGGCGACCGGCGGGACGCCAATCGCCCTCCCCGCCGAACTCCGGAGCACCGACCTCGCGGTCTGGGGGAAGGGCGAGACGCTCTGGTTCAGCCCCGGCACCGGCCGGGGCATCGCCAGGATGGCACCGTCCGATTCGGTGAGCATCGAACTGGTCGAGGAGTCGAAAGGACTGCAGCTGCAGCAGGTGCTCCCCGACGGCCGGACCGCGCTGGTGGTGAACAACCTCGGCGCCGCGTCCGGACCGGTCCTGCTCTTCGACCTCGAGACCGGCAAGCGGACGCCGCTGCTCGAGCGGCTGGTGGTGGAAGTACGCTACGCCGCCGGGTATCTGATCTGGGTCCTGCCCGACGGGACGCTGCAGGCCCAGGCCTTCGACCCGAAACACCCCGAGCTCACCGGCCAGGGACGGACCATCGCCACCGGGATCTCGATCACCGGGACCGGCATCGCCCAGATCGCCGTCTCGCCGATCGGGACGGTGGCCTACATCCCCGAGGAGCCGCGCTCGCTCATGTTCGTCGATCGCTCCGGCAGCGCGCGACCCGCCACCGCCGAGCGCCGGAATTTCCACGCCCCGGAGTATTCGCCCGACGGGCGCCGGCTCTCCACCGACTTCAACACCGCCGACGGGCGTGACGTCTGGATCCTCTCCCTCGACCAGGGCACGATGTCGCGGGCCACCTTCGAGCGGGACGGCCACGACGCCACCTGGACCCCCGACGGACAGTACATCACCTACTCCTCCGCGCGCTCCGGCGAAATCGGCATCTACCGCAAGCGGCCCGGCAGCGCCGAGCAGGCCGAATCGCTCTTTGCCTCGCCGAATCTCACCTACACCGGGCACTGGCTGCGCGACGGCAGCGGCCTCGTGACCGCCGGCACCAACCTGCAGGGGGCGTCGCGCACCGATGTGGGGCTGGTGGAGAATGGGGGGCGGGGGCCGCTGTCGCCGCTGGTGGCCAGTCCCTTCAACGACCAGTACGCCATGGTCTCCCCCGACGGGCGGTGGCTGGCCTTCGTCTCCGACCAGTCGGGCACCGACCAGGTCTATCTCCGGCCGCTCAGCGGGGATGGCGACCAGCTGCAGGTCTCATTCACCGGCGGCACGGAGCCGGTCTGGGCACCGAACGGGCAGGAGCTGTTCTATCGCGGCAGCGAGAACGGGGAGCCGGTCCTGATGGCGGCCGCCATCCGCACGATGCCGCAGCCGACGGTGACCGGCCGGAAGACGCTCTTTTCCATCGCCGAGTATGTCGGCACCACCCCGCACGCCAACTACGCTGTCTCCCCCGATGGCCGCACCTTCGCCATGGTGCGCCGCAGCCGGGCCACCCGCATCGTGATCATCCAGAACCTCCCCGGCCTGGTGCGGCAGGTGGAAGGCGCGACCGAGCCCGCCCGCTAGCCGCGGGCGGCTCCCCTCACTCCCGTACTGCCGTCCCGTCCAGGTGGTCGTTGTCGGACCACACCTCGAACTTCGTCACCCGGCCGTCCGTGCGCGCGAACTCGAACGCCCACTCGTCCATCACGTCGACCAGCTTCCCGTCGATGACCGAGCCGATCAGGAACCAGTCGTCGGTGATCCGGACCAGCTGGAAGGTGGCCACGTCAGGAAACGGCGCGGGCGCCCAGCGGCCCATCAGCGCCCCGTTCTCGTACGCCAGGGTGACACGGGAGGGCGGCATCGAGTCGGGCGCCCCCTCCCACCGGAAGAGATAGCTGCCCAGCAGCGGTCGGGCGACGGCCTCGGCCACGGTCAGCGGGTGCCTCGGCTCCACCTCGAGATGGAACCTCACCTCGGTGGTTCCCCACCGGAGCAGCAGCGTCCCTTCGTCCCCGCGCACGTCCTGGAAGGTGAAGGTGAGCGTTTCGGTGAACGGGGCGGTGGTGGGGCGGACCTTGTACCGGAGCTGGTCGGCGGTGGAGTCCGGCTCCGGCCAGTGGTAGAGACGGACACGCGGGTCGATCACCATCGTCCACTCGTCCGGCTGCACCACGAGCCAGAGCGAGTACTTGCCCGGCGCCAGGGGGACGCCGTCGAGCTTCAGCGGGCGGTTGGTCTCCAGCGTCGTGGCGTAGTTGGCGCCGGGGGTCCAGATCTCGCCCCAGTGCACGAAGGCCCCGAAGATCGTCGAGTCCCTGCCCCGGACCTGGGGGCGGGCGTAGTCGATGGTGATGACGGTGCCGTCGATCGTCTGGGAGACCGCACCACGCTCGCTGGCCCGCATCTGGGCGGTCAGGACGGACGGCACAAGCAACAGGAGGGTCAGGCAGGCGCCGCCGAGGCGCACCGTCACACTGGTCATCGTGGCTCCCAGGATGGGTGTGGGGAATCCGCTCAATCTACTCTGTTCCACCGGTTCGGTACCGCACTTCCCACCGCACCACCCCGCCCCGCTGGCTCATGAGCCGGATGGTCCGCGTGCTTCCGTCGCGCTGATCGCCCACGACCCGGGCTTCGTCCGCAGTCGCCCCATCGAGACGAGACCCGTCGGGTTCGTGCAGGTAGAGTTCGTAGCCGTCTCCCGCCACGAGCTCGCTGGTCCCCCGGAGCGTCCGCCCATCCCACGAGACATCCCGCAGGTCGGGGCCACCGCAGGTGACATGGCGGCTGGTGGCAAGCAATTGCGGATGATCGACCCGCTGCCGCAGGCAGACCACCTGTACGCCGAACTGTGGATCAATGGGACCCGGGCTGAGGGTGTCCCGCACCACGCCCAATGCCCGCTTCTCCCAGAAGTCGAAGGCGAGGTAGTCGGTCCCTGGCAGCAGGCCGAGCTCGCTGAGGGGAATCGCTTCCCCGTCGTCGCGGGTGCGGGCCAGGACCGTCCACTGTTCAAATGGCCGTGCGATGTCGAGCTGGTAGAGGGACACGACTTCCCGCTGGTCGGCGTCGAAGGGGCGAGGACCGGATCCGCTGAGCTCGGTGTTCGCCATGGCCAACAGGGAGGAGCGCGACGGATCCACGTCGTATACCTGCCCCGGCCGGGTGAAGAGCACCGGCGCGGTGCGCTTGGCCGCCTCCGCCCTGTCGGTGCGATACACCTCGGGCAGGTCCGTCAGCATCAGCACCGACCCGGTGAGCGAGGTGAGCGTCGCCGCCTTGTAACCGTCGGGCTGGTGGATCTCGATGTGGTCGGGGTCGTTGCGCCAGACCACGTTGTTGAAGGAGTTGTACTGCGCGAACGACCCGTAGCCGAAGCCGTCGTCGCCCACCCGCATCCCGTCCACCAGGCCGATCAGTTCCGGCCGGATCCCCCAGCAGGCCAGCAGGTACACATCCCGACCGATGGCGCCGCGCACCTGCCCCACGAAGTCCCGGAACACCGCCTCGCGGTCGAGCCCGCGCGCGGTGAAATAACCGGCGTAGCTGTTGTATCCCTCGTAGCGGAGGTGCCGCAGCGCGTCGAGTTTGAAGTAGGTCCACCCCATCGCCTTCAGCGCCCGGTAGACCGGCGTCACCAGGGTGTCCATGGTGCCGGCCGCGCTGCCGTCCATCACATACCCGACCCAGTTGCCGCGGGCCGGTGTCCCGTCGTCGTTCCGCACGAACCACTTCGGGTGTGCCTCGGCCGCCGCCCGGTCGGCGAAGCTGACGTTGGTCCAGATGCCCGGCTTGAGTCCGCTGTTGCTGATGGTGCGCCGCAGCTCGGCGAGGCCGCCGGGAAACTTCTCGTTCGCATCGAGCCAGTGGCTCGGCAAACCGATCGGAAGCGTCTGGTAGCCGTCGTCGATCTGCAGGTAGTCGTAGCCGAAGGGCCGGAGCACCTCGCCGAGTACCTCGGCGGTGGTGCGGATGTCCTGCTCGGTGACCTTGTCGAAGTAGGCGTACCATGAGGTCCACCCCGCCACCGACCTGGTCCACGGCTGGTATTCCCAGGGGCGATACTGCGCCAGGCCGCGGTGCTTCTGGTAGAACCGGGGACGAAAGCGCAGGGAAATCTCCCCGCCGGTCGCCGTCAGCTGGTATGCCACCCCGTTCGCCCCGGCATCATCCGGCACGAGTTCCACCGCCGCCGGCACATCCACCGACAGCACCCAGTCGGCATGCCGATCGTACACCGCACGGTTGAGCCGGTTCGACACCGGCCCGACGGCGTGGCGCACCACCCGCAGCCCGTCCTCCCGCGGCTCCGCCTCGGCGGCGAACGCCTCCGGCGACCCCCGGACCACGCCGGCGAGCGTGAGCCGGTCCCGACCGGCCGCGGTCCATTTCACCACCTGCGTCACCCGTCCTCCGGCTGAGTCCGCGAACCGGATCGTGGCAGGGGGCGTACCGGTCGAGACGATGGCGCCCTCGAACACGACCCGATCCTGGTACCGGAAAACCACGCGGCCGGCGTCGAGCTCGACCGTCGCCGGGATGCTGGGGGGCGCCGCCGGGGCCTGGGCGGACAGGAACGGAGGGAGGACGCAGGCGGCCAGGAGCAGGGCGGGTTTCAGCACGCCCTAGCTTGCGCCCCGTCCAGGGAAATGGCAAGATGGTGCTTCCCTTCGACCACCGGGCCCCATGCACCTCTCCCCGATCGACGTCGCCGGCTTCATCGGCTTCCTGGCGCTGGTCTTCGGCGTGTCGATCGCCGCCTCCCGGAAGAAGAGCGCCACCACCGAGGACTACTTCCTGGCGGGCCGGGAGCTCAACTGGTGGCTGATCGGCATCTCGCTCGTCGCGTCCAACATCTCCACCGAGCACTTCGTCGGGCTGGCGGGTCGCGGGTACGAACTGGGACTGGCCATCGCCAGTTACGAGTGGATGGCGGCGGTCACCATGGTGGTGGTCGCCCTTTTTTTCCTGCCGCGGTTCCTGCGCGCCGGCATCTTCACCATGCCGGAATACCTGGAGTACCGGTACGACGGCGCGGCGCGCAGCATCATGGCCTTCTTCATGATGCTGGCCTACGTGCTGGTGGCGCTGGCCACGGTCCTCTACAGCGGGGCGCTGGCGCTCGAGGCGGTCATCGGGCTCGACGTGGTGAAGGGGATCTGGATCATCGGCGCGCTGGCCGGGCTCTACGTGACCTACGGCGGGCTCCGCGCGGTCGTCTGGACCGAGCTCATCCAGGGGACGGCGCTCCTGCTCGGCGCGCTGCTGGTCTTCGTCCTCTCCCTCAATGCCGTCGGCGGGTGGACGCGCTTCACCGAGCTGTCGGCCGGCAAGCTCCACACCGTCCTGCCGTGGAACCATCCCGAGATGCCCTGGCTTGCAGTCTTCATTGGCGGGCTCTGGATTCCCAACCTCTTCTACTGGGGGCTGAACCAGTTCATCACCCAGCGGGCGCTCGCGGCGAAGAGCCTCGCGGAGGGGCAGCGGGGGACGCTCTTCGCGGCGGCGATCAAGGTGAGCATCCCGTTCCTGATCGTGATGCCGGGGATCATGGCGGTGCACATCTTTCCCGACCTGATCAAGACCCCCGACCAGGCCTATCCCGTCCTGATCCGCGAACTGGTGCCGGCCGGACTGCTCGGCGTGATGCTGGCGGCGCTCTTCGGCGCGGTGCTCAGCACCTTCGAGTCGCTGCTCAACTCGGCGGCCACCATCTTCAGCCTCGACATCTACCAGCGCCACATCCGGCCCGGTGCCGAGCCGGCGCAGCTGCTGAAGGTGGGGCGCTGGGCGACGCTGGCGCTCTTCCTGGTCGGCTGCCTCTGGGCGCCGGTGGTCGGGCGGGCGGGGAGCGTCTTTACCTACATCCAGATGTTCTGGGGGTTCATCTCCCCGGGCATCGTGGCGGCGTTCGTGGTGGGGATGATCTCGCCGAGGACCCCCGCACTCGCGGCCAAGGGAGCGATGCTGCTGGGAATTCCGATCTACGGCTTCCTGCTCTGGTTCCTGCCGGAGGTGGCCTTCCTGCACCACATGGCCATCACCTTCGCGGTGCTAGTCCTCTACATGGCGGTCGTGACCCGGCTGCGGCCCCTCGCCGCGCCGGTGGTGCTCCCCGTGAAGGGCGGGCTGGTCCTCGAACCGGCGCCGCATGCCAGATGGGCCGGGGTGGCGATCATCGCGGCGGTGGCTGCGCTCTACCTCTATTTCTGGTAGGGGC
>JAHECL010000099.1 GCA_024641745.1 Gemmatimonadota bacterium | reverse complement strand
TTCTCCAGCGTGAGGTGCACGCCGAATCGCCGGCCGGTGGCCTGCAGCACCATCTCGGCCGCCCGGACCGCGAGGTTGTCCGCATCGGGTCCGACATCGGCGCCACGCACCTCGATGGAGACGGCGCCGCCCTCGCGTCGTTCTGCACGCAGGTCGTCGGCCAGGTCGAGGAGGCAGTAGAGCGTTTCGAGCCCGTGGTAGCCGGACGCTTCCCGCGCAAGGACGCGCAGGAACAGGTTCGCCTTGGCGTGCGCCTTCCGGGTGAGGGGGGCGTCAGGCATCGGGGGGAGCCTGCGCAGCCGTGGCGCGGAAGCCAAGCCCGGTGCGGGTCGCCGACCAGGCCCCGAGCAGGGTGATCGGGATGAAGGTCGTGAGGTGGTAGCCGACGGCGTAGGCGATGGCCTGGCTGGCGCCGATCGCGTAGATGGCGAGAACGGCGGTGATCGCGGCCTCGAACGGCCCCACATAGCCGGGCGCGGAGGGGATGGCGATGCCGAACGCCAGCACCCCCTGGAGGACGATCGCGCCGGTGTAGCTGACTGGCAGCTCGAAGGCGTGAAAGGCCAGATAGAACGAGAGCGCGTTGACCAGCCAGAGTCCCACCGACCAGACGACGACGGCCGCGAGCCGCATCGGCGACTGCAGCACGCCCAGTCCCTGGCGCACCCCCTCGATCACCTCGATGAGGCGGAGGGCGATGCGGTCGCTGGGGATGAGCCGGCGGATCAGGCGCTCCGCGAGGGCGGGGAAGGCCACCACCGCACCCGCCGCGAGGAGGGCCAGCAGGGCGACCAGGCCCGAGGTCGTCGCCACCTGCTGCAGCGGATAGCCGGCGATCGAAAGGCCCTCCGGCATGCCGGGCATCAGGAGGGCGAGACCGAGCAGGCCGACCACGGTGAGCGCGTCAAACACCCGCTCGACGGCGACCGAGGCGAGCGAGGTCGTGAGGCGGGCCCCGGTCAGGCGGCTGGCCGTCACGGTCCGGACGACTTCTCCGGCGCGAAAGGGCAGGAGGTTGTTCGCGGCGAATCCCATCGCGATGGCGTGCCAGAGCGGGAGCCAGGGATAGGGGGTCCCGTCTTCCCTTCGCAGCAGCAGGCGCCAGCGGAACAGCCGGAGGGGAAAGAGACAGGTGGCGACCACGACGGCGGCCAGCAGCCACCCGAGGCGGACCGCGCGAAGATAGCCCAGCGCCTCGTCGAGATTGACGTCCCGGAACGCCCACCAGAGCAGGAGGGCGGACAGGGAGAGCGCGAGGAGGAGCTGCCACGCCGCGTGGCGCGACCGGATCAAGCGGAGCGCTCGAGCGCCAGTGGGACGAGGTCGAGCAGTTCGTCGAGCAGCGGCCGGATGCGAGGCAACGCGGCACCTTCACGCAGGAGGGCGGCGAGATCCCGGCGCACGACATCGGCGCGCTGCAGCGCACGCTCGCCGCGATACAGGAGGGACGCGATCTCCACCGACTCCGCCTCGGCCGGCCGGGGCGGCTCTGCGTTGGGGAGTGAAGTCCTGCCGCTCCCGTTGCCTGAGGTCCGCCCCCTGGCCCCGGACAGGCGACCGAAGGTGAGAAAGCTGCCGGCCAGCGAGGCGTCTTCCTGCGGCGCCGCCAGCAGCGGTGCCTCGTCCAGGACGTCAGGTGCGAGCTGCTCCACCGGAATGATCTCGTCATCCGGCGCGAGCGACTCGATCGGAACGATGTCATCGGGGACCTGGCCGAGTACCGCCGCCAGGCCGGCGAGTTCGGTCGAGGCCTGGTCCGGGTCGCTTCGCGGTCCGAGCCCGCGAATGAGCGTGCCGGCCGAGCGCAGCGCGGCAGCGAACCCGAACGGGTCGCCGGCGGCGGTGCCGGTCACGATGGCCATCCGGACGGCGCGGGAAAAGGTCTCGAGGCCGTGCCCGATGCTCGGCGCGGCGAGGAGACGCGGCGACTCGAGGGTGCCGGTCAGGCTGAAGAGGCGCAGGTCCCGGATCGTGTCGGTGGGCGCACGCTCCACCTCGTCTGCCGCGTGGACCAGGAACTCCCCGTGCGTGAGCAGTTCCGCCGACCCGAGGGCGACGGTGGCGGGCGGGACGGGCGGCGTGCCCTGTCGGATGATGCTCGCCTCGCCCCTGGGGCGGAGCGACTCGATCTCGACGACGTCCCGGTCGTCGGAGAAGCGCCGGATGAGCAGGACCGCGAAGTGCCGGCTCTCGGGGGCGTCGGCGGCCGGTTTGCCCTGGTCCGCGACGTCGCGGGATGCCCGTGTCAGTGCCTTGGCGGCGGCTTCAAACACCTCATGCACGTCCCGGGGCGGGGCGGTGATCCGGAGGAGCTGGCCGACGGCCAGCTCGAGGCCGTCGAGGAGATCGGGCAGCGGCGCCAGGTCGCTCAGCGCGGCGAGGCCGCGGAGCGACTGCATCCGCCGCAGGATGTTGTGGAGGGGGTCACGGGCGGAGGGATCGGCGGTGAGGGCGCGTGCGGCCCGGTCGAGCGCGCTGGCCACCAGGGCGCCCTCGCGTGCGACGAAGGCCCGGACCCCGGCGTTGAGCTCGCCACGGCTCCTGGTCGCCGGCCGGCTCCCCTCCGGGGCCCGGCCGCTGATCGACTCGAGCGATCGGGAGAGCCGCTCCGCGCGGGCGGTGTCGTCGGCGGTCCAGTCCCGCGCCTGTCGGACCAGGTGCTTGAGGTCGTCCACCGCCTGGCCGACGACTTCGGCGAGCACCGCGTCCCAGGTGCGGAGCTGCTCGTGGCAGGTGCGCGCCACTCCCTCGAGGGCGCCGGCGGCCCGCGTGATGTCGGGCTGGTTGGCCATGAGCGCCGATCCCCGCAGCGCCCGGGCATAGCGCACGAACTCGTCGGGCGGCGGGCCGCCATCGGCAGCCACCAGCCGCGCGAGTCGCTCGAGATACTCGCCGGCCTCCAGCGCGAAGAAGTCAGAGGGGCCGAGGGGATTGGGCATGTCGGTTCAAGTTAGGGTGGGGGGCGTCCCCGGGAAAGGTACGGGCGAGGGCGCGGCGTGCCGGGCGTTGCTCATGATCGAGCGCATCCGTCGCACGGCGGCCTCCATCCCTTCAAAGAGCGCCCGGCTGACGATGCTGTGCCCGATGTTCAGCTCCTCGATCCCGGGAACCGCGGCCACCGGCTGGACGTTGTCATAGCTCAGGCCGTGGCCCGCGTGGACGGCGAGGCCCAGGTCCGCGGCGTGGGCCGCGGCCTCGCGCAATTGATCGAGGGCGGTGCGTCCCTCCCGCCAGCGGTGGGCATACACGCCGGTATGGAGTTCCACGGCGGGGACGCCGAGGTCCTTGGCGGCGTCGATGATGTCGAGCACCGGATCGATGAACAGGCTCACGCGGCACCCCGCCTCCTCGAGGCGCCGAATGCCGGTGCGCAGCCGCGCATCGCGGGAGCTGACCCGCAGCCCGCCCTCCGTCGTGACCTCCTCCCGCCGTTCGGGGACCAGGGTCGCCTGAAAGGGGGCGAGGCGGCAGGCGAGAGCGACGATGTCGTCGCTGAGCGCCAGCTCGAAGTTGAGCGGGGCGGAGAGGGACGCGGCGATCGCGATGACGTCGGCGTCCTGGATGTGCCGGCGATCCTCGCGGAGGTGGACCGTGATGCCGTCCGCCCCGCCCGCCATCGCCGCCTGCGCCGCCTCCAGCGGAACAGGCTCGTCGGCACGCCGCGCCTGTCGCACGGTGGCGACGTGGTCGATGTTCACGTAGAGCCTCGGTAACGTCATTGCTCGCACTCCGCGCGCGGTTTACGTTTGGGACAGTCCTTTTTCACAAGGCGGAACGCCCGTGACCCTGCGCCTCATTCCCTGTCTGCTCCTCGTCTCGGCCTGTGCCGGCGCCACCGCCGGTGCCGGAAGCCCCGTGGCGAACCGGTCTCCCGAGACCACCGTGACCGCCTTCCTGGCCGCCGCCCGGGACACCAACCTGACCCTGATGGCCAACTACTGGGGCGGTTCTTCCGGTCCCGCAGCGGTCAGCAAGCAGCCGTCGGATTACGAGAAGCGCATCCGGGTGATGCAGAAGTACCTGACGAGCGATTCCGCCAGGCTCGTGACGCTCGGCTCGGTGGACGGGCATCCCGACCAGGTCATGGTGACAATGCAGCTCTACGTCGGCAACTGCCAGAACCGGGTGCCCTTCGTGGTCGGCAAGTGGAAGGACCAGTACCTGGTCCAGAATGTGGACGTGACGTCGGCCGGGAATCCGGGGCGCCCGTGCGACGACCAGGGGAACCCGCTCTGAGCACCGGGCGCGGCCCGGTCACTCGGTAAGTTCGATCAGGACGCCGGCGGTGGACTTGGGGTGGAGGAAGGCGATCCGACAGCCGCCGGCACCGGTCCGGGGTGTCTGGTCCACCAGTCGGTACCCCGCCTCGCGGGCGAGGACGAGCGCCGCATCCAGGTCGGGCACCCGGTAGCAGACGTGGTGGATGCCGGGACCGCGGCGCTCGATGAATCTGGCGATCGGCGACCCCGGTTCCTTCGGCTCCAGCAGCTCCACCTCGGCGTCACCGAAGGGCAGGGAGACGATCGTGGCGCCGTCGGCGGCCTCGGCGGGATGGGGCTGCAGGCCGAGCACGTCGCGATAGAACGACAGGGCCTCGTCGAGGCTGGTGACGGCGATGCCGATGTGGGCGATGCGGGGGAACTCCGCCACGGGGACTCCGGCGTTTCGGGTGGATTGCGATGAACTTAACCGCGGGACGCGCGACTGCGCACCCCGCCTGACTCGTGAGAGGATGAACGGACATGGGGCAGCACACGATTGACGTGACCGAAAGCACCTTCGCCCGCGAGGTGGAGGAACAGAAGGGGCTCGTGCTGGTGGATTTCTGGGCGGAGTGGTGCGGCCCATGCCGGATCATCGCGCCGACGCTCGACCAGCTGGCCAGCGAGTATACCGGCAAGATCCGGGTGGCCAAGCTCGATGTGGACGCGAACCAGCGGCTGGCGATGCGGTTCAATATCCGCTCGATTCCCGCCGTGCTCTTCTTCAAGGACGGCAAGCACATCGACACGGTGGTCGGCGCCCTGCCCAAGCCGACGTTCGAGTCGAAGATCCAGCACCACCTCGCCGCGTAAGACGCCGTCCCCCGGGCCGCCCTCACGGGCGGTCCGGCCCGCCGGGGGCCTATGAAGATCAGCGGTACCCGCCTGCTGCACTCCGCCATCCGGCTGAGCGACGTCGCCTTCCCGGCGTCGGACACGCTGCTGGCGCGCACTCGCCTGATCTACCTGCACCTCGACAACCTGCTTTCCTTCGCCAAGCGCGACCGCGACGGCAAGGTGGACGCCTTCTTCCTCGGCTACCTGCCGGATGAGCTGATCACCCTGTATTTCCGCCAGGGCGAACTGGTGACCGCCACGGGGATGGGCGCGGCGCATCGCGGTGTCCTCCCTCTCGCCGAGGCGGTGCGCCGTCTGAAGGCGGATCCGGAGCGGGCGGAGGCGGCGTACTGCGCCGCCCCGCTCGTCCAGCTCGAGCTGATGTACCAGGCCTGCGCCGCGCCGGCCGAGCCCTGGGTCGTCGACTCCAGGCATCCCGAACGGATCTTCCCCCGGGTGGCGGAGGAATCGTATACCGGGGCGCTGGAGATCATCTCGAACGGCCGCGTGAACTACCTGCAGTTCGACCACGGAAAGTTCATCAGCGGATTCTTCTACGCCCGGCCGGAGTCGACTCCGCTCCCCGCGTATATCGAGGGGCTCTTCCAGCCCGACGCCGACGGGGTGATGCCCGCCCTGTCGGTGAGCGGCGTGCCGCCGACCGCCGGCCTGCCGGTCCAGGTGCTGCCCTCCCAGGTGCGGATGTACCGCGAACTCTGGGTCCGGATCTCGGAGGCCATCGAGAGCGAACTGCCGGGCGACGGACTCCGGCGGGTGGACCGCGTCACGACCCGGTTCCTGGCGGTCCGTCCCTCTCTCGAGGATCTCCTGCCTTCCAACGGCGGCGATCCCGCCATGGTCGCGACACCGGCGGCCAGGATCACGGCCGATCTCGCCGCGTGGACCGGGGCCCTGCTGACGGAGGTGGAAGTGGTCTCCCCCGGTGCCGGTCCCCGGATCCTGCAGGACGCGACCCGCGATCAGCGGCACCTCCTGCAGGCCGCCGGTTTCTACGCGCACTTTCCCTGGAGCCTCACCTGGTAGTCCCCGGAACGCTGTACATCGTCGCCACGCCTCTGGGCCATCTCGGCGACCTGACCACGCGGGCGGCGGAGGTGCTCGGTGCGGTGGATGTCGTGGCCGCCGAAGACACCCGGCGGAGCCGGATACTGCTCCAGCACATCGGCGCGTCGCCGCGGTTGATCAGTGTCCATGCCCACACCGAGGCAAGCCAGGCCGACCCGCTCATCGCGATGCTCACCGCGGGGCAATCGGTGGCCCTGGTGACCGACGCGGGCACCCCGGGGATCAGCGATCCCGGGGCCCGTCTGGTGGCCGCGGTGCGCGCCGCCGGGCACGCCGTCGTCCCCATCCCGGGCGCGTCGGCGGTGGCGGCGGCGCTTTCCGCGTCCGGTCTCCCGGCCGACCGGTACCTCTTCCTCGGGTTCCTGGCGCGGAAGGGCCGGGAACGACGGCTCGAACTCGAGCGCGCCGCTGCGGAGCCGTGGACCGTTGTCTTCTATGAGGCCCCTCCCCGGCTCACCGCGCTCCTGCGCGACCTGGCCGTGGCCTGCGGCGCGCACCGGCACGCGGTGGTGGCGCGGGAATTGACCAAGATGCACGAGGAACTGCGCGGCGGGACGCTTGAGGAACTGGTCGAGTGGTACGAGGCGCACCCGCCCAGGGGGGAGATCACGCTCCTCCTGGCGGGATCCTCCGACGAACCGGCGGCGGAGCCTGACCTCGAGGCGCTCCGCGCCGAGGCCATCGCGCTGCTGGCCGGGGGACTCACCCGGAAAGACGTCGTCCGGCGGTTGACGGAATCGGGCGGGCTCGGCCGTAATGAGGTGTATCGTCTCGTCATGGAGTTACCGTGAAGCTGGGCGGGTCCGCATCGCGCCGTGTCGGCATAGCATTCGTCATCGCCTCGCTCCTCTCCGCCGCTCCCTCCCTGGGGGCGCAGGAGGACGCCGGCGTGACGATCGGCCGGCTGCACTACGATGGCGGCGGCGACTGGTACGCCAACCCGTCGAGCCTGCCCAACCTGCTCACGGCGGTCCGCGAGCGGACAGCGCTGCAACCCGCGACGCGCGAACGGGTGGTCACTCTCTCCTCGCCGGCGCTCTGGGACGTCCCCTACCTGTACATGACCGGGCACGGGAACGTCCGCTTCAGCGACGGCGACCTCGTCACCCTCCGGCGATACCTGCTGCAGGGCGGGTTCCTCCACGCCGACGACAACTACGGCATGGATGAGTCGTTCCGGCGTGAAGTCGCACGGCTCTTCCCCGACCGGCCGCTGGTCGAGGTCCCGCTCGACCATCCGATCTACCACCTCGTCTATGCCTTCCCCCGCGGCGTCCCGAAGATCCACGAGCACGACGGACAGCCGGCCCAGGGATTCGGCATCTTCATCGACGGGCGGCTTGTCCTCTTCTACACCTACCAGGCCGACCTCGGCGACGGCTGGGAAGACCCCGGCGTGCACCGCGACCCGCCGGAGGTCCGGGAGGCGGCCCTGCGGATGGGCGTGAACCTCGTCGCCTACGCCGTGGGAATCGGGCAGTGAGCGACGCGACCACGCGCCGCGCGCTGGAGGAACTGGCCCGTCCGCTCGCGCGTCGCGTCGCGATCGGCGGCGTGGGGCTGGCCGGGGGTGCGCTGCTCGTCACGCTTGGAGTCGCCGCCTGGCTCGTCCGGCTTGGAGTGGTGCACACCCTCTGGTGGGTCCCCGCCGCGTGGCTGCTGGGGAGCCTGGGAGCCGCGGTCGCGCTCACCCTGCTGGTCCGGCGTCGTCGGTCGGTCGAACCGGCGGCCCTTGCACGGCGGCTCGAGTCCGAGGGAGCGTGGCGCCTCGGGGCGATCAGCGGCATGCTGGCTCCGCCGGCGGAGGGGCTGAGTCCCGAGCTCTATCGCGTTGCCGACAGCGCCCGGGCGGCGGACCTGTCGCGGCGGGCGGAGGGCGCGCTGGCGCCGCTCGTCGCGCAGATCGGCCGGGGCAACCGGATCGCCATGGCCGCGCTCGGCGTGGGCGCGCTCGGCCTCCTCGGTGCCGGACCCGG
>JAHECL010000014.1 GCA_024641745.1 Gemmatimonadota bacterium | reverse complement strand
GTCGCGGAGTCGCGTGCCACGAGATCACCGCCTGCCGGCGCGGCCCCACCGAAGGCCGCCTGCGCGCTTCCGGCGCCAGCCCCCACGAGCAGCAGCTGAATCGCGGAGAGAATGCTGCGCATGGACGGTTCCCGAAGTGGATGGATCTGGCAGGGAGCGCAGCAATGGCACTTGAGTGCTACCAAGGCCGATGATAGCTTGCGCCCGTGGCCTCGTCAACCGGCCGGCCCACCCGATGGAGCAGGACCCGTGCGCCACTGATTGCGGCGGGGTGGACAGAGGCACTGCCACGGTGGAGGGCGTCACCAGGGTGTCATGCCGAGCCGCCCACCGATACTTCCCGACCAGGAACAATTGCCCGCCGAAGTCACCATCCAGCCCGTCGACTCGTCCGGCGCGGGGTGCTGCTGACATCCGATACAGGAGCTTCAGGGGAAACGGGCTCGACCGGCGCCGGGAACGGCGCCAAGACTGTGGGAGGAGACGTTCATGAGCACAGGGAGCCTGGAGGCCATTCGCGGCCTGGTCCAAGCGCAGGCCGACGGCTGGAACCGTGGCGATGCGACCGCCTACGCCGCCAATGCCGGGGCGGACCTCGGATTCACCAACATCATGGGCCGGCGCTGGGTCGGGGCGGAGGCCTTCCTCAGCGTCCACGACCGGATCTTCAGCGGGATCTACAAGGGCAGCCGGCTCGAGATCGAGGTTGAACGGATCGTGTTCCCCGGGGCGGATGTCGCGGTGGCCGAGCTCGCGCTTCGTCTCTCGGGTGCCACCGGGACCCCGCCCGGCATCCGCACCGATGCGGACGGTGTGCTGCGCACCCGGCTGCTCGAAGTGTTCGAGCGGCGTGCGGGCACCTGGTGCCTCGTCATCGCTCACAATACGGTGGTTGTCGGTTGAGCCTCGCCGAGGCGAGATCGGGAGCACGGTGTACGCTGTGGCGGCACCTGCCCGCCGCGCTCACGCTCGCCGTCCTCAACCTTGCGGGCCCCCTCGCCGCGCAGGAAACGGTGGTTCAGGGGCGCGTCACGGAGGTCGGATCGGGCACCCCGATCGGGGGGGCGACGGTATCAATCCGCAACACCACCCTTGCCACGGTCACCGACACCGGCGGGCGGTTTCGCCTGGCCGGCATCCCCGCGGGACCGGCGGACCTGCTGGTGCGCATGCTCGGCTACGAGCCGTCCACGACGGCCCTCGAGCTTTCGCCGGGGGAGGTCCGCACGATCGAGGTGCGCATGGCGACCGCGGTCACCGTGGTCAGTCCGATCACGACCACTGCCACCCGAGATCCGCGAGTGCTGACCAGCGTGGCCGCCGCGGTCACCGTGGCGGACACGCTCGCCATTCGCGCTGACCGCACCGTCGGCCTGGACGAGGCGCTGCGCATGATGCCTGGCGTGCAGGCGCGCTCCCGGTATGGCACGGACGACATCAACATCGGCATTCGGGGATCGGCGGCCCGGTCGAGGCAGGCGGTGCGCGGCGTGGCGATCCTGCTCGACGGTATCGCGCTGTCGGAGTCGGACGGTGCGGCGCGCCTCGATTTCATCGACCTGAGCACGGCCCGGCAGGTCGAGGTCGTGCGGGGCCCCGTGTCCGCGCTCTATGCCGGTTCCTCCAACGGGGTGGTCAATGTGATATCGCGCACCGGGTTCGACAGCCCGGGGGCGACGGTGCTGGCCCAGGCGGGGACATATGGTTCCCAGAAGTACGCCGGCCAGTGGGGGGGCGCGTTGCGAAACAAGATGGGCAGCGCCTTTGTGGCGGCCTCCTACACCGGAGCAGACAACTACCGCGATCACAGCGATGGGCAGATCACGCGGGGGACGATTCGCGCCGACTATCAACTGGCCGCGCACTCGACGCTGGCGCTCGAAGCGACCGGCTCGACGCTCGACACCCGGCTCCCGGGCGCGCTGACGCAATCCGAGTTCGACGCGAACCCCGATTCGGCGGCACCGGCGGCGCTCACTTTCAATTTTGGGCGGGCCGATACGCGGTACCGCGTGGGCACGCGGCTCCTCCAGGGCCTTGACGCCTCCGGCGCCGTCGAGGCGTCGGCATACCTGTATTATGGGGGCCGGACCCTGGACTTCCCGATCCCCGGTCAGGTGGTCGACCTCAACCTCCACCGGACCCAGATCGGCGCGCGACTGCGGGCGGCCCGCCTGGCGGGCGCCACGCTCGATGTCGCCCTCGGATTCGATTACGACGTCGTTTCCGGCACCGACCAGCGATGGCTCAACCCCGGTGGGGGCGACCACGGCGCGCAGTGGGACGACGGCTACCTGAGCGTCCCCGGACTCGGGGTGTATGTGCAGGGCGAATGGCGGGCCTCGGCCGACCTCGCCCTGACTCTCGGCTGGAGGTACGACGATGTTTCGTACGACTACACCAGCGAATTCCCAGACCTCATCCCACACCAGCGGGTGGAATACGAGCAGCACTCGCCGAAGCTGACGGCCGCCTGGCACGCAGCCTCAGCGAGCCTGCTCTACCTTTCGGTCGCGCGAGGCTTCGAGGTACCGGCCATCGGCGAGTTGTGGCCCCAATCGGCCGGGCGACCGGTGAACTCGACGCTCGAGCCGAAGTCGCTCTGGAATTACGAGATCGGCGCCAAGGGCGCGCTCGGCCCGCGCCTGCAGTATGAGGCCGCCGTGTTCTACGCCGACATCACCGGTGAATTCGTCCCCGTCACCGTGGGAGGCATCAGCGTACCGGAGAATGCAAGCGCCTCCCACAACTTCGGCGTGGAACTGGCCGCCACCTGGATGGCCCGCCCGTGGCTCGATCTTGGAGCGACCTACACCTACTCCGATTTCCGGCTGGAGCACTACTCCACCGCCGTGCTGGATTCGTCCGGCAACCCGCAAACCGTGGTCTACGACGGGAATCGACTCCCCACCATCCCGGTGCACCGCGTGACGGCAGACATCGTCACGCGGCCCGAGCGCAATCTGACGGTGGGGCTGCGCCTGGATTGGCAGACCCAGATGTATGTGGAGACGGGAAACCAGGACGAGGGAGTGGTGTACGTTCGGCCTGCCCCGGCCGCGCCGGTGATCGCGGTGCCGTTTCGCGCGGTCCCGGCCCGGACCGTGGCCCAGGTGAATGCCAGCTATCGGCTGGGGAGGACCAGGCTCTTCGGAAGCATCGAGAACCTGTTCGGTCTGCGGTACACCGGCAACGTGATCGCCAACGCCAGCAACGGCGCGTTCTACGAGGCGGCCTCGGGAACCTGGCTTACCCTGGGCCTCAGCATTTCCCCCTGGCCGGGCGGTTCGTGAGGCCTCAATCAGGGGGCGAGCGAGCACGGCGCGCTACCTGCCGATGCCCCCCTCGCTGACCCGCCGTACCGTGACCGAAGGCGCCAATTCCCGGATCCAGATGCCCTCGATCTCCGGGACCATCCGCAGGTTGACCGGCGACACGACGTACGGATCGGCATTCGCGTAGCTCACCGTGTACCTCATGTCGGCCAGCGACCCGACGGTGATGGTGCTCAGCGGGTTGGCTGTCAGGCTGACGTACCCCGTCATCAGCTCCCGGCCCATGATCGTCTCGCGCCAGTGCCCGTCGGCGGTTCCGGGCCCGCCCTGGTTCTCGACCGGCACGGGCGTGCCTGGATAGGAACCGCCGCCGGCCAGGCCGAACCGGAACACCCCGTTCACGCCGTTGAAATAGGGGTCCGCCGTCCCGCCGTTCACCAGGAGCGAGGGCGTCATGTAGTCCCAGAGCGTCCCGATCCCCAGCACATGCCCCATCTCGTGGAGGATGACCGCTTCCAGGATGCCAAGGGACTCGAGCATGCCGAGATCGGCGCTGTCGAACACCATGCCGCCCACCAGCGTGAGGGAGCCGACGTCACGGATCCAGCAGGGCGAGGCGCCGCCCAGGATGCCGCCGGGGCCGTCGAGGGAGTCGACCGTCGCGAAGATCACGACATCGTCGATCACCTCGTCCTGCGCGGGGGAATTGTCGAAGCAGTCCCCCGGCGCGGCGACCACCCGGTCGGAGGGCAGGTCCCCGACGATGATGCCGCTCCAGCGCGCCGCCGCCGATGCGAACGCCGCCGCCTGCGCCGGGGTCATCGGGGAGAGGGGCCGCAGTTCGATGTTGTAGGCGCTCACGATCGGCGTGCCGCTCGCACGAAAGACCGGTGTCGCCCCGGCATAGCCCGCCACGGTGACCGTGACTGCATTGTCGGTGCTTCCCAGCGTGTTGCCGATGACCCACGTGGCGGTCGCGCGCCCCTGCGCGTTGGTGGAATCGGCGGCTGACGTCAGGACGCCTCCGTCTGCGCTCACGGCGAAGTCGACGGCCACCCCGGCCATCGGGGACCCGCGCTGGTCGAGGACGGTCACGCCGATCGCGGTCGGCAGCAAGGTGCCGATCATCGCCGTCTGGTCGTTGCCCGACTGGGTGACGCTGGTGGGGACCGGCGTCGGCGCAGGACCATAGCCGTCGCTCGAACACGCCGCCGTCGTGATTGTCAGGGCCGCGACCATCAGGTACGTCCACCGCATGCTGGACTCCTTCGCGAGAGGCTCGCGAACCAGTGCCACGTCATGGCAACCCGGCCTGATACCGAACGGCGCCCGGGAACGTTCCCCGGGCGCCGCGGCCTGCCATCCGACACGCAACCGCTAGTTGTCGCCTTCGCCGACGGCGGCGAGGACGGCCGCCTCTGCGGCGGCGGGGTCCACCGCCTCCACCGGCGGGGGCGGCGGCGGGGGCTCGAAGCCCGGGGGCGGCAGGATGTCGATCTCGGCATAGCGGTAGATGCCGGTGCCGGCCGGGATCAGGTGACCGATGATGATGTTCTCCTTGAGGCCGAGGAGGTCGTCCTTGGCCCCGCGGATGGCCGCGTCGGTGAGGACGCGGGTGGTCTCCTGGAACGACGCCGCCGAGATGAACGACTGCGTCGTCAGCGACGCCTTCGTGATGCCGAGCAGCACCGGCTCCGCGTTGGCCGGCTTGCCCTTCTTGCGCAGCACCCGGTCGTTCTCGTCACGGAAGGCGAGCTTGTCCACCGTCTCCCCCTCGAGGAAGCTGGTGTCGGCCGGGTCCACGACGCGCACCTTCTGCAGCATCTGGCGCACGATGACGCCGATGTGCTTGTCGCTGATGCGCACGCCCTGCAGGCGGTAGACCTCCTGCACCTCGTTGAGCAGGTACTCCTGCACCGCGCGGGGGCCCTTGATGCCCAGGATGTCGTGCGGATTCACGGGGCCCTCGGTCAGGCGGTCACCCGCGCGGACCTTGTCGCCCTCGTGCACCCGGAGGTGCTTGCCGGCCGCCACTTCGTACAGCTGCGGCTCCACACCCTCCTCCATCGGGTAGACGAAGATCTCGCGCTTGCCGCGCTTGATCTCGCCGAACTTCACGTGGCCGTCCACCTCGGCGATCGTCGCCGGGTCCTTCGGACGGCGACCCTCGAAGAGCTCCGCCACCCGCGGCAGGCCGCCGGTGATGTCGCGCGTCTTGTAGGCCTGGCGCGGAATCTTGGTGACCGTGACGCCCTTCGGCACCTTCACCGCGGGCGAGAGGAAGACCGTCTTGTCCTTGGCCTCCTTCTTGGTCTTGTTCGGCCAGGCCACGTTGATCGGGTACTCCTCGACCTTGAACTTCGGCGACCAGGGATTGGACTCGTCGGGGATCTCCATCGCGCGGCTCACCAGGTCGGTCGGCGAGCCCAGGATGATGCGCGAGCCTTCCGCGAGGATGTACTCCTGCGGATCCTTGCGGTTCGCGGCGTACACCAGCACGGAGGGATGCAGCTCCTTCTCGGGGTCGGCGACGACCACGACCGACCGGAGGCCGGTGGATTCGTCGAGCTCCTCGCGGAGCGTGACGCCCGGCACGAGGTCCTTCCACCGGAGCTCGCCGTCGACCTTGATGATGCTCGGGTCGTTGTACGGGTCCCAGGTGTAGAGCACCGTGCCGCGGTCCTGCCCCGGCGCCGAGAAGCGCGGGTCGGCCTTCAGGACGCCGTCGCCCTCGCGCACCTGCAGCAGCGCGCCCTCGGGCACCGGGAAGCGGTTGAGCACCCGCTTCTTGTCCTTCGGGTCGGTGACCTGGATGCCTTCCTTGTTCTCGTCGTCCGCCGACTCGTCCTCACGGGTGAGGGCGATGCGGATCGACCCCTTCTCCCCGTCTTCGTACTCGACCGGCAGGTCGGCGTACTCGAGGTCGGGGGTGTAGTGCACCGTGCCGTCGGACCGCGCGCGCCGCTCCGCCTCCTCGGCGATGCGGGCGGAGGTGCCGCCGATGTGGAAGGTCCGGAGCGTCAGCTGCGTGCCCGGCTCGCCGATCGACTGCGCGGCCAGGATGCCGACCGCCTCGCCCATGTCCACCATTTCCATGGTGGCCAGGTTCCGGCCGTAGCACATGCGGCAGACGCCGCGCCGGGCCTCGCAGGTGAGCACCGACCGGATCTTGACCCGCTCGATCCCGGCGTCGTCAATCTCGTCCGACACATCTTCCCTGATGAGCTGGCCCGCCGCCACGAGGAGCTTCGGGTCGCCGTCTTCGTCGAGCTCGTGCGGATCGTAGACGTCTTCCAGCGCCACGGTGCCGAGGATGCGCTCCTTCAGCGACTCGATGATGTCCTCGCCCTCCTTCAGGGCGGTCATCTCGAGGCCGAGGATCGTGCCGCAGTCCTCTTCCGTGATCGTGACGTCCTGCGCCACGTCCACCAGGCGGCGCGTCAGGTACCCGGCGTCCGCCGTCTTGAGGGCGGTGTCGGCCAGGCCCTTCCGCGCGCCGTGCGTCGAGATGAAGTACTCGAGCACCGTGAGGCCCTCGCGGAAGTTCGACTTGATCGGGCTCTCGATGATTTCGCCGATGCCGCCCGTCAGCTTCTTCTGCGGCTTGGCCATCAGGCCGCGCATGCCGGCCAGCTGCCGGATCTGGTCGCGGCTGCCGCGGGAGCCCGAGTCGAACATCATGTAGACCGGGTTGAATCCGCCGCGCGACGCCTTCATGTGCTTGATCATCGCCTCGGCCACGTCGTTGTTCGCGTGGGTCCAGGCGTCGATCACCTTGTTGTACCGCTCACCGAAGGTGATCTGGCCGGTGTTGTAGGCCCGCTGGAACCGCTGGACGCGCTTGTCGGCGTCCTCCAGCAGCGTGACCTTCTCCTCCGGGATTTCCAGGTCCTCGATGCCGATCGAGATGCCGCCTGACGTCGCGTACTTGAACCCGAACTCCTTCAGGCGGTCGAGGAACACAACCGTGTCGGCGAGCCCGGCCTCGAGGAAGCTGGTCAGCACCAGCTGCGAGAGGTCCCGCTTCTTCATCAGGGAGTTGCGGTAGCCGCCGCTCCGGATGATGGTGCCCGGCACGATGCTGTTGAACAGCACCCGGCCGGCGGTGGTCGGGACCCACCCCGCCTTGCGCGCCGGGTCGGAGCCGACCGGGGGCACGAACCAGTAGAAGATCGTGCTGTGGAAGTCGACGGTTTCGTGCAGCAGCGCCATCTCGACCTCGGCCAGCGTCGAGAAGAACCGGGCGTCCTTCCACCCCGCGCTCCGCTTTGACAGGTCGGCGAGCGGCCCGCTGGCCGGCTCGTCCGCGCCCGCCGGGAGCTTGGTCAGGAAGTACGACCCCAGCACCATGTCCTGGGACGGCTCCGCCACCGGGCGGCCGTCGGAGGGCTTGAGGATGTTATTCGACGCGATCATCAGCACCCGCGCCTCGGTCTGCGCCTCGAACGACAGCGGCACGTGCACCGCCATCTGGTCGCCGTCGAAGTCGGCGTTGAACGCCGCGCAGACCAGCGGGTGGATCCGGATCGCCTTGCCCTCGACCAGCACCGGCTCGAACGCCTGGATGCCCAGGCGGTGGAGCGTCGGCGCGCGGTTCAGCAGCACCGGATGGTCCTGGATGATCTCCTCGAGGATCTCGTAGACCTCGGGGCTCTCCTTCTCCACGATCTTCTTGGCCCGCTTGACCGTCTCCGCGATGCCGTTCTCCACCAGCTTGTGGATGATGAACGGCTTGAAGAGCTCGACGGCCATCGCCTTGGGCAGGCCGCACTGGTGCAGCCGGAGTTCCGGGCCCACCACGATGACCGACCGGCCGGAATAGTCCACGCGCTTGCCGAGCAGGTTCTGGCGGAAGCGGCCCTGCTTGCCCTTCAGCATGTCGCTGAGGGACTTCAGCGGGCGCTTGCCCCGGCCCCGGATGGCCTTGCTGCGCCGCCCGTTGTCGAACAGCGCGTCCACCGCCTCCTGGAGCATCCGCTTCTCGTTGCGCAGGATGACCTCCGGCGCCCGGTGCTGGATGAGCTTCTGGAGCCGGTTGTTGCGGTTGATCACCCGGCGGTACAGGTCGTTCAGGTCGCTCGTCGCGAAGCGTCCGCCGTCGAGCGGGACCAGCGGGCGGAGGTCCGGCGGAATCACCGGCACCACGTCGAGGATCATCCACGCCGGGTTGTTCGGCAGGTCGCCGGAGTCGCCGGAGCCGAGGATCGCGTCCACGATCTTGAGCCGCTTCAGCGTCTGCTTCTTGCGGTGCTGGCTGGTCTCGGTGGCCACCGTCTCCCGCAGCTGCTCCGCGAGCTTCTTGATGTCGATCCGGCTGAGGAGCTCCCGGATCGCCGGGGCCCCGGTGTCGGCCCGGAACATCGTGTCGCCCGCGTCACGCGCCTGCTGCTTGAGGGCCAGGAACTGGTCCTCGTCGAGCAGCTGGTTCGGCTTGACCGGCTCCTCGTCGAGGATCGCCTTGCCCGGCTCGATGACGATGTAGTTCGAGTAGTAGATGACCCGCTCGAGCTCCCGCAGGGTGATCCCCAGGAGGTTGCCCATCGGCGACGGCAGCGTCTTGAAGAACCAGATGTGCGCCACCGGCACGCTGAGCTCGATGTGGCCCATGCGCTCGCGCCGCACCTTGGACAGCGTGACCTCGACCCCGCAGCGGTCGCAGATGACCCCGCGGTAGCGGATCCGCTTGTACTTGCCGCAGTGGCATTCCCAGTCCTTGACCGGACCGAAGATCCGCTCGCAGAACAGGCCGTCCTTCTCGGGCTTGAAGGAGCGGTAGTTGATGGTCTCCGGCTTCGTCACCTCGCCCCAGGACCACCAGGTCCGCTGCCCCTGCAGTTCCAGGCGCTCGCGCTCCTTGGTGTCCCGGGGACCCCGGATCTCCTCGGGGGAGGCGATCCGGATGCTGATGTAGTCGAAGCTCGAGCTCTTCGGCTCGCGACCGCTGCGGAAATCAATCATTGCTGCCTCATTCTTGTATCCGGCGCGGCCGTGGCGGCCGCGCCGGTGGAATCCATGGTGTTATTCGTCGCCTTCGGCCGAGGCGCCCAGGGTCACCTTCAACCCCAGCGCCTGCAGTTCCTTCACCAGCACGTTGAAGGACTCCGGAATGCCCGGCTCGGCGAGGTTCTGGCCCTTCACGATCGCCTCGTAGACCCGGCTCCGTCCGTTGACGTCGTCCGACTTGACCGTCAGCATTTCCTGCAGGACGTGGGACGCGCCGTACGCCTCGAGCGCCCAGACTTCCATTTCGCCGAAGCGCTGGCCGCCGAACTGCGCCTTGCCGGCGAGCGGCTGCTGGGTGACCAGCGAGTACGGGCCGATGGACCGGGCGTGAATCTTGTCGTCCACCAGGTGGCTCAGCTTGAGCATGTAGATCGAGCCCACCGTGACGTCCCCGGCGAACTCCTGCCCGGTCCGACCGTCCCGCAGGCGGGCCTTGCCGCCCGGCGTGATGCCGGCGGCCTGGAGGAGCTCCGCGGAGGCCTCGTCCCACGCCGCCTCGGACTTCGCGCCGAGCACGCCGGCCAGCGCCGGGAGCCCCGCCGCCTCGAGCGTCTCCGCCGGCGACAGCGCCGCCAGGCGCTCGAGTTCCTTGACCGTCTTCCGGAGCTCCTGCTTGTCGGCCTTCCCGGCGTCGGCGGCCAGCTCCTGGTGATGCGCCAGCTCCAGCTGGTACTGCGCCGCCTGGCGCGACGCGAGTTCCTTGGCGGCGTCGACCAGGAAGGCCTGCGCCTCCTTGTAGAGCGCCTTGGTGTCCGCCGAGGAGGCGCGGTGTCCGAGCACCTCGATGCCGACCCGCCCGAGGGCGGTGCGGTCGGCTTCGGTGGCGGCCTTCTTCAGGTCAGCCACCATGGCGGTGATGATGTCCGGCGCGGCGTCCGGCGCCGGGGACGCGAGCCGCAGCGCCTCCCGGGCCCAGCGCAGGCCGGCCAGGCGGATCAGCACGCTGATCTCGGCCTCGTCGGCGCCCCGGAAGACAGGCGTCTTCGCCTCGAACCCGAGGATCCGCGCGGCCCACCCGAGGTGGGTCTCCAGGATCTGCCCCACGTTCATGCGGCTCGGCACGCCGAGCGGGTTGAGCACGATGTCCACCGGGGTCCCGTTCGGGAGGAACGGCATGTCCTCCTCGGGGACGATCCGGGCCACGATGCCCTTGTTGCCGTGGCGGCCGGCCATCTTGTCGCCGACGCTGATCTTCCGCTTCTCGGCGATGTACACCTTGACCAGCTGGATGACGCCCGGGGGCAGCTCGTCCGGCTGGAGGATCTTGTCGATCTGGTCCTCGGCGCGCTCCTCGACCTTGGCGCGCTCGCTGGCGGCCGCATCGATGGTGGCGCGGATCCGCTCGTTGGCGGCCTTGTCCGCCACGCGCAGGGTCTTCAGGTCGGCCTCGGCGAGGTCGAGGTCCGCGAGGACCTGCGCCGTCAGCTTCGTGCCCTGGGGGAGGTACTCCTCCACCGTGCCGGCCTTCAGCATCAGCGCCACGTCCTGGCCCTTCAGGAAGGCGTGGAGCTCCTCCATCATCACCATGGTGATGCGGGCCTTCTCGTCGGCCTCGATGCGGCGCACCTCGCCGATCCGCTCGCCGCGGTCCTTCTCGACGACCAGGTCCTCGATCCGGCTGAAGATCTTCACGTCGATGACGACGCCCTTCATGCCGGGGCTCACCTTGAGCGAGCTGTCCTTCACGTCCTTCGCCTTCTCGCCGAAGATCGCGGTCAGGAGCTTCTCTTCCGGCGACAGCTCGGTCTCGCCCTTCGGTGTGATCTTGCCGACGAGGATGTCGCCCGGCTTGACGTGGGCGCCGATGCGGACGATGCCGCGCTCGTCGAGGTCGATGAGGGACTCGTCGGAGACGTTCGGGATTTCCCGCGTGATCTCCTCCTGGCCCCGCTTGGTGTCGCGGACGTGCAGTTCGAGCTCCTGGATGTGGATCGACGAGTAGACGTCGTCCTTGACCAGGCGCTCGGAGAGGATGATGGCGTCCTCGAAGTTGTGGCCGT
This sequence comes from Gemmatimonadota bacterium, assembly GCA_024641745.1. Lineage (GTDB taxonomy): Bacteria > Gemmatimonadota > Gemmatimonadetes > Gemmatimonadales > GWC2-71-9 > SPDF01. The sequence continues at coordinate 20,924 of JAHECL010000014.1, read as the reverse complement.
ACCAGGGCATGAACGCCACCAGCACGTTGCTGCCGAGCGCGAGTTCCCCGCCCTCGGTGGCCGCGCCGTCGGCGATCACCTGCCCCGCCTCGACCTCCTCGCCGAGTTTCACGAGGGGCCGCTGGTTGATGGCGGTGTCCTGGTTGGTGCGCCAGAACTTCTTGACCCGGTACCGGTCATGCTGCGAGAGCCGCGCGAGCGGCCCGGCCCCGGCCTTGAGTCCCACGATGCCGGCGTCGACGATGATCTCGTCGGCGGTGACCCGGGTGACGGTGCCGCCCCGGCGCGCCACGATCACGGCGCCGGAGTCGCGGGCCACCTTCCCCTCCAGCCCGGTGCCGACCAGCGGCGCCTGCGGGAAGAGGAGCGGCACCGACTGGCGCTGCATGTTCGAGCCCATCAGGGCGCGGTTGGCGTCGTCGTGCTCGAGGAACGGGATGAGCGCGGCGGCGATGGAGACCAGCTGCTCCGGCGCCACGTCCATCAGCTCGATGTCGTCCGGCTTCAGCAGCGGGTAGTCGTCGCCCCGGCGGGTGAGGACCATCGCGTTGTGGAAGGTCCCGTCGGGATTGAGGGGCGCGTTGGCCTGGGCCACCGCGTAGTCCTCCTCCTCGCTGGCCGAGAGCCACCGGATCTCGTCCGTCACCTTGCCGGCCCGCACCACCCGGTACGGGGTCTCGATGAAGCCGAGGTCGTTGATCCGGGCGTAGGTCGAGAGCGACGTGATCAGGCCGATGTTCGGGCCTTCCGGCGTCTCGATCGGGCACATCCGCCCGTACTGCGAGTAGTGGACGTCGCGCACCTCGAAGCCGGCGCGCTCCCGCGTCAGGCCGCCCGGGCCGAGGGCGGACAGCCGGCGCTTGTTGGTGAGCTCGGCCAGCGGGTTCGTCTGGTCCATGAACTGCGACAGCTGCGACGAGCCGAAGAAGGCCTGGATGACGGCCGAGACGGTGCGCGCGTTGACCAGGTCGTCGAGCGAGATCTTCTCCGGGTCGGAGTTGATGCTCATCCGCTCCTTGACCAGGCGCGCCATCCGCGAGAGGCCGACCGAGAACTGGTTGGCGATCAGCTCGCCGACCGACCGGATCCGGCGGTTGCCGAGGTGGTCGATGTCGTCGGTGTAGCCGCGCCCGTCGTTGAGGTCGATCAGGTAGCGGATGATCGCCACGAAATCTTCCTCGGTCAGGACCGTGTGGTTCGGGTCCTGCTTCAGCTTGAGCCGCTGGTTGATCTTGTACCGGCCCACCCGCCCGAGGTCGTACCGCTTCGGGTTGAAGAAGAGCCGCTTCAGCGCCTCGCGCGCCGTCTCGAGGTTCGGCGCCTCGCCCGGGCGGAGCAGCGAGTAGATCTGCTCGAGCGCCTCGGCTTCCGAGTGCGTCGGGTCCTTGGCCAGCGTGTTCTTGATCAGCGGGCTGTCGCCGCGGCCGGCGGCCAGCAGCACGTCCACCCGGCGGACTTCCGCCTTGATGAGCTTGCGGCGGAGGGTGTCGGTGAGCGTGGCGCCCCGCTCGGCGACGACCTCGCCGGTGGCGGGGTCGGCGACGTCGAACGCCAGGACATGGGCCACCCGGTCCCGCGTGGTGGTCGGCTGTTCCTCGTCCCGCAGGTCGAGGGTGGTGTAGCCGGCGAAGACCTCGACAGTCTTGATCCCGGCGTGCCGCAGGACGTTGAGGCGCTCGGCCGTGAGCTCGTCGCCCACCGCCGCGAGCGGATCGCCGCCCTTGTCCTCGGGGTTCGGTACGGCCGCGGCCAGCACGGCGCCGACGACCTCGCGCCGCTCCTGCCGGGTCTCGATCTTCCCGGTGATCGACAGCGACTTCGTGGCGAAGAAGAGGCTGAGGATGTCGACGTTCTCGCCGTAGCCGAAGGCGCGGAGGAGCGCCGTGGCGGGGAACTTCTTCTTCTTGTCGATATGAACGTAGATGACGTCGTGGATGTCGATGGTGAACTCGACCCATGACCCCCGGAAGGGGATGATCCGCGCCGAGAAGAGCCGCTGGCCGTTCGGGTGGATGTCCTCCTCGAACACCACGCCCGGCGACCGGTGCAGCTGGCTGACCACGACCCGTTCCGCGCCGTTGATCACGAACGTTCCGAGCGGGGTCATGATCGGCAGCTCGCCGAGGTAGACCTCCTTCTCGATGATGTTCTTCGGCCGCTTCTCGCCCTCGACCTCCTCGAAGACCACCAGCTGGAGCGTGGCCTTCAGGGGGGCGGCGTACGTCATGTCGCGCTCGATGCACTCCTCGACGGAGTACTTCGGCTCGCCCAGGGCGTAGCGCACGAAGTCGAGCGTGTACTTGCCGTTCACGTCCGAGATCGGGAACAGGTCCCGGAAGACGCGTTCCAGCGACACGTCCTGGCGTGCGCCGTTGACGTCGTCAGGCACCAGCAGCGACTCGAAGGCGCGGGTCTGGATGTCGAGGAGGTGCGGCATGGGCATGCCGCCCTCGTGCTTCGCGAACGTGATCACCGGTCGGATATCAGTCATGGCTCACTCTCATGCAACACAAAGGGCCCCGGACTGGGGACCACCGCCGGATGGCGGCGGCCCCGCGGGGCTCGGACGTCACTGGAATTCAGGAACAACGCAGGTTCGTCATGCCGTCTCGCTGAAACAGGGTGGACGCAGGCGCCCGCCGGGTCATCCCGGCGGGCGACGCGCCCCCTACTTCATTTCGACGGTGGCGCCCTGCTCCTCGAGCTTCTTCTTCAATTCCTCGGCCTCGGCCTTCGGCAGGCCTTCCTTGATGACGCCACCGGCGTCGACCAGGTCCTTGGCCTCCTTGAGGCCCAGGCTCGTCACTTCGCGCACGGCCTTGATGACCTGGATCTTCTTGGCCCCGCCGCTCGTGAGGATGATCGAGTACTCGCTCTGTTCCTCGGCCGCCGGGGCCGCCGCGCCCGCGCCAGCCGCCGGGGCGGCCATCACGGTCACGTTGAACTTCGTCTTGAAGCTCTCGATCAGGTCCGCCAGCTCGATCACGGTCTTGTTGCCGATCGCGTCGAGGATCTGCTCATTGCTCATCGTGGTGCTCATCGGGATGCTCTCCGTCGGGTTAGGATGTCGCGGCGCTGCGCTGCTCGCGCAGAGCCTCGAGGGCGCCGACCATGGTGTAGAGGACGCTGTTCATTGCGCCGGCCATCTGGGCCAGCAGGACTTCGCGCGGCGGGATCTCCCCGAGCCGCTTGACGTGGGCAGGGCTGACGTTCTCGCCGTCGACCCGACCCATCTTGACCGTGGGCTTGTTGTCGAACTCCTTCGCAAACTCGGTCAGCACCTTGGCGGCCGACAGCGAGTCGTGCGACAGCACGAGCCCGGTCGGGCCGTTGAAGTGCTCGTCGAGCCCCTCGATCTGGTTGGCCGCGAGGGCCCGCTGCGCCAGCGTGTTCTTCACCACGACGTAGTTGGCGCCGGCCGCCCGGAGGCGACGGCGGAACTCCGTCATGCGCAGCACGTTCAATCCGCTGAAATCAGTCACATAGACGTTGGGAGACGCCTTCAACTGCTCGGTCAGCGTCTCGACCTCGGCCTGTCGTTCGGTCTTGCTCATTTGTACCCCGCCGTCTCGAGCCGCACGCCCGGGCCCATGGTGCTGGACACCGTCGCCGACCGGATATAGACACCCTTGGCCGCGGACGGCTTGGCCCGCAGGATGGTGTCCATGAACGCCTGCAGGTTCTCCTCGAGCTGCGCCTCGGTGAACGAGGCCTTGCCGATCGGCACGTGCACGTTGCCGGTCTTGTCGACCCGGAACTCGATCTTGCCGGCCTTGATCTCCTTGACCGCCTTCGCCACGTCGAGCGTGACGGTGCCGGCCTTCGGGTTCGGCATCAGGCCGCGGGGACCAAGCACCCGGCCGAGCTGGCCGAGCTGGCCCATCACGTCGGGGGTGGCGACGATCACGTCGCAGTCGAGCCAGCCGTCCTTCAGCTTCTGGAGGTACTCGACGCCGACGAAATCGGCCCCGGCCGCCTCGGCCTCCTGGACCTTCTCGCCCTGCGTGATGACGAGCACCTTCACCGACTTGCCGGTGCCGTGCGGCAGCACGACGGTGCCGCGGACGACCTGGTCCGCATGCCGCGGATCCACGCCGAGCCGGACCGCCACGTCCACCGTCTCGTTGAACTTGGCCTTGGCGGCGGCCTTGACGGCGGCACACGCCTCGGTGCTGCTGTAGGTCCTGGTGCGGTCGACGGTGGCCGCCGCCGCGAGATAGCGCTTCCCGTGGGTGGCCATCAGTCGATGACCTCCAGCCCCATCGAGCGGGCGGTGCCGGCGATCATCCGCATGGCACTTTCCACCGACGCGGCGTTGAGGTCGGCCATCTTGATCTCGGCGATCTTCTTCAGCTGCGCCGAGGAGACCTTGCCGACCTTGGTCCGGTTGGGTTGCGGGCTGCCCTTCTCGATCCCCGCCTCCTTGAGCAGGAGGTTCGGGGCCGGCGGGGTCTTGGTGATGAACGTGAACGTCCGGTCGCCGTAGATCGTCACGACGACAGGGATCACCATTCCGCTCTGGCTCTGGGTCCGCGCGTTGAACTGCTTGCAGAACTCCATGATGTTGACGCCGTGCGGACCCAGCGCCGTCCCGACGGGAGGGGCGGGGTTCGCGGCGCCGGCTGGAACCTGCAGCTTGACGAGCGCCTGAATCTTCTTGGCCATACGACTCCTCGTGGTGCGCCGGGGCGATCAGCCGCCCCTGGCTCCCGCGTATTCCGCGCGGTGGCGGTGCGGCCCCCGGAGGGGACGCAAGGACGGCACCTGCCGTCCTAGTGCCCGCGAAGCTGGAGGTAGTCCAGTTCGACGGACGTCGGCCGGCCGAAGAGGCTGACCGAGACCTTCACCTTGCCCTTGTCGGCCAGCACTTCCTCGACCGTCCCGCTGAAGTCGGAGAAGGGGCCTTCCGTGATCTCGACGACCTGGCCCGGCAGGAAGGGGATCTCCTCCTTCGGCTCGGACTCCGAGGCCTGCTCGGCGACGCCCAGGAGGCGATTGACCTCTTCCTGGCGCAGCGGCTGCGGCAGCCGGCCGGTCCCGACGAACTTGATGACGCCCTGGATGCTGTTGACCACGTGCAGTGCTTCCTGGGTCAACCCCATCTCCACGAGCACGTAGCCCGGGTAGAGCTTCCGTTCGACGACGACCTTCTTGCCGCCCTTGATCTCCACCGCTTCCTGCACCGGGACCAGGGCCTGGCGCACCAGGCGCTCCTCGGCCGGGCGGGGATCTTCCTCGATCCGGCGCTGCAGGAGGCCGCGCACCTTGTTCTCGTGCCCGGCGGTGGTCTGGATGGCGTACCAGCGGTAGTCCATCGCGATCACTGCGCCAGGCGGGCGATGCCGTCCACCAGGATGAGCTGCAGCAGCAGGTCCATCCAGCCGATCAGGAGGCCGAGCGCCACCGACATGATCAGGATCATGTACGTGGCGCGCTTCAGCTCGTCCCGGGTCGGCCAGGAGACCTTCTTCATTTCGGCGTTGACCGCCGTCAGGAAGTGCCCCGCGCGCTGGAACCAGCCGCCGACTCCCCCGCCGGCCACGACCGCGCGCCCGCCCTGCTGGGAGTGGTCCATGCCTACTTCGACTCCTTGTGGAGCTGGTGCTTGTCGCACCGCGGACAGTACTTCTTCCACTCGACGCGCTCCGGATGCTTCCGCCGGTTCTTGTCGGTGAAGTAGTTCCGGTTCTTGCAGTCGGTGCACTCGAGAATGATCTTTTCGCGTGGCATCTGGTCAGCGGGGAAGCGGGAAACATCCCGCCGGTCCGCCCTCCGAAATAAGTGATCTGTGTGCGCCGTGCGACGCCCTGCCAGAGCTCGCGATCGGGATTGAACCGATGACCTCATCCTTACCAAGGATGCGCTCTACCGACTGAGCTACGCGAGCGACTGCGTGTTCAGAGCGGGCGACGGGACTCGAACCCGCGACCCTCAGCTTGGAAGGCTGACGCTCTACCAACTGAGCTACACCCGCCGGTGCCCTGCCGCCTGACGATCCCGCCTGTCAGGCATGGTGGGGGTAGGATTCGAACCTACGTAGGGCGAAGCCCGGCAGATTTACAGTCTGCTGCCATTAGCCACTCGGCCACCCCACCGAACTGCCTGCTACCCCCCGATACAGAACCCCGCCACCAACTGGGCGGGGTTCAACCGTCGAGAGCTGTCCTGCGCTTCAGCTGGAGCTGACGAAGGGACTCGAACCCCCAACCGGTGGTTTACAAAACCACTGCTCTACCAATTGAGCTACGTCAGCGACTAAGCCAAAATAGGCAGACCCATATGATAAATAGGGAGTTAGCTAGAGTCAACTGGCCTACCCCGCCCGCCACTTCGTGCCCCCGGGCCCGTCCTCCAGCGTCACCCCCTTCGCGGCGAGCTCGTCGCGGATCGCGTCCGCCTCGGCAAAGTTGCGGGCCTGCCGCGCGGCCTTCCGGGCCTGGATCCGCTCCTCCACCCAGGTCGCCAGCCCCGCATCGGCCTCCCTGGCCGTGGGCAGGATGTCGAGGATGCCGGTGGCCCAGTCGAAGGCGTCCCGGGCCGGGGCACAGGCCGCCGCCCCCCGGTCGAGCGCCCGGTTGCCGGCCGTCACGAAGTCGAAGAGCGCCGCCAGCGCCCGCGGGGCGTTGAGGTCGTCGTCGAGCCCCGCCGCGAACTGCTCCCGGAGCTGCTTCGCCGCCCCCTCCAGTTCGGCCGTGGCCCCCTCCCCCACCGCGCCGGACACCGTGCCCGGCCCCGTGGCGAGTCGTGCGGCGAAGTCGCCCAGCCGGCGCAGCGCCGACGTGGCGGCGCCCAGCGACTCGTCGTTGAGGTCGAGCTTCTGCCGGTAGTGGGTCTGGAAGAAGAAGAGACGCAGCGCCGCGGCGTCGGTGCCGTCCTCCTGCAGGTCGCGCGCGGTGGTGTAGTTGCCGAACCGCTTCGACATCTTGGTGCCGCGCACATTCAGGAATTCCGCGTGCATCCAGACCCGCGCGAAGTCGGGCTTGCCGGTGTGGGCGCAGCTCTGGGCGATCTCGTCCTCGTGATGCGGGAAGATCAGGTCCACCGCCCCGCAGTGGATGTCGAGCACGTCCTCGCCCCACTTCTCCCGGACCAGGTCGAGCGCCATCGCCGAGCACTCGAGGTGCCACCCCGGCCGTCCCCGGCCGAACGGCGCATCCCACGCCGCCCCCACCGCCTCGTCGTCGGGCTGCGCCGCCTTCCAGAGGACGAAGTCCCGCGCGTCTTCCTTGGCGTACTCGTCGCTGCTGACCCGGCCGCTCGCCCCGGACCGGAGCTCCCGCTGGTCGAGCTGGCTCAGGCGCCCGTACTCCGGGAAGCGCGCGATGGCGAAATAGACCGAGCCGTCGTCGCCCCGGTACGCCACCCCCTTGGCCAGGAGCGACTCCACCAGCGAGATCATCGGCGCGATGAACTGGGTGGCCCGGGGATAGGCGTGGGCGGACCGAATCCGGAGATAGTCGCGGTCGGCGAAGAAGGCCTGGGCGTACGGTTCCACATGCTCGCGCAGGGTGACACCGGCCTTCAGCGCCGCCTGGATGGTGCGATCGTCCACGTCGGTCAGGTTCATGATGTGGAAGACGTCGAAGCCGCTGGCTTCCAGCCACCGCCGGAGAAGATCCTCGAAGAGGAAGGTCCGGAAGTTCCCGATGTGGGCGAAATTCCAGATGGTCGGGCCGCAGGTATAGAGCGACACCCGGCCCGGCGTCAGGGGGACGAAGTCGCCCACCTCCCGGGTCATGGTGTTGTACAGGCGGAGCGTCATGAGCCCTCTCGGGAGTCGCGGACCAGTTCCCCGGAACCCGGCCGGCCGTCGCGAACGTGAAGCGTCCGCTGCGGGAACGGGATCTCGATCCCCTCGCGGTCGAGCCGGTTCTTGAGGCGCCGGCGGAACTCGCGGCCCGCCGCCCACTGCTCGCCCGGCAGGGTCTTCAGGCGGGTGCGGATGACGACGGCGCTGTCGCCGAGATCCTGGACGCCCTGCACCTCCGGCGGCCCGTCGAGCTGCCCGCGCCAGGCGGGGTCGGCCGCAAACCGCTCCGCCTCGTCGGCGAACACCTCGAGCGCCCGATCGATCGGCGTGTCGTAGGCCACGCCGACGTCCACCACGGCCCGGCTCCAGGCACGGGTCATGTTGCTGACGGAGCCGATGTCGCCGTTCGGGATGGTATGGAGCACGCCCTCCAGGTCCCGCAGCTGGACGATGCGCAGCGTCATCTTCTCGACGACGCCGGACTTCCCCCCCGCCTGGATGATGTCGCCCACCGCGAACTGATTCTCGAGGAGGACGAAGAAGCCGGCGATGACGTCCTTGACCAGCGACTGCGCGCCAAAGGAAATGGCGAGCCCGAGGACGCCGGCACCCGCCAGGATCGGGCCGATCGAGATGAAGAGGTTGAGGGTGAAGAGCGCGCCCATCAGGATCACGACCACCGAGCCGAGACTGCGGATCAACGCGGCGATGGTGGCGCTGCGCCGCTCGGTGGCGCTGAAGGTGGTGTCGTCCCCGTCGTCCGCCGCCGACACGATCCTGCTCGCCAGGTGCCGGACCGCGCGGTTGGCGGCCCAGGCGGCGATCCAGATGAGCGCGGCCGCGATCAGCTTGCGGGCGGCGGTCGCCGGGTCGATGTGGAGGAACTGGATGACGGACTGGAACGAATCGCGCAACGATGGCAGCAACGGCACTTGGGCAACCCCTTCAGAGACAATGAGATCGAAGGGGGTAAGCTAGACGCGGGCCGCGCACCGCGTCAACGCGGGACGCGCGCTCCGTACCCGATGCGGCTCTCGCAGATCCGGTGTCCTTCCGCACGCAACTCCGCCAGGATCGCCTCGGCAGGCGTCCCCCCGGTCAGCGGGATGGAGACGGTCTTCGTCGCGGCACCGAATCTCGACTGAATGCGAAGTTCGAGACACTGTCCCACACGAAGCGCCGCCGACGAGATCCAGCCGACGCCATCCGCCCCGACGGTGAGCAGGCGGTCACAGACCCGCACCAGCCGGCCGACATCGGTGGCACACGCCACGACGACCGTCCCCTGACGCCTCCACACCGGAATCGCCGCCTCGGCGAGCGGAGCCGGGAGTGCCCCGAGATCCACGACCAGCCGCGCCGGGATTCGGGAGACGGCGTGCCGCAGGTCGTGGCCGGTGGCGATCCGGGGACCGAAGGCGTCCAGGTCGGCAGCGAACCGCACCGTCGGCTGGGTCAGGGGAAGGCGCACGCCCGCGACGGCCCCCGGGGTCAGCGCGAGGAGAAGCGGGAGAAGCGGTTCGGGCACGGCGACGGCCTCGGGCACCATCGGAACAGCATGCCATCACGCTGCCGGCGGCCGTCACCCCGGCGACGCGGCGTGGTGCTCCCTACCGGCGATCGGGCACCCTGGTCAGGAGCACCGGCCGGTCAGCGCCCCGCAGGACCTTGTCGGCCACACTGCCCAGGACCATCCGCCGCAGGCCACGCGCGCCGTGCGTGGCGAGCGCCACCAGTTCCGCACCGGCAAGGGCCGCCTCACGAAGCACCGCCTGCGCCACACCCGGTTCCACCACCACCCGCGTCGAGACCGACACCACCGGGCTCCGGATCCGGGCGGCAATTCCATCCAGGTACTCGGTGGCCTGCCTGCCGAGCGCCTCGGTCACGGAGTCGTCCATCACCATGGTCGCTCCCATTCCGGCGTCGCCGGCGATCGGCACCGGTGGCACGACCCGCAGCAGCACCACGTCGCAGCGCTTCGGGTTCGTGAGGGCGATCGCCGGTGCGATCGCGGATTCCGATTCCGGAGACCCATCGAGGGCGACCAGGACCTTCCGGAATTGCTCCGCGCGTGGAATGGCGGAGCCCTCCGCTGGCCGGATCAGCAGCACCGGAACGGTGAGCCGGCGCACCAGGGCATCCGAGACGCTCCCGAGCCAGAGCCGGCTGAGCGCCCCCCGCCCGTGCGTCGCCAGCACCACCAGCCCAAAGGCGTTGTCTTCCGCGTGCCGGGCGATCTCCTCGGACACGTCGCCCTCGATGACCTGGTGCGTGACCCCGGTGAAGCCTCCCTCCTCCAGCCGTGCGGCGCAGTTCGCGAGGTACTGCTCCTCGGCGTCGCGGATGGTGGGATCGACCGCCGTCGCAGCCACCGCTCCCTCGGTCGCGATCGTCCACGGCGGGACCGGATCGTGCACCCGGACCAGTTCGAGGTGCGCCGTGGCCACCTTGGCGAGGCAGGCCGCCCAGGGCAGCGCCTGCTCGGCGAACGGGGATCCGTCGAGCGGCACGAGAATGCTCTTGATCATCTGGGCCATCCTTTCATGCACGATGCTCCTAGAAGAGCACCAGCGAGAGCAGCGTGGCCGCCCCCAGGTACGCGAGCCCGGCACCGGCGAGCCGGCGGAACTGCGCCGTTCCCAGGCCGACCGCCACGAAGAACTTGAGAACGGTATTGCTCAGCAGGCCGACCAGAATCGCCCTGGCGGCGAGCTGGACGGTATCGGCATCGGTGCCCAGCCTCGCCATCGACACCGTCAGGGCGTCCATGTCGGTCAGGCCCAGCAGCGCCGCCAGCGGGAACACACCCGGCTCGCCAAACCGCCCCTGGACGAAGTGCAGGGCCATCAGCGCTCCCTGGAACAGCAGGGCGAGGCGGATGGCGCTTCCGAGACGGAGCGGACTCTCCTCGGGGGCCACCAGCGTGGAGACCGGATGGACCGCCGGCGTGCCGGGCCGGAAGGCCCAGGCGGTCAGCCCGATGCCCGCGGCGAGAGGGATCACGACCATCGGCGCGAGCGCCCATCCCGCGGACGGGTTCAGGACGAAGGTGACCCCGACAACCCGGAGCAGGAGGAGTGTGCAGGCGCCCACCACACCGGCGGCGAGCCCCAACCCGGCCTCGGGCTCCACGCGGCTCTGCCGCGCGAAATTGAGGGTGACGGCGGTGGAGGAGACGAGCCCTCCCGCCAGTCCGGCGTAGGCATAGCCCCGGGTGACCCCCACCGCCCGCCGGGCCACGAACCCGACGAAGTTCAGCCCCGAAAAGACCAGCACCAGGACCCAGAGCGCCTGGGGGTAGACCCCGCCGAGCGGCCCGAACGGCCCGATGGGCATGAGCGGGAGCACGACCAGCGCCAGGACGGCAAACTGCAGCGCCCCACGCAGCTCACGGTCATCGAGCCGCTGCACGAAGTGGTGAATCCGGCTCTTCTCGTTGAGCGCAAGGACCACCACGACGCCAGCGGCGCTCGCGATGCGCAGGTGCCCCAGGCCGGCGACGGCGCCGAGCCCGAGGACGACCAGGGCGGCGACTTCGGTGGTCCCGTCGGGGTCGAGCGTGCCACGACGGCTCGCAATCACATATGCCGCCACCACGAGGAGCGCGGCCCCTCCAAGCAGCGCCGCCGAGAGCGCCACCGCCCCGTCACTGAGCAGCCAGCCGGCGAGTCCGCCGGTGCCCCCCAGAAGCAGGAAGGTCCGGGCGCCCGCAAAGCGGGCGTCCGGACCATCGGCGTGTCCTGACCATTGCCGCTCGATGCCGACCGCAAGACCGATCAGCGCAGCCACAGCCAGCCCCAGCGCCGCCTCGGACACGGTGAGGGGAGTGACCGTGGCCGCGTTCAGCATGTTACTCCTGCTGGGCCGGTGCCGCCGCGGCCGGGCAGGTCTGCCCCGCGGGGCAATCCGCCTTGCCGTGCATGCCGCCCATGGCGCCCATTCCACCCATTCCACCCATTCCGCCCATCTCTCCCTTGCCGCCCATCATCATGTGCATCATGTGCATGTGCATCTTCTGCATCATCTGCTGCATCGCCGCCCGGTCCTGGACCAGGGCGTTCACCACCGCCGCCATCGCCTCCACCTTCTTGTTGCCACTGGCCTTGTTCATCGTCTCGGTGAGGGCCGCGAGCCGGGCGGCGGCAGAATCCATCTTCGCCATCATCGCCTTGCATTCGCAGTCCTCCATGCCGCACGACTCTCCGGCGCCCATCGCGGGGCCCATGGCGTGGGCATGCCCGGCCATCGGGGCGGGCGATGCAGCGGCCGGCTCCTGGGCGCGCAGCGGGGAGGCCAGCAGCAGCGGGGCGGCGAGGGCGAAGAGGGCGAAGAGGGCGAGTCGGCGCATAGGGAACCTCAGGATGGAATGAATTCAGAGCGGAACGGTCAGGACGGCACAGAGCGCCGAGTGGAGCAGGCCCCGGGCGACACTCCCGCCCTCAACGATACCGGGTGGACCACCGCGATGGTAGCCGAACGCCAGGAGCTTGGCCCCGGTCTCACCCGCCTCGGACAGCAGCTCGGAAAGGACGTTGCCACGCCGGATCCGGAGGTCGGTCGTGATCAACCCGCGGTCGAGGGTACGGTTCAGCCGGAGCGTCCGCGACGCCGGCAGGGTGGCTGCGAGCTCGTCCGGCTCATTGAGCCAGACCGGCTCGACCGTCACCGCGTGGACCGGGACGCCGGTCCCGCGGGCGAGGGTGGCGGCGGCCGTGAACACGGTGAGGCTCCGCTCGGTGGCGTCGAGGCAGACGAGCATCGGCCCGAAATCGTTCGATTCCAGCCCCACGAACAGGCAGGGAACCTGACTGCGGCGCGCCACCGCGTCGGCGGTGTCGCCGAGGAACATCCGCTGGCGCTGCGTGCGCTGCTTCCGGCCGAGCACCAGGAGATCGCCACCGTGCTGCTCGGCGTACCGGGGAATCTCGATTCCCGGAACACCCGACAGGACGGTGAAGGCAGGGGTCAGCAGCGGTGCCTGGCGCGCGATTTCCGCCTCGAGCCCGCGGGAAAGATCCCGGAGGAGCGTCTGGCGCTCGGCGTCGGGCAGCGCCGTCTTCGGGGCACCTCCGCCCGTCGTCACAGGGCGAACGGCGAGCACCGTCAGCCGCGCCCCGAGCTGTTCGGCGAGGCGTGCCGCGACCAGCACGGCGTGGTGACCGGCCTCGGACTGATCCGTGGCCGCAACCACATGCCGAAGCTCCATGAATCGACTCCACGGGTGGGGGGACGCCTGAACTTCATCAGGAACCCTTGAAGGCATTGTGAAGGAATCGAGAAGATTCGGCGCCCCTCCCCGGCCCGGACCGAAGTGCCTACCTTCCGAAATGCCCCAGCCTCCGGCCTCCCCCTCGCCCGATCGAATGGAACAGCTCGTCTCCGCCGGGCTCTTCCTCACCTCCGAACTGTCGCTGGAAGGGGTGCTGCAGCGCGTGGCGGAGCTTGCCTGCGAGATCATCGGATCGCGGTACGCCGCGATCGGCGTGCTGTCGGAGGACCACAGCCGGCTCGATGCCTTCGTGACCGCGGGCATCGACCAGGAGACCCGCGCCCATCTCGGCGCCCCCCCCGAGGGACGAGGTGTGCTGGGACTGGTGATGCGCGAACGCCGCATCATCCGCCTGGCCGACCTGCAGGCCCACTCCGCCTCGGTCGGCTTCCCGCCGGGCCACCCCGAGATGCACACCTTCCTCGGCATCCCGATCGAGCGGCGACGTGGGGTGTTCGGCATCCTGTACCTGACCGAGAAACTGGATGGCCCGGAATTCACGCCGGAGGATGAGCACGTCGCGCGGCTTCTGGCCGCCCAGACCGGGGCAGCCATCGAGAACGCCCGGCTCCATGAAGAGAGCGCCCGCCTCCTGGAGGAGGTGCAGCAGCTGCAGCGTTCGCGAGAGCGCTTCTTCGCCATGGTCAATCATGAACTGCGGAACGCCCTGGCGGGCGTCTACGGCTGGGCCGAGATGATGGTGCGGAAGAAGGACCCCGCCACGGTGCCGAAGGCCGCGTTCGAGGTGCTCGACTCGGCCGACCAGGCCATCGCCCTGGTCAACGACCTGCTCGACCTGAGTCGGCTGGACGAGGACCGCCTGAAGCCCGTGGTGCGCGAGGTCGAGCCAGCCGTGATGATCCAGCGAGCCATCGGCCGGGTGACGCCGCTGGTCGAATCGGGCGGACTGGAGATCGCGTTCGACACCTCGATCGAGACCGCCACCATCCACACCGATGCCCATCGGGTGGACCAGATCCTCGTGAACCTCCTCGGCAACGCAATCCGGCACGCGCCCCATGGCAGCACGATCAGGATCCAGCTCCTCGGCGAAGGCGGCCGGGTCCAGATCGAGGTACTCGACGAGGGGCCGGGCGTCCTGGAGGCGGACCTCGACCGGATCTTCGACATTTACCAGACGAAGGGGACGGAGGGGGGCGTCGGACTCGGGCTCCCGCTTTCCCGCCGACTGGCCCGGTTGCTGGGCGGGGACCTGAAGGCCGAAGCCCGCGCTGGCATCGGCGGCTGCTTCATACTGGAACTGCCGGGTGGCGCAAATGTTAAGAAGCCTTCATAATTCCTTCCGACAGTGTTCACCCCTTCCTCATAACTTGGGCCTCATGAAAGTTCTCGTCGTGGAGGACGACCGCAAGGTCGCGGGATTCATCGAGCAGGGCCTGAAGGAAGAGGGCTGGACCGTGGACGTCGCCCCCGACGGGGAGGAGGCCACGATGCTGGCCCACGTCTATCAGTACGACGTCATCCTGCTCGACGTGGTGCTGCCGAAGAAGAACGGGTTCCAGGTGGCGGCGGAGCTGCGCCGCGAGGGGCGGAACACCCCCATCCTGATGCTCACCTCGCGGGACGCGGTCGAGGACGTCGTGCGCGGCCTCGATGCCGGCGCCGACGACTACCTCGCCAAGCCGTTCCGGTTCGAGGAGCTCCTGGCCCGGATGCGCGCGCTGGTCCGGCGCGGCGGCGCCGAGCGGCTCGAGACCCTGCGCTACGGCCCGCTCTCGATGGACCGGCTGCGCCACGAGGTCCGGCTCGACGACGCCCCGCTCGACCTGACCCCCAAGGAGTTCCAGCTCCTGGAGTTCTTCCTGCTGCATCCGGAGGAAGTGGTGCGGCGCACCACCCTCCTCGAGAAGGTCTGGGACATGCACTTCGATCCGGAGAGCAACGTGGTCGACGTGCACGTCGGCAACCTCCGGCGGAAGCTGGCGGCGTCGGCGGGCGGCAACCTGATTTCCACGGTGCGCGGGGTCGGCTTCTGCCTCCGTGCCGGAAACGCCGTCGCATCACGCTCGGCGTGACCCGGCGCATCCCCCCGGCCTTGCTGCCGGGGGCGGCGCTGCTCTTCATTCTTTCGGGGCTGTTTCTGCGGCTCCAACCCGACCTGTCGGGCTGGAGCCGTTCGCTGTGGATGACGGGACTCGTGGTGACGGGGCTCCCGGTGGCGGTCCGGACCCTGGGAGGACTCCTGCGCGGGCGCGCCGCCGCCGATGTCGTGGCGATGCTCGCCATCCTCGCGTCGATCCTGCTCGACGAGCCGCTGGCGGGGCTGGTGGTGGTGCTGATGCAGACCGGCGGCGAGGCGCTCGAGCGGTTCGCCGAGGGACGGGCGAGCGCGGCGGTCCGCGCCCTGGAGGAAGCCGCCCCCCACGAGGCACACCGGCTGTCGGCCGACGGCGCGGTGGAGGACATCGCGGCAGAGGCGGTCGCGATCGACGATCTCCTCCTCGTCAGGCCCGGGGAGATGGTCCCCTGCGACGGCGTCGTGACGGAGGGCAGTTCCCACGTCGACGTCTCCCGGCTGACCGGCGAGCCGGTGCCGGTCCACGCCGCATCCGGCACCCGGCTCCCGAGCGGCGCCGTCAACGGAGAGAGCCCGCTGACACTGCGGACCGAGGCCCTTGCCTCGCAGAGTCTCTACGCCCGGATCGTGGAGCTGGTGCGCTCGGCGCAGGCCAGCAAGGCGCCGCTCCAGCGCCTCGCCGACCGCTATGCCGTCTGGTTCACGCCGCTGACGCTGGTAGTCTGCCTCGTGGCGTTCCTGGTGTCGCACGACGCGCGCCGGGTCCTGGCGGTGCTGGTGGTGGCCACGCCCTGTCCCCTGATCCTGGCCACGCCGGTGGCCATCATCGGTGGACTCAACCGGGCGGCCCGACGGCAGATCGTGATCCGGAACGGCAGCGCCCTGGAACAGCTCGGCGGCGTCTCGGTGGTCATGTTCGACAAGACCGGCACGCTGACGATCGGGCGGCCGACCCTCGGCCGGGTGGTGACGGTCGCCGGCTTCACCGAAGACGCGGTGCTCACGCGGGCCGGAGCGGTGGAGGTCGGCTCGGGGCACCTGCTGGCGAGGTCGGTCGTGGAGGGCGCGCGCGCGCGGGGCGTGCAGCTCCCCACAGCGACCGAAATCCGTGAGGCGCCCGGCGAGGGGGTCGAGGGCGTCGTTGACGGTCAGCGGGTCATGGTCGGGGCGCGGGAGTACGTCCGGCGTCATGCGCCCGGGGCGGTGCAGGCGCTGGACGCCGCCGACGGGGGGCGGGCGGCGCTCCGGGCCTATGTCGCGGTGGACGGCGCTCCCGCCGGATTCCTGGAGTTCGATGACGCGGTGCGGCCCGAGACCGCTCCCCTGCTGCGCCAACTCCAGGCCCTCGGCATCGGCCGGATGGCGCTCCTGTCGGGCGACCGCAGGGAAAACGTGGAGGCGATCGGCGCCGCCCTCGGCTTCACGGAGACCCACGCCGACCTGCTGCCGCACGAAAAGGTGGGCCTCATCCGTCGCGCGATGGACGAGGGAGCGGGGGTGCTGATGGTCGGCGACGGCATCAACGACGCCCCGGCACTCAGCACCGCCACGGTCGGCATCGCCCTGGCGTCACACGGGGGCGGGATCACCGCGGAGGCCGCCGACATCGTCATCCTCGCCGACGACATCGGGCGCGTGGCCGAGGCGGTGGAAACCAGCCGCTGGACGATGCGGATCGCGCGGCAGAGCATCTGGGCGGGCCTGGGGATGAGCGGGGCCGCTATGCTCGTGGCCGCGGCGGGCTACATTCCACCGGTCGCCGGTGCGGTCCTGCAGGAAGTGATCGACGTTGCCGTCATTCTCAACGCGCTCCGGGCCGCTCGACCGGCCCCGGCGCCCTTGTCACAGGCCACGGCCTGACACCACCACACGC
Organism: Gemmatimonadota bacterium; assembly: GCA_024641745.1. Lineage (GTDB taxonomy): Bacteria > Gemmatimonadota > Gemmatimonadetes > Gemmatimonadales > GWC2-71-9 > SPDF01. Next base: position 3,991 of record JAHECL010000014.1, on the reverse strand, counting down.
GGTACCGGGAGCCCCCATGAATCCACAGCTGGAATCGTTCCGCTATGACGACGCCATCGTGCGGAAGTTCCTCTGGGCCACCTTCCTCTGGGGCCTGATCGGGATGACGGTCGGCCTGCTCATCGCCCTCCAGCTGGCGATGCCGGCCCTCAACTTCGACATCGCCTGGCTCAGCTTCGGCCGGCTCCGCCCGCTCCACACCAACGCCGTCATCTTTGCGTTTGCCGGGAACGCCTTCTTTACCGGGGCCTACTACTCCTCCCAGCGGCTGCTGAAGGCGCGGATGTTCAGCGACCTGCTCAGCAGGGTCCACTTCTGGGGCTGGCAGCTCATCATCGTCCTCGCCGCGGTCACCCTGCCGCTCGGGTTCACCCAGGCCAAGGAGTATGCCGAGCTCGAGTGGCCGATCGACATCCTGATCGCGGTGGTGTGGGTCATCTTCGCCGTCAACTTCTTCGGCACCATCGCGAAGCGTCGGGAGCGTCACCTCTACGTCGCGCTCTGGTTCTACATCGCCAGCATCGTGACGGTGGCCATCCTGCACATCTTCAACAACCTGTCCGTGCCGGCCGGCCCCCTGAAGAGCTACTCGATCTACGCCGGGGTGCAGGACGCCTTCATGCAATGGTGGTACGGCCACAACGCCGTCGCCTTCTTCCTGACGACGCCGTTCCTCGGCCTGATGTACTACTTCCTCCCGAAGGCGGCGGACAAGCCGATCTTCAGCTACCGGCTGTCGATCCTCCACTTCTGGACCATCGTCTTCCTCTACATCTGGGCGGGCCCGCACCACCTGCACTACACCGCCCTCCCCGAGTGGGCCTCCACCCTCGGCATGGTCTTCTCCGTGATGCTCTGGATGCCCTCGTGGGGCGGCATGATCAACGGGCTGCTGACGCTGCGGGGCGCGTGGAAGAAGGTGGTCGAGGATCCGATCCTGAAGTTCTTCGTCGTGGCGATCACCGCCTACGGCATGTCCACCTTCGAGGGTCCGATGCTCTCGGTGCGGAGCGTGAACGCCCTGGCGCACTACACCGACTGGATCATCGCCCACGTCCACACCGGCGCCCTCGGCTGGAACGGCTTCCTGGCCTTCGGCATGATCTACTGGCTGGCGCCGCGGCTCTTCCAGACCAGGCTCCACAGCATGAAAATGGCCGAGCTGCACTTCTGGCTCGCCACCTTCGGCATCATCCTCTACGTGACCGCCATCTACAGCGCCGGCCTGACACAGGGCCTGATGTGGCGGGCCTACGACGTGACCGGTCGCCTCGAGTACCCGGCCTTCATCGAGACCGTGATGCGGCTGATGCCGATGTACTGGGTCCGCGTGGCCGGCGGCGCGCTCTACCTCACCGGCATGGTGCTCTTCGGGTATAACCTGCTGAAGACCTGGCAGACCCGTCCTGCCACGTACGAGGAACCGGTCATCCAAGCCGCCCCCCTCGGCGACTACGAGGAGCTGGCCGCCCCGCGGCCGGCCGGCGCGCTGGCGCGCTTCGCCCAGGCCGCCTGGCACCGCACCTGGGAGCGGCTCCCGGTCACCTTCACCGTGATGGTCGCGGTGGCGGTCATCGTGGCCTCGCTCTTCGAGATCATCCCGACCTTCCTGATCAAGTCGAACGTCCCGACGATCGCCTCGGTGAAGCCCTACACCCCCCTCGAACTGGCGGGCCGGGACATCTACATCCGGGAGGGGTGCTTCAACTGCCACTCCCAGATGATCCGCCCTCTCCGGTACGAGACCGACCGGTACGGCGAGTACTCCAAGCCGGGCGAGTTCGTCTATGACCACCCGTTCCTCTGGGGCTCCCGCCGCATCGGGCCTGACCTGGCGCGGGAGGGCGGCAAGTACCCCGACCTCTGGCATGTGCGGCACATGGAGGCGCCGCGCGACATCGAGGCCAAGTCGATCATGCCGGCCTACCCCTGGATGCTGACCAACGCCCTCGACTTCGACGGCATCCAGTCCCGGGTCGACGCCATGGTCATGCTCGGCGTGCCATACGGCCCGGCGGTCAACGATGCCCCGGCGATGGCGCGCCAGCAGGCCCGGGCGATCGCCCAGTCGATCGCGGCGCAGGGCGGACCCGCCGACCTGTCCGACAAGGAGATCGTCGCGATGGTGGCCTATCTCCAGCGGCTCGGGCGGGACCTGGGCGCCCAGCCGGCGGCGACGACGGTCGGAGGACAGTGAGATGCGACTCTCCGACATCATGGCCCACGCCGGGCTCTCGACCTACGCCGAAGTCGCCCTGGTGATCTTCCTTGTCGCCTTCCTCCTGATCGCGGTGTCGGTCTTCGCGCCGTCCCGCAAGCAGGAGTTCGACGCGGCCAGCCGGATGCCGCTCGACGACGTCCACCCCCAGTCCCCACGAGGAGATGCGTCATGAGCGCCCCGCACGATGACGACCGGCTGCTCGACCACAGCTACGACGGCATCCAGGAATACGACAATCCGATGCCGCGGTGGTGGCTCTACATCTTCTGGGGCACCATCGTCTGGGGCGTCCTCTTCTGGCTGAACGTGCCCGGCATCGGCGTCGGCAAGGGCCGCATCGCCGACTATGACGCGTCCGTCGCCGCGGCAGCCGCGGACATGCCCGCCGAGCCGAGCGCCGGTCCCGATGCGGCGGCACTGCTCGCCGCCAGCCAGGATCCGACGGCGGTCGCCGCCGGCAGGACGGTATTCGGGGCCTACTGCAGCGCCTGCCACGGGCCGGACGGCGGCGGGGTCATCGGCCCCAACCTGACCGACGCCTACTGGATTCACGGCGGCAGCCCGGAGGCGGTGTACCACACCGTCAATGTTGGCGTACTGGAAAAGGGGATGCCGGCATGGGGACCAACCCTGAAGCCGGATGAGGTCAACGCCGTCGTCGCCTATGTCATCTCGCTGCAGGGCACCACCCCGGCCGCGCCGAAGGCGCCGGAAGGCACGATGGACCCGCCGGCAGACGCACCGTCGGGCGACAGCTGAGGAGCACACCGGCCGCATGAGCGCCACCGCATCGTCCCACCCCAACGCGCCGGGGCGCGTCCTCGCCACCCTGAACGAGGACGGCTCCCGGCGCTGGCTGCGCCCCAAGCTGTCGCCCGGCAAGTTCTGGCATATCCGCCGAGGGATCGCCTACGCGCTGATGGTGGTGTTCTTCCTCATCCCGTACCTGCGGATGCACGGCAAGCCGCTCGTCCTGCTCGACGTGCCGCACCGGCAGTTCACCCTGCTCGGCTACACCTTCCTGCCGACCGACACGCTGCTGTTCATGCTCCTGCTGCTCAGCATCGCCATCTCGATCTTCCTGCTGACGGCGCTCCTGGGCCGGGTCTGGTGCGGATGGGCCTGCCCGCAAACGGTCTACATGGAGTTTCTCTTCCGGCCCATCGAGCGACTCTTCGAGGGCGGCCGGAGCGGCTCGATGGCGCTCGACAGGGCGGGCGGACTCCACTGGCGCCGGGTGGCGAAACACGCCGTGTACCTGGTGCTGGCGCTCTTCCTGGCGCACACCTTCCTCGCGTACTTCGTCGGCATCGACCAGCTGCTCCAGTGGGTGCGGCAATCCCCCGTCGAGCACCCGACCTCCTTCCTGATCATGGCGGGCACCACCGCCCTGATCTTCTTCGACTTCGCCTATTTCCGCGAGCAGACCTGCCTGGTGGCCTGTCCCTATGGGCGCCTGCAGTCTGTCCTCCTCGACCGTCAGTCGGTGATCGTCGGCTACGACCCGCTCCGCGGCGAGCCGCGCAGCCTCAAGGTCAAGCACCGGGATCCCGGCGCCGGGGACTGCATCGACTGCGGCGCCTGCGTCCTCACCTGCCCCACCGGCATCGACATCCGCGACGGCCTGCAGATGGAGTGCATTCACTGCACCCAGTGCGCCGACGCCTGTGATGCCATCATGGACAAGGTCGGGAAGCCGCGCGGCCTCGTCCGCTACACCTCGCGGGACGAGGTGGACGGCAAGCCGACGCACCTCCTCCGCCCCCGCGT
>JAHECL010000013.1 GCA_024641745.1 Gemmatimonadota bacterium | reverse complement strand
GGAGTCAGGGGCCGAGCCCTCCACTGTCATTGCAGGCTGGTCCGGCGAGCAGGCGGCCTACCTCTCCCGCCGGCGGTCGGCCCTGCTGTATACCAGGATCGAGGCGTCGCCATGATGGTTCACCACGGCGGCGCCGTGCAATCACTCCGCTGACCCGCTGATCCGCCGCCCCGCCGAATTGCCCTAACGCCTTCTCCCGGTTAACTTTTCGCCGCTCTGCAGGGTCCCGAAAATCGCACATGTGACGAGGTCGAATCGTCGGTGAAGCTGGTCCCCATCACGCTCGAGCGCGGGTACTACTCGTTCACCGGACCGTTGGTCCGGTGGCTGGTCCGCGCGGGCGTCCGGCCCAACTCGATCACGACCCTGGGCACCATGCTGGTCGTGGTGTCGGCGGTATTCTACGGCTTCGGGGCCATCCGGCTGGGTGGCGCGCTCCTGCTGCTCAGCGGCGGCCTCGACACGCTCGACGGTGCGGTGGCCCGGGAGGCCGGGGCCGCCACCAAGTTCGGCGCCTTCTACGACTCGACGCTCGACCGTGTCAGCGACGGCGCCACCTTCATCGGCATCGCCGCCTACCTGCTCCACGCCCCTGAAGTGGCCTACCGAAACCTCGCCATCATCCTGTGCATGGTCGCCACCCTCGCCTCGCTCGTGGTCTCCTACGCCCGCGCGCGGGCCGAGGGGCTCGGCATCGACTGCAAGGTGGGGATCGCACAGCGGGCGGAGCGCATCATCGGGCTTGGCGCCGCCTCGCTGCTCGTGGGCGCGGGGCCGCAGGCGCTCGTCCTCGAAGGCATTGTCGCCCTGCTCGCGGTGGCCTCCATCATCACCGTCGTGCAGCGCTTCCACTTTGTGTACCAGGCAACCAAGGGGGCCTGACGCCCCCCCGCGTGCCGGGGTGCGCCCCGGCCGCCGTGACTCTCTCGTGAAAGGATGACCGCCGTGGCGCCTCAGTCTGCCCGGTCCATTACGCCCGCCAAGGGCAAGCTCGGAGTGCTCTGCGTGGGCCTCGGAGCGGTGACCACCACCTTCATGGCCGGCGTCGAGAACATCCGTCAGGGCCGCTCCAAGCCGATCGGCTCGCTCACCCAGATGGGCACCATCCGGCTGGGCAAGCGCACCGAGGCACGGACGCCCCTGATCAACGAATTCGTGTCGCTGGCGTCCCTCGAGGACCTCGTCTTCGGCGCCTGGGATCCCATCCCGGATGACGGGTATGAGTCGGCGCTGAAGTGCGGCGTGCTCGACAAGCACGAGCACGTCGAGCCGATCGCCGACTTCCTGAAGTCGATCAAGCCGATGCCGGCGGTGTTCGACCAGTTCTACGTGAAGCGCCTGGTCGGCACCAACGTCAAGAAGGGCAAGACCAAGCGGGACCTCGCCGAGGCGCTGCGGAAGGACATCCGGGACTTCAAGGCGCAGCACAAATGCGACCGGCTGGTCATGGTGTGGTGCGCCTCGACCGAGGTGTTCATCGCCCCCGGTCCGACGCACCAGACGATGGCCACCTTCGAGAAGGCGATGGACGCGAACGATCCGTCCATCGCGCCGTCGATGCTCTACGCCTACGCGGCCATCATGGAGGGGGTCCCGTACGCGAACGGCGCGCCGAACCTGAGCTGCGACCTGCCGGCCATCGAGGCGCTCGCCAGGGAGAAGGGCGTGCCGATCGGCGGCAAGGACTTCAAGACCGGCCAGACGATGCTCAAGACCGTGCTGGCGCCGATGTTCAAGGCGCGGATGCTCGGCGTGGCGGGCTGGTACTCGACCAACATCCTGGGCAACCGGGACGGCGAGGTGCTTGACGACCCGGAGAGCTTCAAGACCAAGGAAGAGTCGAAGCTCGGCGTGCTGGAGCACACCCTCCAGCCGAAGCTCTATCCCGAGCTGTACGGGAACATCTACCACAAGGTGCGGATCAACTACTACCCGCCGCGCGGGGACAACAAGGAAGGCTGGGACAACATCGACATCTTCGGGTGGCTCGGCTACCCGATGCAGATCAAGGTCGATTTCCTGTGCCGCGACTCGATCCTGGCCGCCCCGCTGGTGCTCGACCTGGCGATCTTCTTCGACCTGGCCAGCCGCGCCGGCCTGTCGGGCATCCAGGAATGGCTCTCCTTCTACTTCAAGAGCCCGCAGGTGGGCGCCGGGCTGTATCCGGAGCACGACCTGTTCATCCAGTTGACCAAGCTCAAGAACACGCTGCGGTACCTCAAGGGTGAGGAGCAGATCACCCATCTCGGTATCGAGTACTACGAGAACGACTGATGAAGTATTTCCACCGGACCAGCGTCTCGCCCGACACCGCCGTGGCCCGCGCCGCCGAGTTCTTCGGCGCGCGGCTCACCCCGACCGAGGAAGCCCCGCGCCGCCGCCGGTTTGGCGGCACGCTGGGGCAGCTGTCCGTCTCGGTGCAGGCGGAGGGCGGGCACTACACGCTGATCACCATCGAGACCGACCAGCCGGGCGAAAGCGAGCTCGACAAGCTGGCCAAGCGCTTCCTCACGGTCGTGCATGGCCTGGCGCACTCCGCGCACGAGTCGCGCGGCGCCTACTGATTCCACTCGCCGCGTTCGCGCGGTCCCTTTACCGGAGAACCACCGAGATGCGTCGTCTGGCCCCGCTGTGGCGTAGCGCCGTCCTGCCGTTCCTCACGCTGGCGCTCGTCGCCGGCCCGGCCACCGCCCAGCAGCCCGAGCATCGTCCGGGCGGGGAGGTCAACCTCCTCCTGCCCGACCTGAACCAGGGCGACTTCCTCGGGTTCACCGGCCACCAGATCCTCCTCTCCGGCCTCGTCGTCTGCGTCCTCGGCCTCCTCTTCGGGCTCTGGTCCTACGCCGCGGTCAAGAAGCTCCCCGTGCACAAGGCGATGGCAGACGTCTCGGTGGTCATCTACGAGACCTGCAAGGCCTACATGATCCAGCAGGGCAAGTTCCTGATGGGACTCTGGGTCTTCGTCAGCGCCGTCATCATCGTCTACTTTCTCCTGACCGGTCTCGCCCTCCCCAAGATCGCCATCATCCTCCTCTTCTCGCTCATCGGCATGGCGGGGAGCTACGGGGTGGCGTGGTTCGGCATCCGGATCAACACCCTCGCCAACTCGCGGACGGCCTTCGCGTCGCTGCGCGGCAAGGGATGGCCGGTCTCGGAGATTCCGCTCCGCGCCGGCATGAGCGTCGGGATGATGCTCATCGCGGTCGAGCTGCTGTTCATGCTGGGGATCCTCCTCTTCATCCCCGCCGACGTGGCGGGCGCCTGCTTCCTCGGCTTCGCCATCGGCGAGTCGCTGGGCGCCGCGGCGCTCCGGATTGCGGGCGGCATCTTCACCAAGATCGCCGACATCGGCGCCGACCTGATGAAGGTCGTGTTCAAGATCAAGGAAGATGACGCCCGGAACCCCGGCGTCATCGCCGACTGCGTCGGCGACAACGCCGGCGACTCGGTCGGCCCGACCGCCGACGGCTTCGAGACCTACGGCGTCACCGGCGTGGCGCTCATCACCTTCATCGTGCTCGCGGTGCCCGACACCACCATCCAGGCCAAGCTGCTGGTCTGGATCTTCCTGATGCGCGTGATGATGGTCGTGGCGTCGGGGCTGTCCTACCTGGTCAGCAACGCCGTCTCGCGTGCCAAGTACGCCGCCGCGGTCAAGTTCGACTTCGAGCATCCGCTGACCCAGCTGGTGTGGCTGACCTCGCTGGTCTCGGTGGCGCTGACGTACGTCCTCTCGTACTTCATCATCCCCGACCTCGCCGGCAACACGTCGCTCTGGTGGCAGCTCTCCACCGTGATCTCCTGCGGCACGCTGGCCGGCGCCATCATCCCCGAGTTCGTGAAGGTCTTCACCTCCACCTCCTCGCGGCACGTGGGCGAGGTCGTGACCAGCTCCCGCGAGGGCGGGGCGTCGCTGAACATCCTGTCGGGCCTGGTGGCGGGCAACTTCTCGGCGTACTGGCTCGGCCTCACGATCATGGGCCTCATGGCGGCGGCCTACGGCGTCAGCACGATGGGCCTGACCACCACGATGCTCAACGGCACCGGCATCATGCTCGCCCCCGCCATCTTCGCCTTCGGCCTGGTGGCCTTCGGGTTCCTCGGCATGGGTCCGGTCACCATCGCGGTCGACAGCTACGGGCCGGTCACCGACAACGCGCAGTCGGTGTATGAACTCTCCACCATCGAGCAGATGCCGGGCATCGAGGCGGAGATCAAGCGCGACTTCGGCTTCGACGTCAACTTCGAGACCGCCAAGGAGCTGCTGGAGGAGAACGACGGGGCGGGGAACACCTTCAAGGCCACCGCCAAGCCCGTGCTCATCGGCACCGCCGTGGTCGGCGCCACGACGATGATCTTCTCGATCATCATGGCGCTCACCCACGGGCTGGTGAGCGGCATGCAAAACCTCTCGATCCTCCACCCGCCCTTCCTGCTCGGCCTGATCACCGGCGGCGCGGTCATCTACTGGTTCACCGGCGCCTCGATGCAGGCGGTGACCACCGGCGCCTACCGGGCGGTGGAGTTCATCAAGGCCAACATCCGGCTCGAGGGCGTCATCAAGGCCTCCGTGGAGGACAGCCGCAAGGTCGTCGAGATCTGCACCAAGTACGCCCAGAAGGGGATGCTGAACATCTTCCTGGCCGTCTTCTTCTCGACCCTCGCCTTCGCCTTCGCCGAGCCGTTCTTCTTCATCGGCTACCTGATCTCGATCGCGCTCTTCGGGCTCTACCAGGCCATCTTCATGGCCAATGCCGGCGGCGCGTGGGACAACGCCAAGAAGATCGTGGAGACCGAGCTCAAGGCGAAGGGAACGCCGCTGCACGACGCCTCGGTGGTCGGCGACACCGTCGGCGATCCGTTCAAGGAAACCTCGTCGGTGGCCATGAACCCCGTCATCAAGTTCACGACCCTGTTCGGGCTGCTGGCCGTGGAGCTTGGCGTGTACCTGACCGCCGGGCAGGGCAGCACGCTGCCGCACCTGCTGGCCGGCGCCTTCTTCCTGGTCAGCATGGTCTTCGTCTACCGGTCGTTCTACGGCATGCGGATTGAATCGCAGTAACGGACAACAGATGACTCCGACCGTATCCCCGCCGGTGTCCCCGGCGGCACCGCCGCACGGCCTCAGCCGGGCCCAGCTGCACGAGATGTACTACTTCATGCGGCTGACGCGCTCCCTGGAGGAGCGCCTGGTCAACCTCTATCGGCAGACCAAGGTCATCGGCGGCCTCTTCCGGTCGCTGGGCCAGGAGGCCGACAGCGTCGGCAGCGCGTATGCGCTGGACCGGGGCCAGGGTGACTTCCTCTCGCCGCTGATCCGGAACCTCGGCTCGATGCTGGTGCAGGGCGCGACCCCACTCGAGATCCTGCGACAGTACATGGCCAAGGCCGAGAGCCCGACCCGGGGCCGCGAGCTGAACATCCATTACGGCGACCTCGAGCGCGGGTTCATCGGGCAGATTTCGCACCTCGGCGACATGGTGCCCGTCATGGCGGGGGTCGCGCTGTCGTTCAAGATGCGGAAGCAGCCGCGGGTCGGGATGGTCTACGTCGGCGACGGCGCCATGAGCACGGGGACCTTCCACGAGGGCATCAACTTCGCCGCCGTCCAGCGCCTGCCGATGGTCATCATCTGCGAGAACAACGGCTATTCGTTCAGCACGCCGATGCACAAGCAGACCGCGGTCCGGCAGCTGGTCGACAAGGCCGCGGCCTACGGCATTCCCGGGGTGCGCGCCGACGGCAATGACGTCCTGGCGGTGTACGGTGCCACCAAGCCGGCGGTGGAGCGTGCCCGGCAGGGCGGCGGGTGTACGCTGATCGAACTGGTCACCTACCGCCGGAAGGGGCACGCGGAGCACGACAACCAGTCCTACCAGTCCACGGGCGAGATCGCGGAGTGGGAGGCGAAGGACCCGATCGACCGGTGCATCCGCGACTACGTCGAGGCGGGGTGGGCGACGGTGGAGGAGCTCGCCGAGATCGACGCGCGGATCCTGGCGCTGCTCGACGACGCGGTGGGACACTGCGAGGACGAGCCGATGCCGGCGGCCGGCACGGCGCTCGACGGCGTGCTGGCCGACCCGGCCCGCGCCGAGCTTGAATGGTACCGGAGGATCGATGGCTGAGGTCACGTACCTCGAGGCGCTCCGCCAGGGGATGATGGAGGAGATGCGGCGGGACGAGAACGTCTTCATCCTCGGCGAGGATGTGGGCGCCTACGGCGGCGCCTTCAAGGTGACCGACGGGTTCCTCGCCGAGTTCGGGGAGCGCCGCGTCATCGACACCCCGATCTCGGAGGCGGCCATCGTCGGCGCCGCCGCGGGCGCCGCCCACATGGGCCTGCGGCCGGTGGCGGAGATGCAGTTCATCGACTTCATCTCCTGCGCGTACGACATGCTGACGAACTACGTCGCCACGGCGCGCTATCGCGCCGGGCTGCCCACGCCGATGGTGGTGCGGGGTCCCTCCGGCGGCTACGTCCGGGGCGGTCCGTTCCACTCGCAGAACCCCGAAGCGGCCTTCCTGCACACGCCGGGGCTCAAGATCGTCTGCCCCGCCACCGCGCGTGACGCGAAGGGGCTCATCAAGAGCGCCATTCGCGACGATGACCCGGTGTTGTACTTTGAGCACAAGTTTCTCTATCGCCGGATCAAGGAGGACCTGCCTGAGGGGGAGGAGATCCTCACCCCGATCGGCAAGGCCCGGGTGGCCCGCGAGGGTCGCGACCTGACGATCATCACCTGGTCGGCGATGGTGTACAAGGCGCTGGAGGCGGCCGAACGGCTGGAGAAGGAGGACGGGCTCTCGGTGGAGGTCCTCGACCTCCGGACCCTGCTGCCGATGGACGACGAGGCGATCATGGCCTCCGTGAAGAAGACCAGCCGGGTGCTGATTGCGCACGAGGACACCCGCACCGGCGGCGTGGCCGGCGAGATCACCGCCCGGATCAACGACCAGGCGTTCGAATGGCTCGATGCGCCGGTCAAGCGCGTCACGGCGCACGACGTGCCGCTGCCCTACGCGCCGACCCTTGAAGACTTTGTCCTGCCGCAGACGGACGACCTCGTGGTCGCCGCACGCTGGCTGGCCGCCTACTAGGAATTTGGAGAGATTCAGATGGCCAAGATCGACGTAATCATGCCGCAGATGGGCGAGTCCATCGCCGAGGGGACGCTGTCCCGGTGGATGAAGAAGGTCGGCGATGCCGTCAAGCGCGACGAGCCGATCTTCGAGATCTCCACCGACAAGGTGGACGCGGAGATCCCCGCCCCGCAGGCGGGCATCCTGGCGGAGATCCTGGTCCAGGAGGGCGAAACGGTGGCGGTGCAGACCGTGGTCGCCCGCCTCGAGACCGACGCCAGTGCCGCTGCGGCGCCGGCCCCTGCCGCCGCGCCCGCTCCTGCCCCTGCCGCCGAGCCGGCGCCGCCTCCCCCGGCCCCCAAGGCGGCTCCCGTGCCTGCGCCCGTGCCGGTCACCCCGTCTGTCCCGCCCGCGGCGGTGAGCACCGGGCCCGAATCCGCCGAGGACCGTCTCCGTCGCAAGAGCACCCCGCTGGTGCGCAAGATCGCGGCGGAGCACAATCTCGACATCAGCGGCATCGCCGGCTCCGGCCTCGCCGGACGGGTGACGAAGAGCGACATCCTGGCCGTCATCGAGGCGGGCCCGGCACCGGTCACCGCCGCTGCGGCCCCGCTGTCCCGCGCTCCCGCGGCCGCCCCCTCTCGCGGTGCCACCACCCTCATCGAGGTGCCCTCGCCGGTGGTCGAGCCGTGGGAAGGCGACCGGGTCGAGCCGTGGAGCAAGATTCGCAAGCTCACCGCCGACCACATGATCATGTCGCGCCGGGTGTCGGCGCACGTGAACAGCCTCTTCGAGGTGGACTTCTCCCGGGTCGCGCAGGTCCGCAAGGCGCGCAAGCAGGAGTATGCCGAGCGCGGCGTGAACCTGACCTTCCTGGCGTTCATCGTGAAGGCGGTGGCGGACAACCTCCGGAAGCACCCGGTCGTCAACGCCGCGGTGATGGGCGATGCGACGGTCTACCGCCGCGACATCAACATCGGCATCGCGGTCGCCCTCGACTGGGGCCTTATCGTCCCGGTCATCAAGCGAGCCGACGAACTGTCGCTGCTCGGGGTGGCGCGCGCCATCAACGACCTCGGTGAGCGTGCCCGGAACAAGAAGCTCACCCCCGATGAGGTCCAGCGGGGGACGTTCACCATCACGAACCCCGGCGGGATCGGGTCCTTCGCCGGTACCCCCATCATCAACCAGCCGCAGGTGGCCATCCTCGGCATCGGCGCCATCGAGAAGCGCCCCCACGTGATCACGGGGCCCGATGGCACCGATGCGCTGGCCATCCGGACGAAGGGCATGCTGACGATGGCGTATGACCATCGCATCGTGGACGGGGCCGACGCCGACCACTTCCTGGCCGACCTGAAGACCGCGCTGCAGACCTTCCCCGACACCGGGGCCTGACGATTGTCCCGGGCGCTCTCCATTGCCCGGGTCACGGTGGCGCCGCCCCAGGAGGCGGCGTACCTCGCGGCCGCGGCCGCCCTCGCCGCGGAGCTGGGAGGACGGGGGCAGCACCTCTGGGTGTTCCGGCACCCCACCGAGACCGGCCAGTTCCTGGAGTTCCGCGAGTCGGCCGATGGTGCCGCACACACGGCCATTGTCCCGACGCCCGCCGAGGCGCGGCTGACCGCCGCCCTGCGCTCGCTCGGCGCCGCCGGGCCGGGCTCCGAGGAGTTATGGTTCGAAACGCCGCTGGCGGGAGGCCCCCCTTCCGCCGACGGCTCATCCTGAGGACACCATGCCCACGCGCAGCATCGAGGTAGACGGCACCACCTGGACGGTGACCCCCAGCGGGCGGTTCACGCAGTTCACCCGCGACGAGTTCACGATGCTTTTCACCAGGGGCACCGGCCCCGACCGCGTGCAGCGGGTGGCCAAGTATGCGCCGCTTGGTGCGCGCAGCCGGGAGCTCTCGCTGGCGGAACTGACGGACGTCCAGCTTCGCGGGCTGTTCGCCCACTCCCAGCCGTCATGGACCTCGCCCGACACGGGGTACCGGCGCTGACGCCCCCGCGGTTCATCGACCTGCACATGCACTCCACCGCCTCCGACGGGTCGCTGGTCCCGTCGGAGGTCGTCGCGTGCGCCAAGTCCGCCGGACTGTCCGCCATCGCCCTGACCGACCACGATTCGGTGGCCGGCGTCGCCGAGGCGGTGGCGGCCGGGGAGGCGGTCGGGGTGCGGGTCGTGGCCGGGTGTGAGTTTTCGGTCTCGGCGCCCTGGGGCGAGATGCACCTGCTGGGCTACTTCCTCCCGGTGGGCGACGAGACCGTCGAGGCGTTCCTCGACCGCTGTCGCGCCGACCGGCGCCGGCGCGCGGAAGTGATGTGCGGCCGCCTGCAGGGACTCGGGGTGGCGGTGACCCTCGACGCGGTGCTGGACGAGGCGGCAGGCGGCGCGATCGGCCGTCCGCATGTGGCCCGGGCGGTGGTGCGCGTGGGGGCGGCGCAGGACGTCAACGAGGCGTTCGACGTCTTCCTCGGGCGAAACAAGCCGGGCTACGCCGACAAGGTGCTCCCCACCTTTTCCGAAGTGGCCGACCTGGTCCACGCCGCCGGCGGCGTCGTCTCGGCGGCGCACCTCCGCGACCGCGCCACCCGTCCCTACCTGGCTCGCCTGAAGCAGGAAGGACTCGATGCCGTCGAGGTCCGGCATCCGCGGCATGCGGCGGAGACGCGATCCCGCATCGCGGGGATCGCGACGGCACTCGACCTCGCGCGTACCGGTGGCAGCGACTGGCACGGTGACGTCGGGCCGGGCGAGGGGCACGGGTCCCTCGGCTCCCAGACGGTGCCTGAGGACTGGCTCGCGCGACTCGAATCGCGTCGCCCCACCCCGCGCTGAACCGAGGGAGCGACATGGCCGGGCATTGGAATTTTGCGGGCAAGGTCGTGCTGGTGACCGGCGTGGCCCGGGTCGGCCAGATCGGGCACGCCGTCGCGCTGGCCTTCGGGCGCGCCGGGGCGAAGCTGGTGCTCTGCGACCGCAACGCCGTGGAGGCCTCGGCGCGGGCTCGTGAGTTCGAGGCCGAGGGGATCGAGGCGCGGCCGACGGCGGGGGACCTGACCGAGCCGGACATCGCCCGCCTGGCGGTGGAGACGGCGCTCCGGCACTTCGGGCGACTCGATGTCGTCGTGAATGTGGCCGGCGGCCTGACGACCTTTGGCCCGATCGACGGGACGGCGGTCGCCGACTTCGACCGCGAAATCAACATCAACCTCAAGACGGCGTTCCTGGTATCCCAGGCAGCGGCGGGGGCGCTCGGCGAGAGCAAGGGCGCGATCGTCAACTTTGCCTCCGTGGCGTTCTTCCGGCCGCAGGACCAGATGGCGGTGTATGCCGCCGCCAAGGCCGGCGTGGCGGCGTTCACCCAGAGCCTGGCACTCGAGCTGCGGGACAGGAACGTTCGGGTCAACGCCGTGGCGCCGGGGATGGTCCGTACCGGAGACAACGTGTCCTCGGTCGGCGGGTCCAAGGTGCGGTGGGTTGAGATGAGGCAGATCACCGATGGAGTCCTCTTCCTCGCGAGCGACGCCGCCGATGCCATCACCGGTCACGTCCTCCCGATCACCAACGGCGCGCTCTGAGCCGCTGAGCGTCCGCGAGTTCGTCATCGTGGGGGGCGGCTGCTACGGGACGTTCTACGCCCGGCAACTCGAGCGGGCGCGCGCCCGTGGCGTCCTCAGCTACGAACGCATGCTCGTGGTGGACCGGGACCCCGCCTGCCAGGTGACGCGTGACTTGCCGCCGAGGGATGATCGCGGTTTGGTCGTGCAGGACTGGGACGAGTTTTTTGACTCCTATCTCGCTTCGGCAGGTACCGCCTCCCTGCCTCGCGGCGTCCCTGCCTCCCCTGCCTACATCGTCCCCTCCCCCCTGATGCCCCACCTGATGTTCAACTGGCTCAAGCGGCTCGCCGAGCGATCGTGGCCCGGCCGGACGGTCTCGCAGCAGCCCCTCACGGATCCGGTCGGCACGCCCTACGACACCCTCGCCCCCGATGGCACCCGATATGTGTCCTGGGCCGACTGGCTCTGTCCGACGCATTGCATCGAGCCGGCCACCTGTCCCGTCATCCGGGCGCCGCGGATGTGGGAGATGTCGGAGACGGCGAAGGCGGTGGTGGGGCGGCTCTCGAAGTCGCAGGCGGTGGCTGGCCCCGCACTCTTCGTGACGCGGCACCTGACCGACGGCGTGGGGGCGTTTGCCGTGAGTGACGCCGTCGCGGCGGCCGAGCTGCTGAGCGGGGCAGGTGGAAGCGGCCGGCCGACCTCACTTCTGGTGGGGACGGTGTCGGCATGTCATGGGGCGCTGGGGTTGCTGGGAGTCGGGGGCGAATAGGCCGTCCGCTCAGGCCCGACGTCGTGTGGCGGCGCCCACCTCGGCCCGGTAGATTTGAGCATTCCTTGGCGCTTCCCTCTCGAACGGCGGCAGGCGATGGACATCCTCTGGTGGCACTGGCTGGTGTTCGGTCTCTTCCTGGTGGTGGTGGAACTGGCGTCTGCCGGCGGGTTCTACATCATCTTCTTCGGTGTGGCCGCCATCCTCGTCGGACTCCTTTCGTACGCAGGAGCCGCAGGGCCGCTCAGCATGCAGATCCTGCTCTTTTCTGTAATCTCCGTGGCATCGCTCCTGGTGTTTCGGGACCGGCTGGTCAAGCGGTTTCAGGGGACGCCACAGGCTCCCCCCATCGACGAGCTGGTCGGCGAGGCGGCGGTGGTCCTCGACGAACTTGTTCCGGGAGGCGTTGGCAAGGTCGAGTTGCGGGGGACGACATGGTCGGCGCGCACGCGCGGCGCCAGCAGCATTCCCCGCGGCGCGCGCTGTCGCGTGACCGCCGTGGATGGACTTCTCCTCTTCGTCGAGCCTGAAGGAGCCCGGTGATGGACATGAATCCAATGGTCCTGGTGACGCTGTTCCTCGGTGTCGTCATCGTGATGGTCATCGCCAAGACGGCGGTGGTGGTGCCGCAGCAGAGCGCGTTCGTGGTGGAGCGGCTCGGCCGGTTTGCCGGCGTCCTCCAGGCGGGGTTTCACATCCTGATCCCCTTCTTCGACGTGATTCGCTATCGGCTCTCGCTCAAGGAGTCGGCGTTCGACATCCCCGAGCAGATCTGCATCACCCGGGACAACGTGCAGGTCGGGGTGGACGGCATCCTCTACCTCAAGGTGCTCAATCCCGAGCGGGCCGCGTACGGCATTGCCGACTACATCTTTGCCATCACCCAGCTCGCCCAGACGACCCTCCGCAGCGAGATCGGCAAGATCGACCTCGACAAGTCGTTTGAGGAGCGGATGAACATCAACGCCTCGGTGGTGGCCGAGCTGGACAAGGCCTCGGATCCGTGGGGTGTGAAGGTGCTGCGGTACGAGATCAAGAACATCACGCCGCCGAAGGACGTGCTGGCCGCGATGGAAAAGCAGATGCGGGCCGAGCGGGAGAAGCGGGCGGTGATCCTGACGTCGGAAGGCCAGCGCGACGCCGTGATCAACCAGGCCGAAGGCGACAAGCAGCAGGTCATCAAGGCATCAGAGGCGCGGCGGCAGCAGCAGATCAATGAGGCGGATGGCGAGGCGGCGGCGATCCTGGCGGTCGCGACGGCCACGGCGGAGGGCATCCGTCAGGTGGCCCAGGTGATCCGCGAGCCCGGTGGCGTGGAGGCGACCCAGCTGCGCGTCGCCGAGGAATACCTCCTTCAATTCGGCCAGCTTGCGCAGAAGACCAACACCATGATCCTGCCGGCCAACGTCTCCGACGTCGCCTCGATGGTGGCGACGGCGATGAAGGTGTTCAAGCAGGTGTAGGCTCGGGAACCCCCGATTGTTCTATATTTGATGGTTGGGCCGTTGGCCCAGCCGTCGCCACTTGTCACCTCAGCCCGGTTTTCCCATGTCCCGCTCCTCCCACGATGTCGTCATCATCGGCGCCGGCCCGGCCGGTCTCTGTGCCGGCATGTACGCCGGCCGCGGCATGCTCGACGCCGTCGTCCTCGAGCGCGGCGCGCCCGGCGGCGAGCTGCTCAACACCGACCTCATCGAGGACTATCCCGGGTTCGCGTCGGTGAAGGGCCACGAACTGGCCCGCCTCATGGCCGAGCACGCCCAGAAGTTCGGGGCCGACATCCGGCAGGAGAACGTGGAGACCGTCAGCAAGCGTGAGGACGGGATCTTCGAGGTGACCTGTACCACCGGCGCGGTCTTCGAGGCGCCCACCGTGATCCTGACCGCCGGGGGCACGCCGATCAAGCTCGGGGTCCCGGGCGAGCTGGAGTATGCGGGGCAGGGGGTGTCCTACTGCGCCGTCTGCGACGGCGCCTTCTTCAAGCAGCAGACGATTGCCGTGGTCGGCGGCGGCGACGCCGCGGTGGAGGAGGCGGCCTACCTGACCCGCTACGCCGAGAAGGTGTACGTCATCCACCGGCGCGACGAGTTCCGCGCCTCCAAGCTGCTGCAGGAGCGGCTCTTCGCCAATCCGAAGATCGAGGTGGTCTGGAACAAGGTGGTCACCGAGATGCAGGGCGACCACACCGGGCTCAAGGGACTGTCGCTCAAGGACACCGTGACCGGCGCCACCTCGGCGCTGCCCGTCACCGGCTGCTTCGTGTTCGTCGGGTTCAAGCCGAACACCGGCCTGGTGACCCACCACTTTGCCCACGACCCCTCGGGCTACATGATCACCGACGACCGGATGATGACGTCCATCCCCGGGCTCTTCGCCGCGGGCGACGTCCGGGTCCAGCTCACCCGCCAGGTCACCACGGCCGTGGGCGACGCCACCACCGCCGCCATCGCGGTCGAGAAGTTCCTGACCGAGCGGAAGGCCGCCGCCGTTGCCTGATCCGGCCGTCGTCGCCATCCCCAACGGGCAGTTCGTGCAGAACTGTTACCTCGTTGCCGATCCGGCCACGGGGAAGGCGGCGATGATCGACCCGGGGGAGGAGAGCGAGCGCATCCTGGCGGAGCTGGACCGGCGGGGGTGGACCCTCGACGCCATCTGGCTGACCCACGGGCACATCGATCATGTCATGGGCGTGGGCGACGTGCTCCGCCGCCGGCCGGTCCCGGTCTGGCTGCATCCCCTCGACCGCCCGCTCTACGACAACCTGTCGCAGCAGGCGGCGATGTTCGGGCTCCGGGTTCCTCCGGCGCCTCCCCCCACTGACGAGATCGTTCCGGGCGGGCAGCTTGCCCTGGGCGATCTCCGGTTCGATGTGCGCCACACCCCCGGGCATTCCCCCGGCAGCGTGGCCCTGGTGGGATACGGCCGGGTCTTCGGCGGCGACGTGCTGTTCAGCGGCTCGATCGGCCGGACCGACCTGCCGGGCGGCGATACGGCGACACTCTTCGCCTCGATCGAGCGGGAATTCCTGACGCTGCCCGACAGCACGATTGTGCACAGCGGGCACGGACCCGACACGACCATCGGTGTCGAGCGGAGCACCAACCCCTTCCTGACCGGGGTCTATCGGCTTGCGTAGGCGGTCAGAAACCGCCGCCCGTCTCCCCTCTCCACCTGGTGGGGAGGAGGACAGCACGAGCGGACCGTGCAACCGCTGCGGCTTCGAGGTTCCCTCCCGCGCCTGGGGCTGCAAGAATCCCTGTCCCAACTGCGGGACGGTCTATCCGCTGGGCGACTGCTCCGACTGACCGGCTATCCGAGCGTCATGCCGACCAGGATCACGCTGCGCTCATGGGCCGTGACCACGCCGTGCGGCACACCCGCCGGCGCCCAGACCAGCGTGCCCGGCCCCGCATCGCGCTCCTCCTCCCCCACCCGCATCCTCGCCTTTCCCTCCAGCACGAGGTAAAATTTGTCTGCCCCTCCGTGTGCGTGCACCGCCTGGGACTGTCCCGGCTCGAAGCAGTTCAACCCGGCCAGGAGGTGGGTGCCGCGCGCCAGGTCGGCCTTCGTGTACTTGCCGTCGGCGAACGCCACGCGGTCCGCGACGGTGGAGAAGAATTCGCTCATCTGACTCCCGTGTGTTGTCCGGTCACTCGATCCCCGATCCATCGGTACCCTGTCATGACGACTCGCATCGAAAAAGATCCCCTCGGCGAACTCGCCGTCCCCGCCGACGCCCTGTATGGCATCCAGACCCTTCGCGCCGTCCAAAACTACCCCATCTCGGGCCTCCGGCCGCTGCCGGCCTTCGTGGACGCCGTCGTCCAGATCAAGCTCGCCGCGGCACGGACACACAAGGAGACCGGACGGCTCGAGGGGAAGCTCGCCGACGCAATCATCGCCGCCGCGCTGGAAGTGCTGGGGGGGCAGCATCGCGACCAGTTCGTCGTGGACGTCTACCAGGCCGGCGCGGGCACCAGCCACCACATGAACTGCAACGAAGTCCTGGCGAATCGTGCCAACGAATTGCTGGGCGGGCGCCGCGGCACGTACACGCCGGTGCACCCCAACGACCACGTCAA
Source organism: Gemmatimonadota bacterium (assembly GCA_024641745.1). Lineage (GTDB taxonomy): Bacteria > Gemmatimonadota > Gemmatimonadetes > Gemmatimonadales > GWC2-71-9 > SPDF01. The sequence continues at coordinate 16,744 of JAHECL010000013.1, read as the reverse complement.
CATGGCGCAGAGCACCAATGACGTCATTCCCACTGCCATGCGCCTCGCCAGCCTCGCCACGCTCCCGCCCCTGATCGAGGCGATGGACCGCCTTGCCGGGGCCTTGCTCGCCAAGGGACGCGAGTTTGACGACATCATCAAGTCGGGGCGCACCCACCTGCAGGATGCCACGCCGATCCGCCTGGGCCAGGAGTTCACGGCGTACGGCCGGACCGTCGCCCGCCACCGGGCCAAGCTCGGTGAGGCCGCAGCCTGGCTGCGCCCGATGAACATCGGGGGCACCGCGGTCGGCACCGGGATCAACGCCGAGGCGGCCTACCCCGCGCTGATGGTCAAGCACCTCCGCGACATCACCGGCCTCGACCTGCAGGTCGGCGAAGACCGCGTGCAGCTGATGCAGTCGATGGGCGATATCGCGACGTTCAGCGGTGCGCTGCGCGGCTGGGTACTCGACCTCAACAAGCTCGCCAACGACATCCGCCTCCTCGCCTCCGGCCCGCGGACCGGCCTCGCGGAGATCGGCCTGCCGGCGGTGCAGCCGGGCTCGAGCATCATGCCGGGGAAGGTGAACCCGTCCATCGCCGAGATGGTGAACCAGGTCTGCTACCAGGCGATCGGACTGGACACGACGGTCGCCATGGCGTCGGAGGCGGGGCAGATGGAACTCAACGTCATGATGCCGGTGATCACCCACAACATCGTCTTCAGCCTGATGATCGTGGGCAACGCCACGCGGGTGTTCGCCGAGCGCTGCGTCGAGGGCATCACCGCCGACGCCGCCCAGTGCGCCTACTGGCTCGAACGGAGCCCCGCCCTGGTGACCGCGCTGGCCCCGAAGATCGGGTACGCCGAGGCGGCGAAGCTGGCCAAGGAGGCGATTGCCACCGGCCTGACGGTCAAGCAGCTGGTGACCGACCGGGGCATCCTGCACGGGAAGGAACTGGAGGAGATCCTCGACCTCCGCGCAATGACGGAGCTGGGCGTCCCGGGAGGGAAGGGGCTCCCCGGCGGCGGCTGAGCCCCCCGGGTGGGCGCGGTTGATATCCCACCGTGTCACTCCCATATTGAACCCATGCGAGTCACCACCTGGACGGAATACAGCCTCATCATCTCCCTGCACCTGGCACGGCGGGGGGGCACCGAGCCGGTCGCCGCGCGGGACATCTCCGAGTCCGAACGGCTCCCCGGCGACTACGTGGAGCAGATCCTTCTCCGGCTGCGGCGCGCCGGGCTGGTCCAGAGCGTCCGCGGAGCGCGCGGCGGCTACCTCCTCGCCCGGCCCCCGGAGCAGATCTCGGTGCACGACGTGATGGCGGCCTGCGACCACCAGATCTTCGAGGTCAACTGCGACGCACACCAGGTGGACGACGAGCGGTGCGGCAACGGCAGCCAGTGCAGCATCCGTCCGGTCTGGCACGCGCTGCGGAACCAGGTGGACCTGCTCCTCAAGGGTGTGAGCCTGACCGACCTCATGCAGGAGGAGTCCAAGGTCCAGGAACTCGTCGGGATCGCTGCCGCCTCCTGACCCACGCTGGCATCCAGCTCACCAACCCGACCGCTCGGTCGGGTTTTTCGTTCGGACCTGCCCATGGCCCCTGTCCGTGACACCGCACCCGCTCCCCTCTCCCCCGCGGAGTTCCAGCGCTATTCCCGTCACCTGATCCTCCCCCATGTGGGGGAGGCGGGTCAGCGCCGGCTGAAGCAGGCCCGCGTGCTGGTGGTCGGGGCCGGGGGGCTCGGTTCCCCGGCGGCGCTCTACCTGGCGGCCGCCGGCGTCGGCACCATCGGCCTCGTGGATGCCGACCTCGTGGACGTCAGCAACCTGCAGCGACAGGTGCTCCACGGCACCTCGACCCTCGGCCTGCCGAAGCTCGATTCCGCGGCGTCGCGGCTGCGGGATCTCAACCCGCTCGTCAGGGTCGAGACCTTTCCGGAACGGCTCACTGCCTCCAACGCGCTCCAGATCTTCGACGGCTTCGAGGTGGTGCTCGACGGCAGCGACAATTTTCCGACCCGGTATCTGGTCAACGACGCCGCCTATCTCTCCGGCATCCCCGACGTGTACGGGGCGATCTTCCAGTTCGAGGGGCAGGCCTCGGTCTTTGCCGCGCGGGGCGGGCCCTGTTACCGGTGCCTCTACGCCGAGCCGCCCCCGCCGGGCATGGTGCCCGGATGCGCGGAGGCGGGGGTCATCGGTGCGCTGCCCGGGGTGATCGGGAGTCTCCAGGCGATGGAGGCGATCAAGGTCGTGCTCGGCATCGGGGAGACGCTCGCCGGCCGGCTGCTCCTCTTCGACGCCCTGCGCATGCAGTTCCGTGAACTGGCGCTGCAGCGCGATCCCGCCTGCCCCCTCTGCGGCGACTCGCCGACGGTGCGCGCGTTGATCGACTACGAGGCGTTCTGCGGGGTCGCCCCGGTGGACACGCCGGCGGGGATCGAGGTCACGCCCCTGGAATTGCAGCGGGAACTCGCCGCCGGACGGCCGATCGTCCTGCTGGACGTGCGAGAGGTGCCGGAGTGGGACCTGGTGCGGCTGGAGAACGCCACGCTCACCCCCCTCGCCCGACTGCCGGGGCTGGCGCCCTCCCTCGATCCGTCGGCGGACATCGTGGCGTATTGCCACCATGGCATCCGGTCGCTGCAGGCGGCCACCTTCCTTCGGTCGGTGGGGTTGCCGCGCGTGCGGAGCCTCGCCGGGGGCATTGACCGGTGGGCTCACGAAGTCGATGTGACGATGAGGCGGTACTGAACCTGGAGAGTGCCGAAGGGGGGACTCGAACCCCCACGGGCTTGCGCCCACTGCGCCCTGAACGCAGCGCGTCTACCAATTCCACCACTTCGGCGTGGGCGGCAAAGGTAGTGGACAGCCCGCCCCGGCGTCAAGCGGCCCGTTGACCCTCCCGAACCCACTGTCTATCTTGGGCTTACGAGCCGATCATGTCTGCGAAATCTGAAGCGCCTACGGAGCGCCGGCACTCGGTCGCCCGCAATCCCAAGGCGACCCACGACTTCCACATTCTCGAGACGTGGGAGGCGGGCCTGGTGCTGACCGGCACCGAGGTCAAGTCGCTGCGCAACGGGAAGGCCTCCATCAAGGAGGCGTACGCGCGCGTCAGCGGAGGCCAGGTCTTTCTCGAAGGGATGAACGTTACGCCGTACGCCCAGGGCAATCGCTACAACCACGAGCCGGTCCGCTCGCGCAAGCTCCTCCTCCATCGCCGGGAAATCAACCGGCTCATCGGCTCCGTCGAGCGCGAGGGGCTGAGCCTCGTGCCGCTCGAACTCTACTTCAGGAACGGCAAGGCGAAGATCGCCATCGGCCTGGGACGCGGCAAGAAGCAGCACGACAAGCGGCAGGCCCTCAAGGAGCGGATGATCGATCGCGAGACCGCTCGCGCCATCGCCGTGGGACGGCAGCGGTGATCGGACTCGCGCTGCTCCTCGCCTTCGGCGGGCCGGTCCCGCCGTCCCAGCTTGTCATCACCACGCCCCGGGGCGAGACCCGCCTGGCGGTCACCGCCGATGCCGGCGGGCGGGCGATGGTGGCCGCCCTCCCGCTCGCGACCGCGCTCGGTGGCGGTGTCCGCGTCGATGGTGCCTGGACCACCGTCGTGATCTCCCGGCAGGACTTCAGCTTCCTCCCGTACGCGGCGCTCTTCCGCCTGAACGATCGCCTCGAACCGCTCGCCGTCGCCTCGATCGAACGGGACGACTCCCTCTTCGTGCCCTATCAGTTCGTGTCCGAAATCCTCCCGCGCTATCTGGGCGAGCTCTACCAGTTCGACCGCAGCGCCGGTCGCCTGGTCCAGCGGGGGGCGGCGGCGGCGCCGGGGCCGAAGCGGCTTGCCAACGGGTTGCTGCCCGGCCACGTCGTCACGGTGGATGCGGGGCACGGCGGCGCCGACCCCGGCAACCCCGGCCGCTTCTTCCCTCGCGGCGTCACCGAAAAGGACGTCACCCTGAAGGTCGCGCTCCTGCTCGAGAAGGAGCTCACACGTCGTGGCATCACCGTCCGGATGACGCGCACCACCGACGTCCGCCCCAACCTGCTGCAGCGCGCGCCCACCTGCGACGCCAGCTGCGACCTCTTCGTCAGCCTCCACGTGGACGCCCTGGATACCCGCAAGCGCCGTGACTACCGCTCGATCAGCGGCTTCTCGACGCTGATCATCGGCGAGGAAAACTCGGCGGACGCCGACCGGGTGGCCCGGACGGAAAACGAGGCGCTGCGCTTCGAGAGCGAGGCCGACCAGGACCTGGTGATGGGGCCGCTGGCGTACATCCTGAAGGACCTGCAGATGAACGAGTACCTGCGGGAATCGGCGCGGGCGGGCGCCCTGATGCAGGCCAACCTCGAGCCGGTCCACCCCGGGACCAACCGGGGCGTGAAGCAGCGCAACGACCTCGCGGTGCTCAACACCGGGCGGCGTCCCGGCGTGCTGGTCGAGATGGGGTACAGCTCCAGTCCTTCCGACGCGGCGTTCCTGCTCTCCGCCGACGGCCAGCGGCAGATCGCCAGGGCGCTGGCCGACGCGATCGTGGACTACCTCCTCGAGTTCGAATGGAAGAGCGGCGTCCGCGCGACGGGGGCGAGCCAGTGAAGCGCGCCCTCCCGCTCGTGCTCCTCCTGGCCGGCGGCTGCGTCTATTACAACGGCATGTACAACGCCAACCGGCTCGCCAATCGCGCCAGGAAGGCGGAGCGCAACGGACAGACCTTCGCCGCGCAGGGGTTCTGGGCCCAGGCCCAGGTGCGGGCCGACACCGTGATCGCCCGCTACCCCACCAGCAGCTGGGCCGACGACGCCCAGCTGATCGTCGGCGAGGCGATGATGAGCCGCGGCGACTGCGCCGGCGCGATCCCGGCCCTCGAACAGGCCACTCTCTCGCGCGACAGCCCCAAGGTGGCGGAGCAGGCCCAGGTCCGCCTCGGCGCCTGCCAGGTGCAGGTGGGCAACCTCGCCGCCGCCGACCGCGCGTTCGTGGCGCTGATGGAGAGCTCCGACACGTCGGTGCGAAACCTGGCGCGGGTCCAGCATGCCAGGATTCTCCGCCTCGACGGTGCCTACCAGGCGGCGCTCGATGCGCTCGAGGGACTCACAGGGCCGGTCGCGGTCTCGGAGCGGACCATCTGCTACGCCGCCCTGGGCGAGGTGACGGAGGCGCGTCCCCTGCTGGACCAGGCGCTCGCCCGGAACGACACCACGCTGCCGTGGGGCGTTGCCCTGGCCGGCATCGGCCGGGTCGACCCCGGCCTGGCGTCGCAGTACACCACGGCCGTCGCCGCGATGCCGGGTCTGCCGGGAGAGACACGAGACGACCTGCTCGTCGCCGACGGGCTTCGGCTGGCGCCCACCGATCCGGACTCCGCGCTGGCGCGGTTGCGTGCGGCGGCGGCCGCCAAGCCGGTGACCGAGGCCTCGCTGCGCGCCCGCCTGCGCATCTCGGACCAGATCATCGGGCAGGCGGACACCCTCGCACAGCTGGAACTCGCGCGCCCGGACGTCGCGCCGCTTGCCGAGTTCGGCGGCCCGAGTGCCATCAGTGCGATCAACTACCTGCGCGTCCTCGACCGGGCGCGTGGATACCTCGACTCGGTCCCGCCCGGGGCGCCGCAGGGGGACCTCGCCACCTTCGTGCTCGCGGAATCAGTGCGGGACGTCCTCCCGGCCCCGCGGATCGCGGCGCAGCTCTTCGCCGCGGTCCCGGCCCTCTGGCCGACCTCACCCTATGCCCCCAAGGCCCTGCTCGCCCTTGCGGCGATGCGGGAGGACGAGGTCGAGTCGATCGTCGAGACGCTCTGGTCCACCTATCCGGACAGCCCCTACGTCCTGCTGGTGGCCGGGGAAGTCACCCCCGCCGTGCTCGCACTCGAGGATTCCCTCCTGGCGTACAGCACAGGAGGCGGGGCGGCAGGCCGCACCCCGGCCGTCCGGCGCGCACCGGCCGCCGGGCAGCGCCAGCAGGACGACCTCAAGTAGTGGCCTCCCCACCTCTGGCGCGCGAAGTCTTCGGCGTCCGGTTCCAGAACCCCATCCTCCTCGCCTCGGGGACCGCCGGGTACGGCCGGGAGCTTGACGGCGTCATGGACCTGGAACGGCTGGGCGGAATCGTCAGCAAGGCGGTCTCGCTCGAGCCGCGTGCCGGCAACGCCCCGCCCCGTGTCGCCGAGTTCCGCGGCGGGATGCTCAACTCGGTCGGCCTGGCAAACCCCGGGCTCGCCCAGGTCAGGGCGGTCGAACTGCCGTGGATGTTCACCCACCTGCGGACCGCCCGGGTGCTGGTCAACGTGGTCGGGTTCGCCGCGGGCGAGTATCCAGCGGTCATCGAGGGGCTGGATGACCTGGATGGGATCACGGCGTACGAGCTCAATCTCAGCTGCCCGAACACGGCGGCGGGGGGGCTCGAATTCGGGGCCGATCCACTCGCCGTTGCCGACATCGTTGCCCGCTGCCGGCGGGTGACCCGCCGCCCGCTGGTGGCCAAGCTCTCCCCGGCGCTCCCGGACATCGCCGCGCTGGCGCTCGTCGCTCGCGACGCCGGGGCCGATGGCGTCTCGGTCGTGAATACCCTGCCGGGACTCGCCCTCGACCCCGGCGGGAAGGCGAGGCTGGGCAATGGCAACGGCGGCGCCAGCGGGCCGGTTCTGCTGCCCGCCGGTGTGCTCGCCGTGCGCCGGGTTCGGGAACGCGCGCCCGACTTTCCGGTGATCGGGGTCGGCGGCGTGCGCGGTGTCGCCGACGTCCGTCAGTACCTGGCGGCCGGCGCGTCGCTGGTCGGCATCGGCACGGGCGCCCTGGCGGACCCCCGCCTGCCCGAACGGATCATCCGGGCGCTGGAGCGTGGCGATGGCTGAGGTGATTCTGGCCCTCGACGTCGAATCGGCCGACGCGGCGCGGCGGCTGCTGGACCGCCTTCCCGACCTCCGCTGGGCCAAGGTCGGTTCGGTCCTGATGACCCGCGGGGGCGCCCCGCTCCTCGCGGAGCTTCGGGAGCGGGGACTGCAGGTGTTCCTCGACCTCAAATGGCACGACATCCCGCATACCGTCGCCGGCGCGGTCGCCGCCGCCGCGGCCCAGGGGATCGCGATGGCCACGATCCACACGCTCGGCGGAGCGGCGATGATGCGCGCGGCCCAGGCCGCGGCCGGCCCGGTCGGGCTGGTCGGGGTGACCGTCCTGACCTCGCATGACGCCGAGGGGTACGGGGCCGCCACCGGCCGTGACGGGGTGGAACTCCTGCCGGAGGTCTCCCGGCTCGCGGCTGCGGCGGCCGCGGCAGGCCTCCGGGGGGTGGTCTGCTCCCCGGCCGAGGTCGACGTGGTGCGTGGGCAGCTCCCGCGGGGGGCCTGGCTCGTGGTGCCGGGGATCCGGCGTGCTGCCGACGCCGCCGGGGACCAGGTCCGCATCGCCGCCCCCCGTGAGACGGCCGCCCGGGGGGCCACGCACCTGGTGGTCGGGCGACCGATCCTTCACGCCTCCGATCCGGCCGCGGTCCTCGCTGAATTCATCGCGGAGGCTGCCGCCTGATGATTCGAGCCGGCCTCCTGGCGGTGGTCCTCGCCGTCGGAATCGCCCCGCCGCCCGTCGGCCCGGCTGCCCCGCTGGCGGTGGCCCTGGCGCCCTCCCTGAAGGAGGGAGGCGAAGCGGCCCGGGGCGCATGGCAGAGCCGGGACCTGGCCGCCTTCGTCTCGGTCTCCGGGGGCGGTCCCTTGCTCGTGACCCTGCCCGGTGGCCGGGGGTCCTCTCCGCTCAGTCCCCGGCAAGCCCGGGCGGTCCTGTCATCCTATGTCCAAGGTTCACAAGAAGTTGCGACATTATTGATGCGGGCGGTGGAGGTCGATTCGACCGAGGGTTTTGTCGAACTGACCAGGTTCTACCGGCTGGTCGGACTGCCCGGGGAACGGGAGGCAACGATGCTCCTCGGATTCCGGCGGGGACGGGGGGACTGGGTGATGACCGAGGTCCGGATCAGCGAGTAGGGAATTCCCTTGCGTTGGGCCAAAACGGGGTCTATATTGGTCAGCTACCTCAAAGTCTGGCCCTGGAGAGATTTGTGAAGGTTCGTTCGAGTGTCAAGCCAATCTGCGAACACTGCAAAGTCGTGAAGCGACAGGGTGTTGTTCGCATCATTTGCAAGCGCAATCCCAAGCACAAGCAACGGCAGGGCTGATCATGGCACGCATCGCAGGCGTCGATCTTCCGCGCGAAAAGCGGGTCGAAATTGCCCTGACGTACATCTTCGGGGTTGGCCGTCCCACCAGTGTCCGGATCCTCACCGAGGCCGGTGTCAGTCCTGACACCCGGGTGCGAGACCTGTCCGACACCGAGGTGGCCCGGCTTCGTCAGTTCATCGAGCGCGCGCTGAAGGTCGAGGGCGCCCTCCGGACTGAAGTGGCCATGAACATCAAGCGGCTGATGGACATCGGCAGCTATCGCGGGTCGCGGCACCGCCGGGGTCTTCCGGTGCGTGGTCAGCGTACCCATACCAACGCCCGGACCAAGAAGGGTCCCCGGCGGGCCATTGCTGGCAAGAAGAAGGCGACGAAGAAGTAAACATGACTGCACCGACTCCCCCGAAGGCGCCTGGCGCCAAGCGATCCAAGAAGGTCGTCGAGTCCGAGGGCATCGCCCACATCTCGGCCACCTTCAACAACGTGCTCATCACCATCACCGACATGAAGGGCAACGCCCTCGCATGGGGGACGGCCGGCAAGGCGGGCTTCAAGGGCTCCAAGAAGTCCACGCCGTTCGCCGCCACGGTCGCCGCGGAAGGCGCCGGGCGGGAGGCCATGAACCTCGGCGTGCGCCGGGTGCACGTGCGGGTGCAGGGTCCGGGCAGCGGGCGCGAGTCCGCCATCCAGGCGCTGGCCTCGGTCGGTCTGCGGGTCGTCTCCATCCGGGACGTCACCCCGATTCCCCATAACGGGTGCCGCCCCCCGAAGAAGCGGCGGGTCTAGCCATGTCGCGTTACACTGGACCCAGCTGCCGGCTCTGCCGTCGCGAGGGCACGAAGCTCTTCCTGAAGGGCACCCGCTGTCTCACGGAGAAGTGCGCGGTCGAGCGTCGGGCGTACGCCCCCGGCCAGCACGGCCAGGGCACCGGCCGCGGCCGCAAGCCGTCCGAATACTCGAAGCAGCTCCGCGAGAAGCAGAAGGTGAAGCGGATGTACGGCCTGACCGAAGGCCAGTTCCGCAACCTGTTCGAGAGCGTGACGCGCGAGTCGGGCGTCAAGGGCACCAACCTGCTCATCGCCCTCGAGTCGCGCCTCGACAACATTGTCTACCGGATGGGCTTCGCCTCGAGCCGCAAGGCGGCGCGGCAGCTCGTCAACCACGGCCATGTGCAGGTGAACGGCCGCCGGGTGGACATCGCGTCGTATCACGTCATGCCCGGACAGGAAGTCCGGGTGGCCCCGGCCAGCCGCGAGATGCTGGCCGTGAAGGCGGCGCAGGAGTACGCGTCGCGCGGGGCTCCGGTTTCCTGGCTCTCCGTCGACGGCGAGAAGGCCGTTGGGCGGTACGTTGAGCGTCCGACGCGCGAGGCCATCCCGGTCAACGCGCAGGAACAGCTCATCGTCGAGCTCTACTCGAAGTAAGTGGTGGCCTGAACATGACCATTGACCTGACCGGACTGGTCCGCCCGCACGTGCTCGAAATGAGCCGTCGCGAGGACAATCCGAACTCCGCCGAGTTCCGCCTCCAGCCGCTGGAGCGGGGCTTCGGGTACACCCTCGGCAACTCACTTCGCCGCCTGCTGCTCTCCTCCCTCCGCGGCACCGCGGTGTGGGGTTTCCGGCTCGACGGCGTGGTGCACGAGCACCAGACCGTCCAGGGCGTCCTCGAGGACATCCATCAGGTCGTGCAGCGCCTCAAGGGGCTGACCCTGGTCCTCACGCCCGAAGTCGACGAGGCCGTGCTCCACATCAAGAAGAATGGCCCCGGCCCGGTCTACGCGCGCGACATCCAGCCGCACGGCTCGGTCACCGTCATCAATCCCGACCACCTGCTCTTCACCGTGCAGGAGGACCGCGAAGTCTCGGCCGAGCTGTACGTGAACAAGGGCCGTGGTTACGTCGAGTCGGAGCTCCATCCCTTCGACCGCTCGCTGCCCGTCGACCTGGTCCGGATCGACGCGATCTACAATCCGGTCACCCGCGCCAACTTCACGGTGGCGGAGACCCGCGTCGGGCAGCGGACCGACTATGACCGTCTCACCGTCACGGTCGAGACCAACGGCACCATTTCGCCCGAGGACGCCGTCGCCTACGCCGCCGCCCTCGCGCAGGAGCACTTCCGGAATTTCGTCGATTTCGGCAAGGTGCCGATCATGCCGGATCCGGTCGAGGTGGTGCATGAGGAGACGACCGACCTGTCGGCCAGTCTCTCCCGTCCCATCGACGACCTGGGCCTGTCGGTCCGGTCGTTGAACTCACTGAAGAATTCGAACATCCGGACGCTCCAGGATCTCACCACCTACTCCGAGGATGAGCTCCTGAAGGTCAAGAACGTCGGGGAAAAGGCCGTCGCCGAGATTCGCGAGCTGCTGCAGAAGGAAGGCCTCGACTTCGGCCATGCTGCAGGCGACGCGAACGGCACGGACGTCGCCCCCGCGGCTGCGGTGACTCCGCCGCCGGCCAGCACCGGGGAGATCGCCTAAATGCGCCACCGCGCCAAGGGACGGCAGCTGTCCCGCACCTCCGCCCATCGCCGGGCGCTGCTGAACAACATGGCCACGAGCCTGTTCAAGCACGAAGGCATCACGACCACCGAGGCCAAGGCCAAGGAGCTCCGCCCCTTCGCGGAAAAGCTCATCACCCTGGCCCGTCGCGGCGACCTGCACGCCCGCCGACTGGTCGGCCGGCACATCAAGGAGCGCGAGGTCCTCGGCCGCCTGTTCGCCGAGCTCGGTCCGCGTTTCGCCGCCCGGCCCGGTGGCTACACCCGCATCCTCAAGATGGGGCACCGGCCCGGCGACGGCGCCGACGTGGCTCGCATCGAGTTGCTCGCGGAGTAAGGGTGGCATCGACTGCTTCCGGAACGACGAAGGGGACCCGTGAGGGTCCCCTTTTTTACAGCACGGCCGCAGTGACGGGGCGCCCCGTGCAGGGGCGCCGGCCTTCAACTCGCCTTGGCGATCTTGTTGCCCTTGATGCACTGGGTGCAGACGCGCACCCGGCGGGGAGCGCCGTCCTTGAGGACGCGCACCGTCTGGAGGTTCGGATACCAGCGGCGGTTCGTGCGATTCTTGGCGTGGCTGACGTTGTTGCCGGTGACCGGCCCCTTGCCGCACACGGTGCATACCCGTGCCATATGTCCATCCTTCAAGCAGTTACGTCAATGACGGTACGACTGGAAACCACGAAATCTAACCCGGTCGCCGCCTCGACACAACCACCCCCTGGAGCGTCCCATGGCTGAACGGAAGCGCGCCCTGATCACCGGGATCACCGGTCAGGACGGGTCCTATCTTGCCGAACTCCTCCTGTCGAAGGGCTATGAGGTCTTCGGCGTCGTCCGGCGGACCAGCCACCACGGGCTCGAGCGGATCGACCACATCGCCGACCAGCTCACCATCCTGCCGGCCGACCTCCTCGACCAGCATTCCCTGACGGTCGCGCTCCAGGAGACGAAGCCGCACGAGGTGTACAACCTCGCGGCGCAGTCCTACGTCCCGACCTCGTGGTCGCAGCCCGTCCTGACCGGCGAGTTCACCGCCCTTGGCGTGACCCGCATGCTGGAGGCGATCCGGCTGGCCCACCCGACCGCCCGGTTCTATCAGGCCTCGAGCTCCGAGATGTTCGGCAAGGTCACCGAGACGCCGCAGCGCGAGAGCACCCCGTTCTATCCGCGGTCCCCGTACGGGGTGGCCAAGGCCTACGGGCACTGGATCACCGTCAACTACCGCGAGTCGTACAACCTCTTTGCGGTGAGCGGGATCCTCTTCAACCATGAATCCCCCCGGCGGGGGCTCGAGTTCGTCACCCGGAAGGTCACCGACGGCGTCGCCCGCATCAAGCTCGGCCTGGCGACGGATCTGCGGCTCGGCAACCTCGACGCCCACCGGGACTGGGGCTTCGCCGGGGACTATGTCGACGCGATGTGGCGGATGCTCCAGGCCGACGCGCCGGACGACTACGTGATCGGCACCGGCGTGACCCACAGCGTGCGCGATCTCGTCGAGACGGCCTTCCGTCACGTGGGGCTCGACTGGGAACCTCACGTCAAGGTGGACCCCGCCTTCATCCGGCCCGCCGAGGTGGACCTGTTGCTGGCCGATCCCTCGAAGGCGCGCGAGGAACTGGGCTGGACACCGACCGTCGGGTTCACCGAGCTCATCACCATGATGGTGGACGCCGACCTGGCGCGGCTCGAGGCACGCTGATGCGCGTGTTCGTGACCGGTGCCGAGGGGTTCGTCGGCAGGACGATGGTGCGGACCCTCCTCGCGGGGGGGCACGAGGTGCGGGGCGGCATCCGCCCCGGCGGCCCGCTCGACGTGCCGGGGCTCAGCGCGGAGGAGCGCGCCGCCGTCCTTCCCGTCCCGCTGGAGCTGCTGGACACGGCGTCCGTCGAGTCGGCGCTGGCCTGGCGTCCGGAGGCGGTCGTGCACCTGGCGGCGGTCGCTTCGGGCGCTGATGCCCGTCGCGACGCCGGCGCCGCGTGGGCGGTCAACGCCTCGGGGACGGCGCGGGTGGCCGACATCCTCGGCCGCCAGCGGGAGGGGGGGGAAGGCGACCCCGTCCTGCTGGTGGTCTCCACCGGCGAGGTGTATGGCGGCGGTGTGGACCGCCCCCGGCGGGAGGACGACCCCCTCCGACCCTGCTCCCCCTATGCCGCCAGCAAGGTCGGCGCGGAGGTGGCGGCGCTGGAGGTCTGGCGGCGGACCGGCCTCCGTGTGGTCGTGGCCCGTCCGTTCCCCCACACCGGCGCGGGCCAGGGTGCCCGGTTCGTGGCGCCCGCGTTCGCCGCCAGGCTGCGGACCGCCCGCCGAAGCGGGGCCACCTCGGTGCCCACCGGCAACCTCGACCCGGTGCGCGATTTCCTCCATGTGCAGGACGTCGTGCACGCCTATCTTGCGCTGTTGGAGCGTGGAGCGCCTGGCGAGGCCTACAACGTGGCCCGCGGCGAGGGGATTGCCCTGCATGAGCTCTTCCAGCGCCTGGCCGCCCATGTCGGCGTGACGGTGACCCCGGCGGTGGACGCCACACTGGTGCGCACGGCCGATATCGGGCACCTCGTCGGCGACGCCTCGAAGCTGCGAGCGGCCACCGGTTGGCGGCCTGTCATCGATCTTGACCGGACATTGAGGGAAGTTGCCGATGCCGAAGCGGACTGACATCTCCTCCATCCTCCTGATTGGCTCCGGCCCGATCATCATCGGTCAGGGCGCCGAGTTCGACTATTCCGGGACGCAGGCGGCGCGCGCGCTCAGGGAGGAGGGCTACCGGGTCATCCTGGTGAACTCGAACCCGGCCACGATCATGACCGATCCGGAACTCGCGGATCGGACCTACATCGAGCCGGTCACACCGGAGTGGGTGGCACGGGTCATCGAACGGGAACGGCCCGACGCGCTGCTCCCCACGATGGGCGGCCAGACCGCCCTGAACGTGGCGATGGCCCTCGCGAACGACGGCACGCTGGAGAAGTTCGGCGTGGAACTGATCGGCGCCAACGCGCGGGCCATTGCGCTCGCGGAAGACCGGGCCCAGTTCGCCGAGGCGATGGTACGGCTCGGCCTGGCGACCCCCGCGGGACAGACCGTGCGGAGCCTGGAGGAGGCCGCCGCCGCGGTGGCCCGCACCGGCTTTCCCGCGATCGTCCGCCCCTCCTACACCCTGGGCGGCTCCGGAGGCGGGATCGCGTACAACCGCGAGGAATTCGAGCGGATGGTCGACCACGGGCTCGAGCTCTCCCCCGTCGGATCAGTCCTGGTGGAGCAGAGCATCATCGGGTGGAAGGAGTTCGAGCTCGAGGTCATGCGGGACGGGGCCGACAACGTCGTCATCGTCTGCACCATCGAGAACATTGACCCGATGGGCGTCCACACCGGCGATTCGATGACCGTCGCGCCGGCGATGACGCTCACCGATCGCGAGTATCAGCGCATGCGGGACAGCGCCCTCGCCATCATCCGGGAGGTCGGGGTCGAGGCGGGCGGCTGCAACATCCAGTTCGCGGTGAACCCCGCGACCGGCGAGCAGCTGGTGATCGAGATGAATCCCCGGGTGTCGCGTTCCTCCGCGCTGGCGTCGAAAGCGACCGGATTCCCGATCGCGCGGATCGGGGCGAAGCTCGCGGTGGGCTACCGCCTCGACGAGCTGCCCAACGACATCACCAAGACGACGCCGGCCTCCTTCGAGCCGGTGCTCGACTACGTGGTCGTGAAGGTGCCGCGGTTCGCCTTCGAGAAGTTCCCCACCGCCGATGCGACGCTCACGACCCAGATGAAGTCGGTGGGCGAGGTCATGGCGATCGGCCGGACCTTCAAGGAGGCCTTCCAGAAGGGATTGCGCGGGCTGGAGGCCGACCGCACCGGCTGGACGGTGGGCGCGACGCCGGCGGCGGACCGGCTCCCGGACGGCGAAATGACGTCGGTCCGGGCCGCGCTTCGGACCCCGACCCCCGAGCGGATCTTCCAGATCAAGCGGGCGCTGGCGGGCGGCGTGCCAGCCGCGGAAGTGGCGGAGCGCACCGGCATGGATCCCTGGTTCATCGACCAGTTCGCCGAGCTGGTCGAGGCGGAAACCGCCTGGGCGTCCGCGCCGGATGCGATGACCCCGGCCGCGATCCGCGGCATGAAGCGGATGGGGTACAGTGACGTCCAGCTCGGGCGGCTCCGCAACCTGCCGGAATCGGAGATCCGGGCGCTGCGTCACGCGAACGGCATCCGACCGGTGTTCAAGATGGTGGACACCTGCGCCGGCGAGTTCCCCTCGGCCACACCCTACCTGTACTCGTGCTACGACGAGGAGAACGAGTCGGTCCCCGACGGGCGGCCGGCGGTGATCATCCTCGGCAGCGGCCCCAACCGGATCGGCCAGGGGGTCGAGTTCGACTACTGCTGCGTGCGCGCGGTGCTCGCCTTCCGCGAGCTCGGGTACCGGACGGTGATGGTCAACTCCAACCCCGAGACCGTCTCCACCGACTTCGATATCTCCGACGCGCTGTACTTCGAGCCGCTCACCCTCGAGGACGTGCTCGAGATCGTGCATGTCGAGCAGCCGATCGGGGTCGTGGTCCAGTTCGGCGGCCAGACCCCGCTCCGGCTGGCCCGCGGTCTCGAGGCGGCGGGCGTGCCGATCCTCGGGACCTCCCCCAACGCCATCGATGAGGCGGAGGATCGGGGCCGGTTCGAGGCGATGGCGCGGGAACTGGGCGTCGCCCAGCCGCCGAGCGGCACCGCGATGTCGGTGGACGAGGCCGCCGCGGTGGCCGAGCGCATCGGCTATCCGATCCTGGTCCGTCCCTCGTACGTGCTGGGCGGGCGCGGGATGGAGATCATCTACGACCTGGAGTCGCTGCGACGCTACTTCGCGTCGGCGACGCGGGTCACGCCCGAGCATCCGGTCCTGATCGACAGCTTCCTCGAGGACGCCTTCGAGGCGGACGTCGATGCGATCGCCGACGGGACCACCTGCATCATCGGCGGCGTGATGCAGCATATCGAGGACGCCGGGATTCACTCCGGCGACTCGGCGTGCGTGCTGCCGCCGTACCTGATCACCGAGGACCAGGTGGAGGAGATGCGGCGCCACACCCGCGCCTTCGCGCTGCGGCTCGGGGTCGTCGGGCTGATCAACGTGCAGTACGCCATCAAGCACGGGAAGGTGTATGTGCTCGAGGTCAACCCGCGCGGCAGCCGCACCGTGCCGTTCGTGTCGAAGACCACCGGCGTGGCGATGGCCTCGGTCGCCGCCGCCGTCATGGCCGGCCGGACGCTCGAGTCGCTCGGCCTGCACGACGACGTCGTCCAGCCGTATGTCGCGGTGAAGGAAGCCGTCTTCCCGTTCAACAAGCTGCCGGGGGTGGACCTCATCCTTGGCCCCGAGATGCGGTCCACCGGCGAGGTGATGGGCATCGCCGATTCCTTCGGGATGGCCTTCGCCAAGGCGCAGATCAGCGCCGACGGCGCCCTCCCGCTCGAGTGCACGGTGTTCGTGACCGTGAACGACCACGACAAGCAGTCGGTGGTGCCCATCATCCGGCGGTTTCATGAACTGGGATTCCGGATCGTGGCCACGGAGGGGACGGCGCGCCACCTGCGGTCCCGGGGCGTTCCGGCCGAGCGGGTCCTCAAGGTCCACGAGGGTCGGCCCAACGTGATCGACCTCCTGCTCTCCGGCGACGTGCAGCTGCTGATCAACACGCCGCTCGGCAAGATGACGCAACAGGACGACTACACGCTGCGCCGCGCCGCGCTGCAGCACCGGACCCCGTACACCACCACGCTGTCGGCGGCCTCCGCCGCCTGCGACGCGGTCATCGCGCTCCGGAGCCGGGCCCGCACCGTGTGCTCCCTGCAGGAGTGGCACGCCCTCGCCCGTGAGGCCACGGCGGACGTGGTGTGAGCAGCGCGCGGGATCCGGCGTTCGTCGCCGCGCTGCAGGCACAGGTCGGCGGTAACGTGCGCACCGGCGAGCCGCTCGCCCGCTACTCGACCTATCGGATCGGGGGAGCCGCGACGGTGCTCCTGCCGGCGACCCCTGAGGACGTGGGCACGGCACTTCGGATGGCCGCAGGCG
>JAHECL010000098.1 GCA_024641745.1 Gemmatimonadota bacterium | reverse complement strand
CTCCACCCGACGCGTGGTGCCCTTGAGCGCCTCGGGGCGGGACCGCTTCTGGCGTCGCTGGAGGTTCTCGGCCTCCAGGTCGTGCACCATGCGGCGCAGACGGTCGTTCTCGGCCCGGATCTCGGCCAGCTCGCCGTGCAGGTCGGCCACGCCCTCGATGGCCTCACCCTCGGCCAGCGGGGCCAGGTCGGAGCGCGCCACGGAGGCGCCGCTCGAGACCGCCTGCTCCTGCACCTTCTTCGCGGTGCTGCCAGTGGAGAGCACCTGCATGTCGCGGGAGCCGTCGCGGTAGACCGTGACACCCTTGCAGTTCAGGTGGTAGGCCAGCCGGTAGATCTCCTCCACATACGCCTCGGTGGCGTCGTGGGCGAAGTTGCAGGTCTTGCTGATGGCGCTGTCGTTCGACTCCTGGAAGCCGGCCTGCATCCGGATGTGCCACTCCGGCTTGATGTGGTTGGCGGTCACGAACACCCGCTGCCACTGCTCCGGCACCTCGTCGAAGTTGATGTGCCCCGCCTCGGCGATCCGGGTCATCAGGTCCTCGGAATACCACCCCTCCCGCTTGGCGATGGCCACGAAGTCGTCGTTGACGTCGGGCATCAGCACGCCGGCCTGGTTCCGCATGAACGCCACCGCGAAGAGCGGCTCGATGCCGGAGCTGCAGCCGGCGATGATGCTGATGGTGCCGGTCGGCGCCACGGTGGTCACGTTGCAGTTGCGCAGCTTCCGCATCGGGCGGATCCGGTTGCCCTGGGCATCGCGGGCGCAGGTGGCGTCGGGGCCCCAGATGCTCTGTTCCCACTCGGGGAAGGCACCCCGGATGGTGGCCAGCCGCTCCGACTCCACCTTGGCCTCGTTGTCCACGAAGGCCTGGATCCGGGCGCCGAGCTGCACCGCCTCGTCGGAGTCGTAGGGAATGCCGAGCTTGATGAGGACGTCGGCCCAGCCCATGACACCGAGCCCGATCCGGCGGATCCGCTGGGCCAGGTCGGTGATGGCGGGCAGCGGATAGTTGTTGGCGTCGATCACGTTCTCGAGGAAGTGGGTCGAGAGGTGGATGGCGCCCCGCAGCTTGTCCCAGTTGATGGCCATGGCCCCCGACGGCGATGCCTCGACGAACCGGCCGAGGTTGATCGAGCCGAGGTTGCAGACGTCGTACGGCAGCAGGGGCTGCTCGCCGCAGGGGTTGGTGGCCTCGTAGGCGCCGAGGTGCGGCACCGGGTTGTAGTGGTTGGCCTTGTCGACGAAGAAGACCCCCGGCTCGCCGGTGGCCCAGGCGCCGTGGATGATCTTTTCCCAGACTTCCCGCGCGCGGAGCGTGCCGACCACCGCCTTGGAGCGCGGGTGGAAGAGCTCGTACTCGGCGTCGGCCTCGACCGCCGTCATGAAGGCGTCGGTGATGGCGACCGAGATGTTGAAGTTGGTGATCTTGGTGGTGTCCGACTTGCACTGGATGAAGTCGAGGATGTCGGGGTGGTCCACCCGGAGGATGCCCATGTTGGCGCCGCGGCGGGTGCCGCCCTGCTTCACGACCTCGGTCGAGGCGTCGTACAGCGACATGAAGGAGATGGGACCGGAGGCCACGCCCATGGTGGAGCGGACCACGTCGTTCTTGGGGCGGAGCCGGCTGAAGTCGAACCCGGTGCCGCCGCCCGACTGGTGCACCAGCGCCATCGACCGGAGGGTGTCGTAGATGCCGTCCTTGCCGTTGGAGAGGTTATCGCCCACCGGCAACACAAAACAGGCCGACAGCTGGCCCAGGGGCCGGCCGGCGTTCATCAGGGTGGGGCTGTTCGGCATGAACTCGCGGTGCGCCATGGAGCTGTAGAAGGCGGTAGCCAGCTCCTCGATGGCGCCGCTGGAGGCGCCGTACTTCTTGTCGGCCCCGGCAATCGTCCGCGCCACACGCCAGAAGAGGTCCTCGGAGGATTCCACCGGCTTGCCGGCGTCGTCCTTGACCAGGTAGCGCTTTTCGAGGACCGTGATGGCGTTCGGGGACAGATCGAGCGCCCCCCGTGACGAGGACTGAGTCATGCGTACCTCTTCCCTTCCAGACGAAGGGAGTGTGTTGTGAGATCGGAATGTCGCGAGAAAGTCACCGGACAGTACCGAAGAGTGGAACGGAAGTTAGATGAATGAATGATGCGATGCAATGCGGCAAAAATCGCCGGAACGGCGGCGAAAACGAGTGTGCACATCACAAACGTGATGCCAGGTCAGACCATCGGGTACTTCCCCGCCCGATGATCCCTGGCCTGCGCCACATAATGCTCCCAGGTACCCGTGATCCGCTCCGCCAGTTCGGGCGTCACCCGCCGGACGATCCGCCCCGGCACCCCCATCACCAGGCTCCCCGGCGGCACCTGCATCCCCTCCGGAACCACCGCGCCCGCGGCCACGACACTGCCGGTCCCGATCCTGACACCGTTCAGGAGCACGCTCCCCATCCCGATCAGGCACTCGTCCTCGACCGTGCAGCCGTGCAGGATCGCCCGGTGCCCCACCCCGCAGCGTTCCCCGATGGTACAGGGGAAGCCGGCGTCCACGTGCACGATGGTGCCGTCCTGGATGTTGGTCTGCGCCCCGATGACGATCGGGGCCATGTCGCCCCGGACGACGGAGGTGTACCAGACGCTCGATTCCGGGCCGAGGGTCACATCGCCCATGACGACGGCGCTCGGGGCCACGAAGGCGGTCTTGTGGATCTTTGGCACGGACATCCTCAGGTCACTGGTGAATCGGCTCGAGCCGGACTTGGGTCCACCCCACCACCGCTACCCCGTCCTTCCGGGCCGGGGTCCACTTCATGGTAACGGCATAGCGGCCTGCCAGGTCGTTGAACTCCGCGCTGTCGGAGGGCCGCAGGGTCTTCACCTCGGCGCTGGTCCCGCCGACGGTGACCTTGACCAGCAGGACGACCGGGTCCGGCAGGGGGTCGATCCGGGCCGGGACGGGGACCCGGGGCGGCGCGGTCGGTGCCGGGCGGGTGTCCCAGCAGACCTGGTCCTTGTTGTACCCCGGTCCCGGCCGGTCACAGGTGGCGGTGGTGGTGTCCACCGCGCCGAGGACCTGGGTGCCCGACCGGTCGGTCCGGAGCGGCTCCCCCACCGGCGTCAGGTTCGGCATCAGCGTCAGCTCGAGGTCGGAGCGGATGTTGACGGTGTCCACATAAAAGAGGTGGAGCGGCGCCGAAATCGCGACGATGTGAATGCCGGGTCCGAGCCGGATCGGGGTGGAATCGGGAGCCGTCTCGTCCACCAGGACCGTCGTGCCCCGCGGCAGGCCGATGATGCGGAGGAAGCCGGGGGGGCCGGCGGGCCGTCCGGCACTGTCGCCGGACCCGCCGATGAGATCGGTGGCCTTCGGCAGGGTCGAGAGGGCGGCGGCGGCCGAATCAATCAGGGCGCTGTCCACCCTGATGCTGTCCAGCCCGGCCCCCGACGGCCGGGCGGCCCTCGGAGCCCCGGGGAGGGCCTCGGCGCCTGCCGAATCAATGCCGTCTCCCTGCCCCGCCGCCTCGCCCCTGAGCGGCCCGTATCCGAACTTTCCGGCGCCGTAGGTGCCCCCGGCCACGAGCACGACGAACAGCACCAGCCACCCCAGGAGGCTCCCGCTCTTCGCCTTCTCCCGCTCCCGGTGCGCCGAGGCCCGCTGCATCGCCGGCCGCGCCGACGGCGCCCGGGTGGCGTCCGCCGGCATCGCCGAAATCGGCGCGGTGGGCATCGCCGCCAGCCGCTCGCGCGTGCTGCTCCCCGAGGGACGACGCGGCCGGGTTCCCTGCCCCTCGATCTCCTCCGCCAGGTCGAGCCCCGACTGGAACCGGTCGGCAGGATCCTTGGCCAGCATCTTCCGGATCACCGTGTAGAGCCGACGCTCCTCGGGCGTGTTGAGGATCGGCTCCGGAATCGGATCCATGATGTGCTTGTACCCGATGGCGAAGGAATCCTCGCCGTCGTACGGCACCTGCCCGAAGAGCGCCTGGTAGGCCACCACCCCCAGCGAGTAGATGTCGCTCCGGCCGTCGGTCTCCTGCGCCCGCGCCTGCTCCGGGCTCATGTAGTGCGGCGTCCCGATCGACATCCCGGTGCTGGTCAGCCGCTGGCCGCTCGCCGCCTTGGCGATGCCGAAGTCGGTGATGACGCAGGCCCCGTGCTCGTCGAACATGATGTTGTCGGGCTTGATGTCGCGGTGGACGATCCCCTTTTCCGCCGCATAGTTGAGCGCCAGCCCCGACTCCACCAGCACCCGGCGGATCTCGGCGGGCGCAATGCGGCCGCCCCGGTCCATGACCGTGGCCAGCGAGCCGCCGCGCACCAGCTTCATCACGAAGAAGATGACCTGGCCGCTGCGACCGACCCGGTAGATGGGAATGATGTTGGGATGTTCGAGCTGGGCGGCGGTGCGGGCTTCGCGCTGGAACCGTTCGACGAAGGCGGCGTCGAAGGCGAGGGAAAAGGGGAGGACCTTGATGGCCACCTCCCGGTCGAGGGCCTTCTCGCGCGCCCGGAAGACGATGGCCATCCCGCCGCGGCCCAGCTCCTCGAGGATGTCGTACTCGGCGGCCAGGGTGTCGCGAATCAGCGCCGTCTGCGAGACGTCCCCCGCCACCGCCGGCTGCGCGTCCCCGCCCCCGACCCGCGCCCCGCAGAACGGACAGGCGGTCCAGGCGTCTTCCAGCGTGTGGCCGCACTGAGCGCAATGCATCCGGCAAACCTACGGCTCCCCTCTGGGAGGCGCAACGCGAGCTAGGGGTCGATCACGGTGAAGTGCTGGACCCGCGAGTCGATCGACCCGTCAGGCAGGAAGACCCGGACGCCGAGGGTGTAGCTGCCCGGCTTGAGCTTCTTGAGTTCCAGGGTCCGGTTGAGCCGCGCCACCGGCCCGGGCGACACCTCCTCGAACTTCAGGCTGATGGCCGAGCCGCCCTTGCCGAAGACGCCCTCGCCCCCGCCCTTCCGCACCGCCACCTCGGTCCGCATGAGGGTGCCCGCCGGGGCGCCGTACACCTCGTAGTAGAGCTGCATCTCCTCGGTCCGGTGGAAGACCTGGAGGGGATTGAGGTAGACGGTGTCCTCCGGCGACGCGATCCAGCCGAGGTTGTTGTTCCGGCGGCCGAGGACGAGGTCGCTCACCGCGAGGCGGCTGGCGGGATTGCCGACGCGGACGGTGTCGGTCGGCAGGATCTTCCCCGCATCCTCCCCCTGCTGGACGAACACCCGGTACTGGTGGGTGCCGGGCGGGGCATGCACCTCGGCCCGGCCCACCAGGTGCTCCGTGGCGGGGACGGGGGTGCGGGAGAGGAAGAAGCGGGTGGTGTCGATCGACGCGATCGTCCGCCCCCTGGCATCGAGCATCGCGAACCGGAGCCGGACCGGATAGACCTGCCCCCGCGAGGTGGGCTGGCCGGTGAGCGAGCCGCCGGCGATGGCGTAGGAGACCTGGACCATGGGGCCGTCGGCGTCGTCGCCCACGGCCAGGACCTGGACCTTCACGTCCAGCGACTTGTCGAACTGCAGCTCGTAACTGTCGGAGCTGGTGCCGCGCCTGAAGCTTGCCCGCCCCTGGCTCCGCTCCTCCGACATGTACCGGCTGATGCTGGCGCCGCCGGCCCCCTTCAGCCGGGAGTAGATCGGCGAGATCCCTTCGCGGCTCGAGAGGAGCTGCTCGGTGGTGGTATTGGAGCCGAGCGATCGGCTGGCGCCCTGCAGCCCGACCGCCGTCGAGTAGCCGAAGATGTCGAGCAGGCTCTCCACCAGCTTGAAGTCCTGCACATCCTCGCGCGACACGAAGTGGAAGACGAGGTCGCCGTCGGGCTGACGGTAGACCCAGGTCTCGTTGGGCTCGACCCCGGGCTCGGAATAGGACGCGCGGTCGGAGGGGGTGCCGTGCCGCAGGTAGATCATCCCCCGGTCGTCGAACTCCTTGCTCCCGGAGTGGTAGATCTCCTCGATGTTGTAGTGGCGGTTGGGACTGGCCAGCCGGAAGTTGCGCCGGACGTAGTAGAGCCGCCGGTAATGCTCCTTGAGCCGCTCATTGGGACTCCGCAGGCTGGCATTGTCGCGGCCGGTCCAGAACTCGTTCAGCCACGCCACCCGTCCCGCGCCAGTTGTGGAATCGAACGACGCCAGCTCCGCCTCTGGAATGAAGTAGGAGAGGTCCTCGCGGTAGAGCGGCACGCTCAGCGAGTCGTCGTAGGCCGCGCCGTCGTAGTACGCCCGGGCGCCCGCGTCGAGGCCGACCCCGAGCTGGGTCCGGGCCAGTTCGAGCAGGCCGAGGCCCTGGTCGCCGCCGCGGGCGAGGTACTTCCGCAGGGCCGCCGTCGCGGAATCGGGGCTCCCCACCTCGCGCTCGATCCGGCCGCGGGCGAGCAGCAGCTGGGGGTTCATCGCCGACTCGGTGGCGGCGCTCTGCCGGAGGGCGTCGAGGGCCACGTCCAGCCGGATGTTGACCCGCTGGCTGAGGGCGGTGTTGGCCAGCTCGACGAGGCCCTGGACGAAGGCGGGGTCCACCTCGGCCGACTTTGCATACGCCGACGCGGCCTTGGCGAGGGCGTCCTTGCCGAACATCGTCTTGAGCCCGGCCACGATCGCGACCTGGGAGTCGCCCAGCGCCAGTTCCGCCAGGCCGAGTCCGTACCAGGGATAGGGCCACGCCGGCTCGAGCTGGGTGGCCCACTCGAACTCGGAGGCGGCGTCGTCATAGTGGATCCCGCCGGCCATGTCGCCAAAGCGGAGGGAAAGGAACCCCAGCCGGAGGTGCAGCATGACGTTGTCGCGGTCGACCTTGGCGTCGGCGATCATGAGCCGCTCGCGCCGGAGCAGCGTGAATGTGTCTTCGATCTGGCTGAGGGAGTCGCGCCAGGCCTCGAGGGCGGCGCGCTGGTCGGCCGACTGCGCGGCGGCGGGGCCAGCGCCCAGGCTGAGCGCGGCGAGAAGCGCCGCCCCCGCGGCAAGGCAGCGCGGCAGGGCAGCTGGGAGGCGGTGCGCATTCCGAAACGGTGGGGACATAGGTCCTGTCATTGGGGATTCTGCCCGGGGAGACGCCTGAGCCGCCCGGAGCTTCACACTAGCGGCTGCCGCCCTGCCTCCCGGCCTCACCGGCCCACTGCTTCAGGTACGCCACCACCCCGTTGTAGACCCCCTCCGCATACATGCGCTGGCCCAGCGGCGTGCGGAGCGCGGCCTCCTGCTCCGGAATCGCCATGAACATCGCCTCCGTCAGGATGGAGGGCATCCAGGTCGGGCGGACCAGCGCCAGGTCGCCGCGTCCGACCCCCAGGTCACGCAGCGCGAGACGCTTCACGAGCGCCGCTTGCGTCGCCTGCGCCAGCGGCGCGCTCCGGGCCCGGTTGTAAAAGACGCTCGTCCCGCTGTTGGTCAGGGGGTTCACCCCGTCGGGCAGGGCGTTGTTGTGGACCGAGATCAGGAGGTCCGCGTCCACGCTGTCGGCATAGAACGGCCGCCACGCGAGATCCACCGCCTTGTCGTTGGTCCGGGTCATCAGGACCTCCGCCCCGCCTTCGCGGAGCAGCGTCTCCAGCCGCTGCGCCACGCCGAGATTGGCCTCCGCCTCGGTATAGCCGGTGGGGCCGGTCGCCCCGAGCGGCGGGTGGCCGGCGTCCACCACGATGCGCACCCCGGCAAGGGGCTTCGCCTGCTGGATCACCGGCGGGCGCCGGATTTCCAGCATCAGGTCGGAGCGGTCCCAGCGGGTGCGGAAGCCCCAGAGCGACCGGGTCAGGTCCACCGTGATGGTGACCTCGTCGGCGGCGGGCTGGTCCCAGATCATCGACGAGACCAGGGAATCCTCCCCGCCGTAGCGCATCCAGTTCACGTCCCCCGAGGCGCCGTACAGCCGCACCGTCAGCGACGCCTCGTCCTCGGTGACGAGGTAGGGGATCCGCGCGCTGAGCGGAATCCGCAGGGTGGCGCTGGCCGGCGTCGAGGAGAGGGTCACCGACCCGACGACGGCCTCCAGCGGCGGCGTGCCCTCGGGGAGGGCGTGCGCGTCGTTGACCGAGATCCAGGCCAGCGAGGTGGCGGAGAGCCCCAGCCGCAGGTCGTTGTTGAGGCGGCCGGACACGTTGGCGCGAGTGCCGGTCGGGAAGAACCAGTGATAGGTGGCACCGGGGGCCGCGCGGCCCACCGTCAGCCGGTCGGTCCTGCCGGTCCCGGCGGTGTCGTCATCCATCTCGATGACCACCGGCAGGCTGTCCAGGAGCGAGACCCGGAGCGGCCAGCTGGCCCGGACGGTGTCCGCGCCCTTGATGGCTTCCACGACGGCGCGCAGGGTGTCCGCGCCTTCGGCGCTCCGCCGTC
>JAHECL010000097.1 GCA_024641745.1 Gemmatimonadota bacterium | reverse complement strand
GCCGGTGGCCGCCGCGGCTCCGATGACCTCTTCCGTCTCCAGGAAGTAGAACGGTTCCTCCAGCGCACGCATGTGCACATGGACGGTCGCGCCGGACCTCGCCGCGACCCGGAACACCTCAATGACTTCCCAGGGCCGCGCGCCGGGGGTGAACTCGATCAGCATGCCCACCGCCACCGCACCGCGCTGCAGCCCGTCGTCGATCTGCTGGAGGATCGCCGCAAGTGCGGCGCCGGTCGCGGCGTGCGACTTGGCCGGGCCGACCGGCGCGGTCCGGCCGGTGTCGCCCATCACCCGCATCCGGACCAGTTCATGCGAAATGCTGACGCCGTGGTTGATGAGTGCGGTGCCGGCGCGCGCGGCGTACCAGGCGTCCACGTCCGCGGTGCCGCCCTCGAGCTCGAGCGCCGTGGTGGTCCCGTCCAGCGCTTCCACGCGGTAGGCGGGCGCGTCCTGGGCATGCTGGTGCAGGTCGATGAAGCCTGGCGCAACCACGAACCCTCGTGCATCCAGCGTGTCCCGACCGACGAGTGGCGCCGTCGTCACGACCTGGATGGAGCCGCCCGTGACCCCGACGCTCCGGGGCGCGTCGAGACCGGACGCGGGGTCCATGACGCGGCCGTTGAGGATGACGAGGTCGTACGGGGCCTGCCGGTCCGGGCCTGGACGGGCGTCGCAGGCAGCCAGCGCCACGGACAGGAGCGCGGCCACCAGGCGCACCGCCGATGGCTGAACAAGCTGGTGAGGCGGCAATGTAGTGCTCTCCCTCGAGGCGGTGCGCCGTGCCCTGTTGCTAGTCGGCTGGCGCTGCCGGGGGGCTCGGCGGCGCGACGCCGCTGAACATGTCCACGACGTAGCGCCAGGTGCCGTCGGCACCCTTCCGCAGGACCTCCGTGTACTTCACCGTCGCCGGCGCCCCGTTCATCGTGAAGCTCGCTGTCCCTACCTGGTAGGCCAGGTCCCCGATCCCATACGTCGTGGTCGGGGTCAGCACGAAGTCACTCGCACCACCGGCGAGCAGGCCGGTGATGACCGGATGCCCGTCGGCCCCGACCAGGATCGGGGAGTCGGGAGGCATCAGCATGGCGTCGGCCGCGTAGATCGCGAAGACCGCCGCCGTATCCTTGGCGTTCATGGCTGCGGCAAAGGCGGCGTCGACCGCGCGCACGGCCTCCAGGTCGGCTGACGACAGGGCGGCCGGGGCTTCGGACGGTGGAGTACAGGCAACGGCAAGCAGGCTGAGCCCAACAAGGGAGGTCAGACGCATGGGCACGGCTCCGGCATTGAGAGGGCAGGGAGTCCAGCGGATCAGGTACGGCCAATATACAGGTGCAGGCGCCCCGCGGCGACCGCGTTCCTGTGCCATCATGGGGGCGTTCAGCGAACGTCCAGCAGCACCGGACGCCACGTTGCGGCGTCGTTCCTGAGGCCATGACCGGGGCTGACGACCTCCAGGCGCGAGGGGCGCACCCGAATGAGGACGTAGTCGGGGCCCTGGTTCTTGTCCTGGTAGAATGTCCCCCACTCCTCCTTCCAGTGGCGGGCCTTCTCGGCCGAGTCGGCGACCACCTCGGCGGTCCCGAGGACCGTCACGTACTCGTATGAGGCGGCATGGAAGTAGAGCAGGGTCACCCGGGGGTCGTGCCGGATCTGGCCGACCTTTCGCGTGACCGGCTTGGTGCCGATCCAGATCGTGAGGTCGGCCTCGGGGGGGAAGGGGTCCACGATACGGGCCTGGGGCTGGCCGTCCTCATCGACGGTGACGAGCGTCGCGTAGCGGGCGGCTTGCATGATGTCCGTGGCCGCCGTGATGACGGTGTCCCGCGCCGGCTGGCCCGGCGGGGTGGCCTGCGACGCCAGGGTCTGCGGCAGCCCCACCGTGACCACCAGCGCGGCCGTTCCGAGCAGGGTCTTCATCGTTTCGCCTCCCTCCCAAGGGTGCTGTGCACACCAGCGGTGCGGCCTAGGCGCCCTTGTTCTTGTCGTCCCAGATCATCGGTTCCCAGAGCTCGACCTTGTTTCCCTCCGGGTCCATGATCCATGCAAACTTGCCATTCTCGTGCGACTCAGGCCCGCCGACGATTTCCACCCCCGCTGCCCCGAGTTGCGCGAGCATCTCGACGAGGTTGTCGACGCGGTAGTTGATCATGAAGGAGGAGTCGCTTGGGCTGAACCACGTGCTGTCCTTTCCGGCAAGATGCCAGACGGTGAGCCCCTGGTCCTCGGCCTTGTCGTCCGGCCATCGGAGCACCGCACCGCCAAAGTCCTCCAGCGGCATCCCCAGGTGTTGCTGGTACCACGCGGCGAGGGCCGCGCTATCACCCGTGCTCTTGAGGAAGACGCCGCCAATTCCGGTGATCTTTGCCATCATCGTCTCCTGTGTGGTATGCCGCCTGGCGACTTGGCGCCCGTCCCCCCAGTATCGGGCGTGGCGGCCTCCGTCGCAAGCGGGTGCCCCTCACAGCTGCATGCGTTGATCAGTCCGCTCCATTGGATCGTGGTTTCTTGCCATCGGGTATCCGGTGTGTCCACCATTTGACCGTCCACACGACAGGCGCGATTGCTGCCGTATTGATGAGTGCCACAAGAACCGCGGACAGCCAGAAGCCTCCGTGATCCGGTGAGTCGCCGCGAGCCACGTGAACGATAAGGTGAACCAGCTCGGCGAGCATGCTCCCGACAAGCCCTCCGGCCAGGGCGGCAAGCACCTGTCGCTTCGCCGACTGCCGATCTGTCGCCCAGAGCGCCACTGCCATCCCGGCGACCGAGGCCAGCATGACCAGCGACCGGCCGAGATAGGCAAGCACGGCGAGCAGAATGAGTGCGATGGCAATGAGCATCCGTCGTGGCCCGTGAAGTGGCCGAAGGAATGGCGCGGCGGCTGCCGCCGCAAGAGCGCGGCCTCGGCAGATGCCCGGACCGCGCAGGCGGTCCGGGCCCGGATTCAGCCGAGGTCGAAGCGGTCCAGCTCCATCACCCTGGCCCAGGCCGCGACGAAGTCCTTCACGAACTTCTCCTTCGCGTCGGCGCTCGCGTAGACCTCGGCAAGCGCCCGCAACTGGGAGTTCGAGCCGAACACCAGGTCCACGCGCGTGCCGGTCCACTTCACCTTGCCCGTCTTGCGATCGCGCCCTTCATAGATGCCCTCCGCGCCCGCGGCCGGTGTCCACGCCGTCCGCATGTCGAGGAGATGGGTGAAGAAGTCGTTCGACAGCGTCTCCCGCTTCGACGTGAAGACGCCGTGCCTGGTCCCGCCGACGTTGGTCCCCAGCATCCGCATCCCGCCGACGAGGACCGTCATCTCCGGCGCCGTGAGCGTCAGCAGCTGCGCCTTGTCCAGCAGCAGCTGCTCGGCAGTGACCGCGTAGGTCCCCTGCAGGTAGTTGCGGAAGCCGTCGGCCATCGGTTCGAGGACGGCGAACGCCTCCACGTCGGTCTGGTCCTGCCGCGCGTCCATCCGGCCGGGCGTGAACGGCACCTTGACGACGACGCCGGCCTTCTTGGCCGCCTGCTCGACGCCGACGCAGCCCGCGAGCACGATCAGGTCGGCGAGCGACACCTGCTTTCCGCCCTTCGCCGTCTTGTTGTAGGCGGCCTGGATGCCCTCCAGCGTCTTGAGCACCTTGGCGAGCTGCGCCGGCTGGTTGGCCTCCCAGTCCTTCATCGGCGCGAGGCGGATGCGCGCGCCGTTGGCGCCGCCGCGCTTGTCCGAGCCGCGGAAGGTCGAGGCCGACGCCCAGGCGGTGGACACCAGCTGCGACACCGTCAGCTTCGAGGCGAGGATCTTCTTCTTGAGCGCGGCGATGTCCGTCGGACCGATGAGCTTGTGGTTGACCCTGGGGATCGGGTCCTGCCAGATCAACTCCTCCTTCGGCACCTCGGGACCGAGGTAGCGGGCGCGGGGGCCCATGTCGCGGTGGGTCAGCTTGAACCAGGCGCGCGCGAAGGCGTCGGCGAATGCCTGCGGGTCCTCCATGAATCGGCGCGAGATCTTCCCGAACTCCGGGTCGAAGCGCAGCGTCAGGTCGGTCGTCAGCATCGTGGGCTTGTGGAACTTCCCTTCCACGTGGGCGTCGGGAATGATCTCCGGGGCGTTCTTCGCCACCCACTGCTTGGCGCCGGCCGGCGAGGCGGTCAGCTCCCATTCGTACTTGAACAGGTTCTCGAAGAAGTTGTTGCTCCACAGCGCCGGCGTCTTGGTCCACGTCACCTCGATGCCGCTGGAGACGGTGTCCTTGCCGTGCCCGCTGCCGTAGTCGCTCATCCACCCGAAGCCCTGCGCCTCGAGCGGGGCGGCCTCCGGGTCCGGCCCCTTGTGCGACTCGGGCGCGGCCCCGTGCGACTTGCCGAAGGTGTGGCCGCCGGCGATCAGGGCGACGGTCTCCTCGTCGTTCATGGCCATCCGGCTGAAGGTGGCCCGGATGTCCTTGGCCGCGGCGAGGTAGTCGCCGCTCGCGTTCGGCCCCTCCGGATTGACGTAGATCAGCCCCATGTGGGTGGCGCCGAACGGCGCCATCAGCTCGCGATCACCGCTGAAGCGCCGGTCCACGCCCAGCCAGGCGATCTCGGCGCCCCAGTTCACGTCCTGGTCCGGCTCCCAGACGTCGGCGCGACCGCCGGCGAAACCGGCGGTCCGGAAGCCCATCGATTCCAGCGCGACGTTTCCCGCCAGGACCAGCAGGTCGGCCCAGGAGATCGTGTCGCCGTACTTCTGCTTGATGGGCCACAGCAGGCGGCGCGACTTGTCGATGTTCACGTTGTCGGGCCAGCTGTCGAGGGGAGCGAAGCGCTGCTGCCCGCGCCCCGCGCCGCCCCGGCCGTCGTGGATGCGATAGGTCCCCGCCGCATGCCACGCCATCCGGATGAACTGCGGGCCGTAGTGGCCGAAGTCCGCCGGCCACCACTCCTGCGAGTCGGTCATCAGCTTCACCAGGTCCCGCTTCAGCGCCTTGTAGTCGAGGCTCTTGAAGGCCTTGGCGTAGTCGAAATCGCCTCCCATCGGGTCGGACTTCCGGGAATGCTGGTGCAGCAGCTCCAGCCGCAGCTGGTTCGGCCACCAGTCACGATTGGTCCGGCCGACGCCGGCGATGTGGTTGAACGGGCACTGGCCCGTGAGCGGATCCTTGGACTTGGTGCTCATGCCTGACTCCCTCTATGGTGTCTGCGACAGATTCCGTCGTGATGATTCGACCATGCCGGGCAATTTAATGGCGACCTCGGCGATCTGCTCGGCCGCGTGACGATGCGCCTCCTCGTCGGGGATCATGGCGTGATGATCGCTACCGCCGTCGAGGGGGACGTTGCTGGCGTACCGAGGGGTCGGGTCAGGAAAGGGTGCCGAGGGTCGCGGGGTGGCTGATGGTCCGCGCCCCGATGGTTGAGCCTGTCCCGCCACGTGCGCGCTAATGACCGAGGCGGTCGCCGTATTCCTGCAGGCCCGGGTCCTCGACCCAGCCGGCGGGCCGCGCGGCCCGGGGCGGGATGCTGCCCGTGAAATTCTCCGGGCCGACGTCGAGCGAGGAGATGTCCATCACGAAGGTGTAGATCTCGGACATGAAGCGTTGGCCCAGGCTGCGGGCGAACAGCAATTTCCTGCCGTCCCAGGAGGCGGAGGCGAAGCCGTCGAAGCCCGGGTAGTAGGTGAGCCGCACCGGCTCGCCGCCGGCAAGGTCGCCCATCACGATCTCCCAGTTGTTCCCCTCGAACACCCGGTCATAGAAGAAGTGCCGCCCGTCGGGAGCCATGAACGGTGCCCAGTTCATGTCCCTGGTGAAGGTGCGGGGCTGCACGTCCGTGCCGGCCGTGGTCATCGTGAAGATGGTCATCGGGGTCTGCTGGCGCTTGCCCGTCGCCTCGAACTCTTCGGCGAGCCGCTGCTTGTCGCTGTGCTTCCAGGCCCGGAAGATCAGGTGGGTGCCGTCCGGGGCCGGGTAGGGGGCGCCCTCCTGCCAGTCGTCCGTGAAGGTCAGCTGCTGCTCGTCCGTTCCGTCGAGGCGCATCTTCCAGATGTCCAGGCGGCCGTCGATCTGCCGGGTGAAGAACACCCACCTGCCGTCGAGGGAGGTCGTGACCTCGGCCTCGTAGTACGCATTGTGGGTCAGGCGCCTGACGTTGCCGCCCGTGAGGTCGGAGGTGTACAGCTCGGCGCCCTGGGGGTAGTCCGCCTCGTCGGACCAGTTGCCGGCCGGCATGTCCAGGTGGTCCCGGGTGGAGGTCCAGATGAGCCCGGTGCCGTCGGGGAGAAACCAGGAGCAGGCGTCCTGGCCCTTGTCGTTGATGCGGGTGAGTTCCTCGCCGGTATCCGTGTAGGTGAAGGTCAGCGAGCCGCCCACCTTGCCCGGCTCCGCCTGTGCCGCCGCCGGGTCCTTGGTCTGGGCAATGACGTGCAGGTTGTCGGGGGCGTAGTAGGCCTCCGCCGAGCGCGGAATGTTGGGAATCATGCGCACCGGCAGCTCCTTGCCCGCCCACTCCGCCGGTGCGTCGGTCCCGGCCGCCTCGGTGGTGGGGGGCGGGGTGGTGCGCCTGGTACACCCAGCCAGGATGCCGAGGAGCCCGACGATGGCGACGGTGGTCCACCGAACGCTCGAATAGACGGTCATGGCGAGAAGTCCCTTCACCTCTGGTCGCTGAAAGGAACGGCACCGAATGGTAGCCGTGTGGGTCGCCATGCGCTCCGGGCCCAAAGGCGATCGGATTCGTCGGATTGTGACGCTCGGCTGGGAGCCCTACAGCACTTCCTGCTCCACCCGGCGCTCGGCGCGAACCGTGTAGACCACGAACACCACGAGAATTCCGCCGAGCACCAGCGACGACCCGATCGTCCCGAAGTTCAGCCCCCCGTTCGCGATCGGCTTGGTCAGCAGGTCGCCGAAGGTGGCGCCGAAGGGCCGCGTCAGCACGAACGCCACCCAGAAGAGCAGTACACGGTCGAGTTTCGTGAAGCGGTACGCCAGCAGCACCAGCCCCAGCAGCCCCCCGATCAGCGCCGCCCCGCCGAGGAACCCGAGCCCCGAGTCGTCGGCCAGGTAGTCGCCCAGCGCCGTCCCCAGCGTATTCGAAACCAGGATGGCCATCCAGTAGAAGAGCTCGGCTCGGATGGTGGTGATGGTGCTGACGGACAGCGACTGCTCGACCAGGCGCCAGGCGAGCAGCACCAGCGCCAGGCAGCTGGCCAGGATGAGCGCACCCTTCGCATAGCCGAGACCCAGGGTGCGGTCCATGAAGTCCGACATCGTGGTGCCGGCGGTGCTGGTGGTGAGGATCACGGTCCAGTAGAGCGCCGGGTGGTAGCGCCCTGCCTTCAGCTGGGCGACCACCGAGGCGAGGAACACCCCGAGCAGGATCACCGTGCTCGCGCCGTAGCCCACGTTCAGCGTCATCGACAGCAGGTCGCCCGCCGTCTCGCCCAGCGTGGTGGCGCAGATCTTCATGATCCAGAAGACCGCGGTGACCTGCGCGATCTTGTTCAGGTGGGCGGAGCCGTGCCGGGCAGTTTGCGTCAAGGGTATCTCCGGGCGCCCCGACTTCGTGCGCTGGCTTGTGAATTGGCGCATCAGCTGCGAGGGCGCTCGCGGCAGCTGCATGCGCTGGTTAGGCGGCGCCTACCTTACAAGGGCCGTTCCAAAGGCGTTGAGGTACCGGCGGCTTGACGGGCTCGCCAGGCGCGATAGCCAGGCGCCACAGCAGCGGCGAGGAACAGAATGCCTGCGATGGCCAACGCATAGTGGCCGTCGGCGAGCGCGGTGCCAACGCCGATCACCGCGACCACTGCGATGAGCCAGCGGATGACGCCGGAAAGGCCAATCGAGCGTGTGAGCGGCGAGTCGTCTTGCGACAAGAGACTCTCCTGTGGCGCCACCTAACGACGAATCCAGAGGCGGCGTGGGTTCGAGCGACGCTGAAGCCCACGCCGTCCGCTGGAATGACTTGTTGGGCATCACATGTTCTGGATCCCGCTGTCAGGGCTTTACGTCCGCCTCAACCTGTTCGAGAGGATCTCCTTGCATGTCAGGCTGTGAACCAGGCACGCCGCCGCCACAATCAATTGGGGAGGCATAGCAGGTTCTTGTCCAGCCATCGATGGTGAGCGGCTCAAGCCGACCAAGGTGCAGGAGAGCCACTACTCCTCGTGCTCCACCGCAGCAGCACCGGTGTCATCGAAACGGGTATCCGGCACATAGATGGTGTGCTCACCGAGCCACTTGCTGATTCCAGCCGCCTGGAAGCGACCCTCTCGCTCCACCGGGAAGCGAATCGACTGCCCCGGCCTGACCGGCAACACCTTGGAGTCCTTCACCACGATCGTGCCGTTGACGATCACGTAGGGGATGCCGACT
>JAHECL010000096.1 GCA_024641745.1 Gemmatimonadota bacterium | reverse complement strand
TGCAGGACCTGATCGAGGCGATTCCCTACAACCGCCCGCATCACATCCGGAAGCACCTCGTCACCTCGTTCATGGACGCCGGCCACATCCTCGGCTCGGCGTCGGTGGACATCCGGATCAGCGAGGGGGACGGCCACCGGCTGGTCTTCTCGGGAGACATCGGCCGGAATGACCTCCCGATCATCCGGGATCCCGTCCCCCCGTCCGGCGCCATCGACACGCTGATCATCGAGAGCACCTACGGCAACCGCGACCACGAGTCGGTGACCGGCGCCGAGGAACGCCTCGGCGAGATCGTTCGCCGCACCGCGGCGCGGGGCGGGAAACTCCTGATTCCCTCCTTCGCCGTCGGCCGCACCCAGGAGCTGGTCTACGCCCTGCACGAGCTCTGGCTCGCCGGGAAGATGCCGGCGATCCCGATCTATATCGACAGCCCGCTGGCGGTGAACGCAACCGAGGTCTTCCGCCTCCATCCGGAGATCTTCGACCGTCGGGAGCAGATGGTGGAGCGCTCCCGCGCCCCCTTCGACTTCCAGCTAGTGACCTATGTCCGCGACGTCGCCGAGTCGAAGGCGCTCAACACCCTGAATGGGCCGGCCATCATCATCGCCGCCAGCGGGATGGCGGAGGCGGGGCGCATCCTCCACCACCTGAAGAACGGCATCGGCAGCCACAAGAACACCGTCCTGTTCGTCGGCTTCCAGGGAGAGCATACCCTCGGCCGCCGGATCCAGGAGGGCAGCCGCGAAGTCAGGATCTACGGGGAGATGTACCCGGTCGCCGCCGAGATCGAGACCATCGGCGGGTACTCCGCGCACGCCGACCGCACCGAACTGCGCGCCTGGGTACGGAAGATCGGCGGGCCGGTCACGCGCGCCTTCGTGGTGCACGGCGAGGACGCGGCCCGGGAAGCGATGGCCGGCATCCTCAAGGAAGAAGGAGTGAAGGAGGTCGTGCTCCCGGCGCTTGGCCAGGGGTTCGACCTCTAGGTGAAATGGCTCAAGGGGGTCCTCGGCGTCGGCCTCGTGGTCGCGGTGGTGAGCTACCTGGTGGCGTTCCTCTCCGTGCTGTCGGTGAGTCGCCAGGACCAGGCGCGTCCGGTGTCCGCCATCGTCGTGCTCGGTGCCGCCCAGTACAACGGGAAGCCGAGTCCGGTGCTGAAGGCGCGGCTCGACCACGCGGCGCAGCTCTACGCCGACAGCGTGGCGCCGTTGATCGTGTTGACCGGGGGTGTGGCAACGGGGGACAAGGCGAGCGAGGCGGAGGCGGCGGCGGCCTACCTGGCGCAGTCGGTGCCGTCGCCGGTGCTGGTGGTGCTGCCGACCGGTCGGACCACCGATGAATCGATCGCGGCCGCCGCCGAGTGGTGCCGGGGGTACGACATCACCGACATCGTGGTGGTCAGCGATCCCTTCCACATGCTGCGGGTCCGGCTCGAGGCGCGACGGCACGGACTCACCGCCTATACCAGCCCCACCCGCTCCAGTCCGATCTCCGCCCACCTGAACCGCGAACTCCCCTACCTCTTTGCCGAGGCGGCCAAGGTGCTCGTGGCGGGCACCCGGAACTGGTGACGTCCTACCGCAGGTACCGCAGCCAGAGATAGATGTGCGCGATGCCGACGCTCAGGAGCATGAGCGGGAAGGCGCGCGCCGTGAACTTCGTGAACCGGAACGGCACGCCGGCGCGCTCGGCGATGCCGGCGACCGTGAGGTTGGCGCTCGCGCCGATGAGGCTGCCGTTGCCGCCGAGGCAGGCCCCCAGGGCCAGCGCCCACCAGACCGGCTCCAGCCCCGCCGCTCCCCCGAAGGCCGGCGCGAGCCCCTTCACCAGCGGAATCATCGTCGCCACGAAGGGGATGTTGTCGAGCACCGCGGAAAGAATCGCCGACGCCCAGAGCACCGCCAGCACCGTGACCGTCGGGTCGCCGCCCGTCGCCGCCAGCAGGCGCTCCCCGAGGATCTGCAGCAGGCCGGTGCTGGACACCCCCTCCACCATGACGAACAGCCCGATGAAGAAGAAGAGGGTGATCCACTCCACCTCTCCGAAGCTGGCGTGCACCTGGTGCGCCTGCTCCTCCGCCGTGCGGTCGTGCACGTCCAGCAGGAGCAGCACCGCCGCGCCCAACATCGCGATGGTCCCGGCTTCGAGGTGGGTCGTCCGGGCGGTGAGGAAGGCCAGCATGACCGCCGCGAGCACCATCAGCGTGTGGCGGAGGAGCCGGGGATTCGTGATCGAGGCCCGCTCGTCCATTCCCAGCACCCGCGCCCTGGCCTCGGCGGAGGCGCCCAGCCGCCGGCCCCAGACGAAATGGCCGATGGTGCCGTGGACCGCGATGATGATCACGATGACCGGGCCGAGGTTGAACAGGAAATCGTTGAAGGTGTATCCGGCCGCGGAGCCGATCATGATGTTCGGGGGGTCACCGATGAGGGTCGAGGTGCCACCGACGTTCGAGGCCACCACCTGCGCGAAGAGATACGGCCAGGGATCGACCTCGAGCTGGCGGGTGATGGCCAGCGTCACCGGGGCCACCAGCAGCACCGTGGTGACATTGTCCACCAGCGCGGAAAAGACGGCGGTGATCACGGCCAGCAGCGCCAGGATCGCCGCCGGATTGGCGTTGACCGTCTTCACGGCCCGGATGGCCACATACTCGAACAGCCCGGTCCGCCGTGCCACGCCCACGATCAGCATCATCCCCGCCAGCAGCATGATGGTGTTGAAGTCGACGCCGCGGATCGCCTCCTCCTGTGTCAGGACGCCGAGGACAATGACCAGACAGGCGCCGATCCCCGCGACGATGGCGCGGTTCACCCGGTCGAAGATGATGGCGAGGTAGGCGAGGAGGAGAAGGACCGAGGCGACCCAGAGCGGGTCGAGGCCGAACAGGAGGTGCCGAGGCTCCACAGAGTCCGCCGGTGAGGGATGCCGGGAACATTAGGCCCCCGGCGGCGCGCCGCAAAGCCGGGGGGGTGGAGGAGCGCCCTAGCGGAGGTACCGCAGCCAGAGATAGATGTGCGCGATGCCGACGCTCAGGATCATGAGCGGGAAGGCGCGCACCGTGAACTTCGTGAACCGGAACGGCACGCCGGCGCGCTCGGCGATGCCGGCCACCGTGAGGTTGGCGCTTGCGCCGATGAGGCTGCCGTTGCCGCCGAGACACGCCCCCAGCGCCAGCGCCCACCAGACCGGTTCCAGGGCCGCCTCGCCCCCCAGCGCCGGCGCGAGCCCCTTCACCAGCGGGATCATCGTCGCCACGAAGGGGATGTTGTCGAGCACCGCGGAGAGAATCGCCGACGCCCAGAGCACCGCCAGCACCGTGACCGTCGGGTCACCGCCCGTCGCGGCGAGCAGCTTCTCACCCAGGATGGTCAGCAAGCCGGTCTTCGAGACCCCCTCCACCATGACGAACAGCCCGATGAAGAAGAAGAGGGTGATCCACTCCACCTCCCCGAAGCTGGAGTGCACGTGGTGCGCCTGCTCCTCGGCGGTACGGTCGTGCACGTCGAGGAGGAGCAGCACCGCCGCGCCAAACATCGCAATGGTGCCGACCTCGAGGTGGGTGTAGCGAGCGGTGACGAAGGCGGTGACGACCCCGGCCAGGACGATCAACACGTGGCGCAGGAGGCGCGGGTTGGTGATCGATTCCCGCTCGTCCATGGCCAGCACCCGGGCCCGGGCCTCGTCCGAGGCCCGCAGGCGGCGCCCCCAGACGAAGTGGCCGATGGCGCCGTGCACCAGGACAATGATCACGACGACCGGGCCGAGATTGAACAGGAAGTCGTTGAAGGTGAAGCCGACCGCGGAACCGATCATGATATTCGGGGGGTCACCGACGAGGGTGGCGGTGCCGCCCACATTCGAGGCCATGATCTCCGCAAAGAGGTACGGCCAGGGGTCCACCTCGAGCTGGCGGGTGATGGCCAGCGTCACCGGGGCGACGAGGAGGACGGTCGTCACGTTGTCGAGCAGCGCGGAGAAGAGGGCGGTGATGATGGCGAGCAGCGCCAGGATGGCGGCCGGGCGCGCGCGCGCCAGCTTGACTGCGTGGATGGCCACGTACTCGAAGAGCCCGGTGCGGCCGGCGATTCCGACGATCAGCATCATGCCGGCCAGCAGCATGATGGTGTTCCAGTCCACGCCCCGAATCGCCTCGTCCTGGCTGAGGACGCCGGTCACGATCACCAGGCAGGCACCGATGCCCACCACGAGGGCGCGGTTCACGCGATCGGCGATGATGGCGACGTAGGCGATGACGAGGAGGGCCGTGGCGACCCACAGCGGATTGAGGCCGAAAAGCAGATGCGGGGACTCCATAACCCTCGCCGACAAAGGAGAGCCAAAAGGTTACACCACCCCGGGGGCTTCGGCCAGCCGGGACAGGGACGCGTCCCGCTCTCGCCAGCGTGAGCAAATCTTCATATCTTGGCGGGACACTCCCCGTCTCCCGGATCATCAATGCATCGAGTTGTTCGCTGGCTGCGCAACACCGTGGCGCTGCTCGTCGTCCTCCTGGTGGTCGCGGCCGTGACGGTGTACGGCCTTTCCGAACGGGTCATCCGCCGCACCTATGACGAGCCGCTCGTCTCGATCCCCATTCCCACCGACTCGGCGGCCGTGGCCGAAGGCGGCCGCCTCGCCCGGATCCACGGCTGCCGTGGCTGTCACCAGCCGGACCTGTCAGGCCAGTATTTCGAGGACGACTTCCTCTTGGGCCGGATTGTTGCGCCGAGCCTGACGCTGGCCGCACAGAAGTACTCCGACGGGGAACTGGTGCGGATCATCCGGCGCGGCGTCCGGCCCGACGGGCAGTCGGTGCAGGTGATGCCGTCGGAAATGTTCGCACCGCTTACGGATGCCGACCTCGGCATGATCATCGCCTATCTCCGAAGCGTGTCGCCAGCTGCAGGACTCCCGCGCACCATCAAGCCGGGACCCCTTGCCCGTCTCGGCCTGGTGACGGGAGGCTATCTCCCCACGACGGACTACGTGAGGAGGGCCGACTCCATTTCAGCCTCCGGCTACTTCCCCGCCGGCAACCAGCCAAACGCGAGGGGGGCCTACCTGGCGCGCACCTCCTGTCCCGAGTGCCACAACCTCGCCCTGCAGGGGTATGCGGGCGACACCCCCGACCTGAGCATCGCGGCCGGCTATACACCGGAGCAGTTC
This sequence comes from Gemmatimonadota bacterium, assembly GCA_024641745.1. Classification (GTDB taxonomy): domain Bacteria; phylum Gemmatimonadota; class Gemmatimonadetes; order Gemmatimonadales; family GWC2-71-9; genus SPDF01. The sequence continues at coordinate 3,172 of JAHECL010000096.1, read as the reverse complement.
GCCCATTTCTTCAAGACCGGCGAGGCGCTGGGCGGCCGGGAACTGAAACTGATGAGCGACATGGCCCGCAACCGATTCAGCCATTTCACCGATGCAGAGCGGGATTCACTCTACGCCTACCTGGTGGCCCGCGCGGCAGTCATCCAGGGGGCCGCCGCGCCGTGAGGCGGGGCTGGGGGGGCCTCGCCGTCAGCGGGTTCCTGATTGCCCTCTGGCCCCTGGGCTGCCTGGCGCATATCGTGGTGGCGTAGGTGGACAAGTCCTGATCCCAGGAGGCACGCATGGCGAGGATGAAGCGCTATCGGCTTGACCGGGTGCTGGTCGAGAAGGGGGAGGCGCAGGCAGCCCAGTGGACGTTCGCCGGCACCTCGATGAGCGGGACCGAGCAGTGGTACGGCGTGACCGACGGCAACTTCCCAACCCGGAACAAGTGGGAATTCGTGCTCCGGATTCCGAAGGCGGCGGGTGACCGCCTGGAGATTCGGCCCCGGAGCACCCCGAAGCTCAAGGTATGGGAGGAGCTGACCGACCGGTCGCTCACCTTCATGCGGGCCACCATGCCGGCGGCCCGCGGCAAGCGCTACTGCCAGGTCGCGCTGGCCGACCCGACGGGCGGGAAGACCAAGGACGTGGTCCGGACCGATGAGCGCCACCTGCTGCCGGCGTGGTTCGACGCCGTCACCCGGCGGCTCCGGGCCAAGGAGAGCGTCCGGAAGACGCGCGGCACCGACGGCCAGGCGCTGGTGGCGCTGGTCCGCGAGGATGACCACGAGATGATGATCCGGTTATTCTTCGCCATGAAGGTGTGGGTCTTGAAGGAGAAGTTCACCCTCCCCGAACTCCAGGACTGACCCCATGGACACTCTCTTCCTCGTCATGCGCATCCTCCATGTCTTTCTTGGCGTCTTCTGGGCGGGGACGATCATCTTCGTCGCCGTCTATCTCTCGCCCAGCATGCGCGAGGCGGGACCGGGCGCCGGACGGATCCTCATCGGGCTGCAGCGGCGGGGGTATTTCACGGTAATGCCCATCGTGGCGCTGCTGACCGTCGTGACGGGGTTCTGGCTCTACATGAACATCATCTCGACTGTCGGTCCAATCTGGGCGGGCTCGATGTCCGCCCGGGTGTACGGCGTCGGCGCGGCGGCGGGGCTGGTCGGCCTCCTCTTCGGGGTGTTCTGGCTGCGGCCCGCCTCGATCAACATGGTCCGCATCATGGACCGCCTCGGTGCCGCCGCGCCCGGAGCGGAAACGGAAGCGCTCGAGACGGAACTCACCCGGTACCGGATGCGCTCCGGCAGCGCCATCCGCTGGATTGCCGTCCTGCTCGCCATCGCGACTCTCACCATGGCGGTCGGCAGGTACGTGTAGGCGGGGCCGCGGGACAGACCGGAAGCTGAGGGACTCCGGCGTGCGCCGGGGCAACCCTCGTATTTGAAATCACCTGTGGGAGGACGCTGTGGCCAAGTTCACCATCAACGGCAAGCCGGTCGAGTCTGCGGCCGAACCGGACACCCCGCTCCTCTGGGTCCTCCGCGAGGACCTGGGGCTGACCGGCACCAAGTTCGGCTGCGGCATCGGCCAGTGCGGCGCCTGCACCGTCCACCTCGACGGCGCGGCGGTCCGCTCCTGCCAGATGCCGGTCTCCGCGGTGGAGGGAAAGGCCATCGTCACCATCGAGGGCCTCTCCGACGACGGCAGCCACCCGCTGCAGGTGGCGTGGATCGAGGAGCAGGTGCCCCAGTGCGGCTACTGCCAGTCGGGGCAGATCATGTCGGCGGCGGCGCTGCTCGCCACCACGCCGAAGCCCTCGGACGCGGACATCGACACGGCGATGGTCGGGAACATCTGCCGCTGCGGCACCTACCAGCGCATCCGCAAGGCGGTCCATCGCGCGGCGGGAGGCACCTCATGAGCGCCAATGACCTGACACGCCGCGACTTCATGCGCGCCGGCATCGCCGCCGGCGCCGGCCTGACGCTCGCCATCTACCTGCCGGGCTGCTCCCCGCGGGCCCCCGTGGTCACCGGGCCGCCCTTCGAGCCCAACGCCTGGCTCAAGATCGGCACCGACGGCGTGGTGACGGTGGTGGTGGACAAGTCGGAAATGGGCCAGGGCGTGCTCACCTCCCTGCCCCAGATGATCATGGAGGAACTCGACGGCGACTGGAGCACGGTGCGGATCGAGGAGGCGCCCGCCGCACCCCAGTTCATCAATCCTGCCTTCGGCCTGCAGGGCACCGGCGGCAGCACCAGCGTCATGATCTCCTACCAGCCGCTCCGCGAAGCCGGCGCCAGGGCGCGCGCCATGCTCGTCGCCGCCGCGGCCCAGCAGTGGGGCATCGACCCCTCGGCGTGTTCCACCGAGAATGGCTACGTGAAGGAGACCGGGAAGCGCCGCAAGCTGAGCTACGGCGCGCTGACCGTCGCCGCCGCCGCGATGCCGGTCCCCGAGACCGTCACCCTCAAGGACCCGAAGGACTTCACGCTCATCGGCAAGCCGATGAAGCGGCTCGACCTCGCCGGCAAGGTCAACGGCACCGCCGGCTTCGGGATCGACGCCACCGCCAGCGGGATGCTGGTGGCGGTGGTGGCCAAGGCGCCGATGCTCGGCGCCACCCCGACCGGCTTCACGGCGGACGCGGCCCTCGCCGTGCCCGGCGTGACGAACGTGGTGCAGATCGGCTCGGGGGTGGCGGTGGTGGCCAGCGGCTACTGGGCGGCCAGGAAGGGACGCGATGCGCTCCAGGTCACCTGGAGCAAGAGCCCGATGGCGGGCGTCAACAGCGCCGACCTCTCCGCGAAGCTGCACGCGCTGGCGAAGAAGCCGGGCGTCACCGCCCGGCACGACGGCGACCCCGCCGGCGCCTTCCGCAAGGCGACCACGAGGGTCGAGGCGACCTACGAGGTGCCGTACCTGGCGCACGCCTGCATGGAGCCGATGAACTGCGCCGCCTGGGTCGAGGCCGACAAGGCCACCGTCTGGGCGCCCACCCAGTTCCAGTCGGGCGGCGGACTCGGCGTGCAAGGCATCACCGCCAAGCTGACCGGGTTGCCGGAGAGTGCGGTTGCCGTGCACACCACCTTCCTCGGCGGCGGCTTCGGCCGGCGGTTCGAGCTCGACTTCGTCATCGACGCGGTGCAGGTGTCGCAGGCCATCGGCGGTCCGGTCA
>JAHECL010000095.1 GCA_024641745.1 Gemmatimonadota bacterium | reverse complement strand
TGCGGATGCTCTGGCACCCGACGGAGGCGGTCGGGCTGGCGTTCGGGGCCGTCGTGATCGAGGCTTCCGCCAGTGAGGTCAACCGGGGCGACGCCGTGGAGCTCCTCATCCGCGCCCCCGGCCGGCGGAATGCCATGCTCTGGCAGCGGGCGCCGGGCGAGACCTGGGCTTCGCTCGACCTCGCGCTCGATTCCCTCGGAGAGGCGCGCCACGCCACCGGGCCGTTGACGGCCGACCTCTTCGTCCGCGCCACCAGCGACGGCCGGAGCTCGGACACCCTGCATGTGGTGGTCCGCGTCCCCGCCTTCCTGGGCACCGTCTCCGTGACCGCCCAGTATCCCGGGTACCTGGGGCTTGAGGATGAGCCCCTCACCTTCGGACCCGATTCGATCGTCCTGCCGCAAGGCACCCGCCTGCTGGTGAGCGGAGAGGCGACCGCTGCACTCGCGACGGCAGGCTGGATCGGTCCATCGGACACGGTGGGGCTGGAGGTGGACGGCGGACGTTTCAGCGGAGGCATCGTGCCCCCGGGTTCGGGGTCGTATCGGATCGTGCTGGCGACCGCGGCCGGCCCACCGCTGGCGAGTGACGAACCGACGCTGCTCATTCGCATCGCTCCCGACAGCGCGCCCGAGGTGACCATTCCAGTGCCGGGTGCGGACACCCTGGCGCCGGTGGGGTTGACGGTGCCGCTGGTGATCGCGGCACGCGACGACCACGGCGTGGCGGGGCTCACCGTCGTCAGCAGGCGCGTCAGCCGGTTCGGAGTCGCCGATGCTGAGCGGAGGGAGGCTGTGGACGTCCCGGGCGACGCCGGCGACCGCCTGGTGATCCCGTTTGTCCTCGATCTTGGGCGCCGCTCGCTCCTGCCGGGCGATACCGTCCGCTATTACGCCATCGCCACCGACAATGCGCCGCGCCCGCGTACGGGACGCTCGAGGGAATACATCCTTCGGCTGCCCACCCTCGCGGAGGTTCGCGCCGCCGAGCGGCAGGCAACCGAGTCCGTCGGGCAGCGTCTCGACTCGCTGGCCGCCGCGAGCTCGCGGCTGCAGCGACAGACCGAGGACCTCTCCCGGGAGGCGGCGCGCTCCGAGCCCCAGGGTCCGGGGCGGCGGGAGCCATCGTCGATGTCGTTCGAGGACGCCAGGCGCGCCGAGGCGGTGGCGCAGCAGCAGGAAGCCCTGATGCGGCAGGCGGAGGAGACGCGCGCCGCGATCGAGGAACTGCAGCGGGCGGCGGAGGCGGCCGGCGTCCAGGATCCGGAATTCCAGCGGCGGATGCAGGAGATCGCCGACCAGCTGGAGCAGGCGCTGACGCAGGAGATGCGACAGCAGCTCGAGGCGCTGCGACAGGCGCTCAGCCAGCTCGACGCGGCGAGGTCTCGTCAGGCACTGCAGGAGCTTGCCGAGGCGCAGAAGGCGCTGAAGGAAGCGTTGGAGCGAAGCCAGACGCTGTTCGAGCGCGCCGCGATGGAAGGCAACATGGCCAACATGGCGGAGGAGGCTCGCGACCTCGCACGGGAGCAGGAGCGCTGGAACGACGCGGTGGACCGGGCGGACCCGGCGCAGGCCGGCGCCCTCGAGGACGAGCTGGTGGCGCGGGCCGAATCGCTCGCGGCGGCGCTGCGGAAGACGGCGCAGGATCTCGACCGGATGCAACAGCCGGCGCCGTCGGACCGGATGGAGCAGGTGGCGGGCGCCGCCGAATCGGCGTCCACGGCGATGCAGCAGGCCGCCGACGCCGCCCGGCAGGGGAAGCCGCAGGCGGCGCGCCGGCAGGGGGAGCAAGCGGAGCAGGAACTCGGTGCGATGGGGGAGAAGCTCGACGAGCAGCGGGAGGAGATGCAGGGGGAGTGGAAGGCCGAGGTGGTGGAGGCGATCGACCGGATGATGGCGGAGACCAGCCGGCTCGCCGACCGTCAGCTCGAGATCGCCGAGGCGATGCGGAACGGGGAGAACGCCTCCCAGTTCCGCTCCCAGCAGGCCGCGGTCGAGGAGGGGGTGGAGAAACTCACCGAACAGTATCGGGAGGCGGCGGGGGAGAACGCCCTGGTGCCTCCGCAGATCGGCATGACGCTGGAGGCGGCGCGGCGCCAGATGAGCCAGGCGAGGGAGGCGCTCTCCACCGCGGTGCCGAGCCAGCGCGAGGCCTCGGCGCGGGCCGGGGAGGCGGTGGACGCGCTCAACGCCGCCGCCTACCAGATGGCGCGTGCGCGCGGCGACGTGTCGGGCGCCGGGTCGGGCTCAGGGCTGGCGGAGGCAATGCAGCGAATGAGCGAGATGGCGCAGCAGCAGGGTCAACTCAGCCAGCAGGGCTCGCAGATCCTGCCGATGCCCGGTGGCGGGGCGATGCAGGAGCAGATCCGTCAGCTCTCCGCCCAGCAGCGGGCGCTCGCGGAGCAGCTGGAGCGGCTGCGTGCCGAGACGCAGTCGGCGGGCACGGCCGAACTGGCGGCCGAGGCGCGCGACCTCGCCCGCCAGCTGGAGGCAGGCCGCCTCGACCGACGGACGGTCGAGCGGCAGGAACGGCTCTTCCGGCGGATGCTCGATGCGGGGCGTACGCTGCAGGGACAGGAACAGGACGACCAGAAGGAGCGGCAGAGCACCACAGGCGACCAGGAGGAGGTCCGCCTGCCGCCGGCGCTTCGCGTCCAGCTTGAGGGAGAGGACCGGCAGTTCCGGCTGCCGACCTGGGAGCAGCTGCAGCGGCTGTCCCCGGAAGACCGGCGTCTGGTGCTCGACTACTTCCGACGGCTCACGGAGACCCCGGCGCGATGAGGACGATCCTGTGCTCGCTCCTGGTGCTCTGCGGCGCGGTTGGCCGGCTGGCGGGGCAGTCCGACGCGATGGCCCGTGCCTACGAACTGGAGCGGCGGGGGAACTTCCAGGCGGCGGCGGAGCGCTATTTCGAGGTGCTGCGCGGCTACCCCGACAATCTGTCGGCGCTGCTCGGGCTCGAGCGCGCGCTCGTACCGCTCCGCAGGGAAGCCGAACTGGCTGTCCCAGCCGAGGCGCTCCTCGCCAGGGATCCCGGGAGTATCGCAGCCTACTCGGTGGCGATGCGGGGATGGGCGGCCGCCAACCGGATGGACAGCGTCGCGGCGGTCGCGAAGCGGTGGGCCACCGCCGACCCGCAGAACGAGCTGCCGTATCGGGAGTGGGGCAGCATGCTGATGGGGCAACGCGACCCCAATGGCGCCCGCCGCGCCTTCCTGCTTGGCCGGGAACAGCTCGGTGATCCGGCGGCGCTCTCCGGTGAATTGGCGCTGCTGTCCGCGTCGCAGGGGGATTGGGAGGGCGCGGCGCAGGAATGGGCGCTCGCCATCGGGCGGTATCCCGGCTACCGGCTGTCGGCGCGCAACGCGCTGGTCCAGGCTCCCCGGGGAGAACAGACGAAGGTGCTCTGGCAGCTCTCCCGAAGCACCCCGGCGGGGCGGCGCCTGGCGGGGGAACTGAGCGCCCTGTGGGGCGACCCGGTCGGAGGGTATGCGCTGCTGGTCGGCGACTTGCCGGCATCGGACGAGGAGGCGGTGGACGCCCTCCGACAGTTTCTCGACGCCGCCCGTGCGGTGCCCGGGCCGGAGGCGGCGCGGGTCCGGGGGCAGGCGCTCGAGCAGGTGGCCGATCGCACGCCCGGGTCGGGTGCGTCGCGCCTCCGGCTGGAAGCGGCGCGGGCCTACGCCGACGGGGGAGACGCCGTGTCGGCAAGGCGAATGCTTGGTGCACTGGCCGCCGACGGGTCGGCGCCGCCGGACATGGCGGCGGGGGCGACCGCGACCCTCGTGTCCGTCCTCCTGCGTGAGGGGAGGGTCGAAGAGGCGGAACGGCAGCTGGGCATCCTCGGGAGGACCCTGGGCGCGGAGAATGCCGACCGGCTCACGCTGCAGGTGGCCGAGGCGTGGATCCGGCAGGGGCGGCTCGACCGCGCGGAAGCGGTGGTCGCCGCCGACAGCTCGGTCGAGGCCATGGCCCTCAGCGGGATGATTCGCCTGTACCGGGGTGACCTCGCGGGGGCTTCGACGGCGCTGCGTAACGCGGGACCGTTCGCGGGGACCCGCGAGGCGGCCACCGCGAGGACCGCGACGCTCACCCTGATCCAGCCGATCGCGACCGACTCGCTTCCCGCCCTCGGTGCCGCGCTCCTGCTGCTGGCCCGTGGCGATTCGGCGGCGGGGGTGACCGCACTGGTCGGCGTGGCCAACACCCTCCCCCCCTCGGGCGGGGGCGCGGAACTCCGGCTCCTCGCCGGCCGGATCGAGGCATTGCAGGGGCATCCGGAGCCTGCCGAGCGCCTCTTCAGGGCGGCGAGCGACTCGACGGCGCCCGCCACCGCGCCCGCCGCCGAGCTCGAACTGGCACGGCTGCTGCTCTCGCTGGGCAGGAATGTCGAGGCGGTGGAACACCTCGAGCACGTCGTCCTCACCTATCCGGGCAGTGCCTCGGTGCCCCAGGCACGCCGCCTCCTCGACACCGCCCGCGGCCGGATTCCGGAGAGCTGATGCGCCGACGCGACTTCCTTGTGAGCGCCAGCGGGGCACTGGGCGTGGTGCCGCTGGTGTCGCCGCGCTGGCTGGCCGACTGGCGTGCGCCGTGGCTGCTCATCCCGATGGATGAGTCGCAGGCCGATCACCTGAAGGCGTATGGTGTCGTGTTCCGGCTCCTGGAACGGGGCGGCCGCGCCGAGTGGTTTCTCAACTACCGGTTCGGGGCGTTCCTCCTTCCTTCCGACGCCGTGACGGCGCGCGATGCCGCGCTGGCGGGCGTCACGGTCGAGCCGATCGACGACGCGACCCTGCTCGGCATCCGGGCGGACATCCAGGCCGGGAACATGGAGGCGGTCCCGCTCGAAAAGGCACCAAAGGTGGCGGTGTATGTCCCGCCCAATGCCGCGCCGTGGGACGACGCCGTGACGATGGCCCTCCAGTACGCCGGCATCACCTACGACAAGATCTGGGACCCCGAGGTGCTCGCGCCGGGCGGTACCGGGCTCGCCAGGTACGACTGGCTGCACCTCCACCACGAGGACTTCACCGGCCAGTATTCGAAGTTCTTCCTGACGTATGCCGGCGCCCCGTGGCTCACCGAAATGGTCGAACGCAATACCGCGATGGCGCAGGCGTTCGGCTTCCCGAACGTGCCGGCGGAGAAGCGGGCGGTGGCGCAGGCCATCTCGGCGTACGTCCGGCAGGGCGGCTTCCTCTTCGCGATGTGCGCCGCCACGGAGACGCTCGACCTGGCGCTGGCGGGGGCGGGCGTGGACATCGCGGCCGCCTACGCCGACCAGACGCCGATGGATCCGGACGCCACCGCCAAGATGGACTGGAGCCGGGCGCTCGCCTTCCAGGACGCGCGACTCGAGCTGAGCCCGACCGTGTCGCAGTTCTCCGACATCGACGGCCACGAGGTCAACGCGCTGAGCCGGCGACAGGAACTGGGCAGCTACCGGATCTTCGGGTTCAGCGCGAAGATCGACCCGGTCGCGACCATGCTGGTGCAGAACCATCGGGAGACGATACCCGACTTCTACGGGCTGACGACCTCCTTCCGGAAGAGCCGGATCAAGCCGGGCGTGACGATCCTCGCCGACGAGCCGGGCGCGCCGTGGGCCAAGTATCTTCATGGGGAGCATGGGCAGGGGACCTGGACGTTCTATGGCGGGCACGATCCGGAGGATCCCCAGCACCAGATCGGCGATGCGCCCACCGATCTCTCCCTGCATCCCCACTCCCCGGGATACCGGCTGATCCTCAACAACGTGCTGTTCCCGGCGGCGAAGAAGAAAGAACTGAAGACGTGACCGAGGTGAGGATCGCGACCGACGCGCGGCATCTGCTGGCCTCCGAGATCCGCGCGGCCGGCGGCCGTGAGGTCTCGTTCGTGGCGGACGTCGACGCGGACGGCTGCGTCGTCGGCGCGCGGGCCGTGGCGCGCGGGACGGTGCAGATGGTGCTGGCCCTGCCGGGCGTCGCGCGGCAGGGCCAGATGCTGCTCCACAACCATCCGAGCGGCAACCTGGAACCGTCGGAGCCCGACCTCGCCGTGGCCGCCCGGCTGCACGACGGCGGCGTCGGGTTCGGGATCATCGACAACACGGCGGAACGACTGTACGTGGTGGTGGAAGTCCCGCACGAGCGGTCCCACGAGCGGCTCGATCCCTACGCCATCGTCGAGATCCTGGGTGAGCACGGTCCCGTCGCGCGCATCCTCGGCCAGTACGAGGACCGGCAGAGCCAGCGGGACATGGCCGCCTATATCGCCGACGGGTACAACGACGGGGGCATCCTCGTGCTGGAGGCGGGCACCGGGGTGGGAAAGTCCTTTGCCTACCTGGTTCCCGCGCTGGCCTGGTCGCGCGCCAACGGCGAGCGCACCGTCATCAGCACCAACACCATCAACCTCCAGGAGCAGCTGGTCGGGAAGGACCTGCCGATGCTCCGTGAGGCCCTCGCCGAGGAGGGCTGGACCCCGCGCTTCGCGCTCCTCAAGGGGTGGCGGAACTACCTCTGCCTGTCGCGGCTGCAGCACGCCACCGGATCCCAGCAGAGCCTCCTCGAGCCGGAGCGCCAGGACGAACTGGTGTCGCTCGCCGAATGGGCGTCGCGCACGGGCGATGGGACGCTCAGCGACCTCGCCGTGCCGCCGAGCAGCGAGGTGTGGGACGAGGTGTCGGCGGAGTCCGATCTCTGCACCCGCGTCCAGTGCGCCTTCTTCGACCAGTGCTTTCTCTTCAGGGCACGCCGCCGCGCGGCGGAGGCGGACGTGGTGGTGGTCAACCACCACCTGCTGGCGGCCGACCTGGCGGTGCGGCAGGCCTCGGACAACTGGGAAGAGGCGGCGGTGCTGCCCCCGTACCGGCGCCTGATCCTCGACGAGGCCCACCACCTCGAGGACGTGGCGGCGTCCCACCTCGGTACCCAGGTGACGAGCCGGGGTGTGCAGCGGCTGCTCGGGCGGTTCGAGCGCAACCGCCGCGGCCTCATCCCGTCGCTGGTGATGGAACTGTCGGGCCGGGGCGACCTCCTCAGCCGCGCCAGCCTCGACCTGGTGCGGGAGCGGCTGATGCCCGCCATCGGCGATGCGCGCCGCGCGGCGGACCAGCTCTTCCTCCGGCTGCACGGGCTGGTGGAGTCCTCCGGTGGAGGGCAGCGCCGGCTGACCGAGGAGTTCGAGAAGGACGAGTCGTGGGAGGAGGGGCTTCGCAGCGAACTCGACGCGCTCCTGTCGAGCTTCGACCAGATCAAGAACCAGGTCGAGACGGTGGAAGACCGGCTGGCCCAGGTCGAGTCCACCGAGCGGGGCGACCAGCTGCTGCAGGAGATGCGGGCGGTCGTGCGGCGCCTCAATCACGTGTCCGACGGCCTGAACCGGACCCTGCGGCCGTCAGCGGGAGGGGCACCGACGGTCCGGTGGATCGAGCGGTCCGGGGCCAAGCGACAGCACACCCAGCTCTCCGCGGTCCCGCTCGACCTCGCGCCGGTGCTGCGCGAGCTCCTCTTCGAGCGGCTGGAGACGGTCGTCCTGACCAGCGCGACGCTGGCGGCGGGCGGCGAGTTCGAGTTCCTCGAGCGTCGGCTGGGACTGGCCACGCCGCCGAGCCCGGTCACGGTGCGGGAGGTCTTCTCCTCGCCCTTCGATTACCCCTCCCAGTGCCTCTTCGGGATTCCGGATGACTTTCCGGATCCGCGCGAAGACGAGGCGGCGCACGACGCCGCGCTCGCACAGGCGGTGACCGACCTGGCCCATGCCGCGGATGGTGGCCTCTTCGTATTGTTCACCAGCCATGCCGCGCTCCGGCGCGCGGCGCAGCAGCTCCGCACGATGCTCGACCCGCGCTGGCCCCTGCTGGTCCAGGGTGAGAGCAGCCGGGACACGCTGCTGCGCCGCTTCCGCGAGGCCGGGAACGCCATCCTGCTCGGCACCGATTCCTTCTGGGAAGGGGTGGACGTGCCCGGGCGGGCGCTCCGGGGGCTGGTACTCTGCAAGATGCCATTCAAGGTGCCCTCGGAACCGATCACGGCGGCGCGGCTCGAGCGGCTGGCGGAGGGCGGGGAAGACGGTTTCATGAACTACCTGCTGCCGCATGCGGCGCTCAAGCTCAAGCAGGGCTTCGGCCGGCTGATCCGGTCCACCAGCGACGTGGGCGTGGTCGTGCTGCTGGACCGTCGTGTGGTGACCAAGCGGTACGGCCCGCTGGTGCTGGCGGGCCTCCCGCGCGCCGAGCGGATCGTGGGCTCGTGGGCGCAGGTGCGCACCAAGTGCGAAGATTTCTTTGCCCGTCACGGAATGGGGGTCCTCGAATGACACGGCCACGGCCATCCAAGATCGTCTGCGTCGGACGCAACTACGCGGAGCATGCGAAGGAGCTTGGCAATGCGGTGCCTGAGCGCCCGCTCCTCTTCTTCAAGCCGCCGAGCGCCATCATCGGGCCGGGGGAGGCAATCCTGTTGCCCGCGGCGTCGTCCAGGGTGGAGCATGAGGCGGAGA
>JAHECL010000094.1 GCA_024641745.1 Gemmatimonadota bacterium | reverse complement strand
AGCGGGCCGGGATCGGCGCCGAAGGCGGCGCCGCGGACCACGCCGACGTAGCGGTCGGCGCGCACCGACCGCGCCAGCGAGGCGGTGTCGCGGTCGAAGGCCCGCACCCCCCAGGAGACGTCGTCATACCCGACCGAATTGGCGAGCGGAATCACGCGGCCGTCCGGCAGGACGAGCCGCACCTCCGACCCCTCGGCGGCGCGGACCGACAGCGGGAGGTATTCCTCCGCCGGCCACCAGACCCGCCCCCGCGGCTTGAACGACAGCGTGTCGATCCAGAGCGCCGCGGTCTGGGGAGCGGCCCGGGGAGACCGGCGCACCCGGTAGGTCAACGAGTCGCGCGTCCCGTTGGGCCGCGCCGCCACCAGCCGGAACGCCATCACGCTGTCGGCGGGGAACGGCAGCCAGGCCAGCCAGGCGCCGTTCGGCCAGACCTTCACCGAGTCGCCGTTGATCGTCAGTGTCGCGTCGCCGGTTCCCGTGCTGCCGAAGATGAAGGAATATTCGCCGGCGGAGACGACGTCGTTCTTCGCGGGATAGACCACCTTGAGGGCGAGCGGTCCCAGCGCCTTCCGGATGGCGGGAAGGCGACCGCGGTTCGGGTCGGTCGGGGTGGTGGCCTTCGGTCTGGCGCGTGCCTTCGACTGCTGGGCCGCGACGGGCGCGGCGGCGAGGACGAGCAGCAGGCACGGGATCAGGGGACGGAGTCGCATCGGCGGAAGGTACTTCCTGAACACGACTTGCGACAACCCGATTGGCCTCCCGCCGGGTGCCGCCTGCCGATTGACGCCCCTCGGGAGGCGGCCTAGATTCAGCAACCCTCCACCCTCTTTCCGTCCGGAGCACTCGTGGCGTGCCAGACCAGCCTTCCCTCCCACCCCCCGGTTGCGTAGGACTGTGACCGATTCCTCCGTGAAGGTCTCCGTGGCCGGCCGCACCGATGTCGGCCAGACCCGGGAGCACAACGAGGACACCTATCTCATCGCCGATCTCAGCACCGGGGAGCTCTGCGACGCCGCCGACGGGCAGATCTGCCACGTCGGCCCGCGGGGATCGCTGTTCATGGTGGCGGACGGGATGGGCGGGGCGGCCGCCGGTGAACTGGCCAGTGCGCTCGCCGCGCAGACCATCCACGCCCACCTGATGGCCACCTGGGCGGTGGGCGACGACACCAGCCCGGAACAGTTTGCCGTGAGCATGCGCGCGGCGGTCGAGGAGGCCAACCGGGCCATTCACGAATACTCCAGGGAACATCCCGACGTGCGGGGGATGGGCACGACGGTGACCGCCGCCGGCGTCTTCGGGACCGACCTCTACCTGGCCCAGATCGGCGACAGCCGCGCCTACCTGGTGCGCCGCGGGCATGCGACCCAGCTCACCAAGGACCAGTCGCTCACCCAGCGGCTCGTCGACGCCGGGGAGATGACGGAGGAGCAGGCCGAGAAGAGCGAGCGGAAGAACATCATCCTCCAGGCGCTTGGCCCCGATCCGCAGGTGCGCGTGGACCTGACGTACGAGCAGCTCCGCCGGGACGACGTGCTGATCCTCTGTTCCGACGGCCTCAGCGGTTCGGTGCGCCGCGACGAGTTTGCCGAGTACGCCGAAAAGGTCCCCGATCTCGCGACCCTCTGCAGCACCCTGATCGACCTCGCCAACACCCGCGGCGGCCCGGACAACATCACCGTGGTGGCCGCCCGCTTCGACGGCGAGGGGCTGTCGGTCAGCACCACCGAGCAGGACCCCGGCTATCACGTCCTGCTCCTCCCCGGCGACGAGCCGCCCGAAATGGATTTCCGGGTCGGGTACCCCACCGGCGGGATGGCCGCCTACAAGCGTCCCGAGCAGCCGGAGGCAGCGTCCGAACCCGCCGCCCCGCCCCGGCCGCTCCGCCCCAGGCCACCCGTCGGGCTGATCGGCACCATCCTGCTCCTGGCCGCGGCGCTCCTCTACTTCCTGATCAGTCGATGACGCCACGCCTGGCGATTCTCTCCGGCGCCCGTGCGGGCGCCGTCGAGGAACTTGCCGCCGGCGTGACCAGCATCGGGCGGCATCCCACCTGCCGGGTGCGACTCGACGCCGACCTCGACACGGAAGTCTCCAACCGACACGCCGTCATTCACCACCAGGACGGCGCGTGGACGGTCCGCGACCTCGGCAGCCTGCACGGCACCTACCTGAACGGCACGCGAATCGCCAGCGAGCAGCCGCTGAACGACGGCGACATGCTCCGGCTCGGCGCGGCCGGTCCCCAGCTCCAGTTCCTCCTCTCCGAGCGGGCGCCGGCGGCGCAGGCGAGCGTGGAGCCGATGGACGAGCAGCCCGCCGTTCCCGCGATGAGCCCGGAAAAGGTGGCCCAGGTGCTCGAGGAGCAGCAGGCGGGGCAGCTCGCCCGGGAGCTCGTGGAGCAGGAGGCGAAGCGGAAGACGATGCGCACGGTGCTGGGCGTGGTGCTGGCGGTCGGCGTGATCGGCGCCGCGATCTTCGCCTGGCAGAAGCAGGCGGCGCGAAAGGCGGAGGCGGCGGCGCATCAGCTCGAGATCCTCCGGGCCGACAGCCTGATCGCCAGCGTCGCCTCGATCGCCGTCGGCAGCACCGCCATGCAGGCCTCGCTCGACTCGGCGCGGCAGGCCGCGGCGGCGCTCCGCGCCGCGCTCGGCGGCGCCGGTCCCGATCCGGTGGTCCGCGCGCCGATCATGACCGACCTCGAGTCCGCGGTGGCGCGGCAGCGGCAGATCGGCGCGGCCTCCGCCTTCGATCCGGGCACCGTGACCGGGAGCAGTGCCGCCGCCGTCGGGCTGGTCGTTGCGCAGTACGGGAACGGCACCGCCACGCTGGCGACCGGCTTCGCCGTGCGGCGCGACGGCACCGGCGGCGTCCTGCTGACCACCCGCAGCGCCGTCACCAACGCCCAGGGTGACATGCCCACCCAGGTGACGGTGGTGATGCCCGGCATCACGCAGCCGGTCCCCGCCCAGATCATTGCCACCCACCCGGTCGAGGACATCGCCCTCCTCCGGCTGAACCAGCAGGGCGGCATCGCGGTGGTCCAGGGGCTCGGCTGGCGGGATCCCGCCGTCGGCACCGGTGAACCGGTCGCCGTCATCGGCTATCCGCCGCCGCTTGACCTCCCGCTCGACGGCGACCTGGGGCAGGCGTCGGTCGCGACCACGATGACCACCGGCTCCGCGGCACGCGTGGCGCCGGGGTTCATCACCATCGATGGCTGGGGAATGGTCCTCGCGGCGGGCAGCCCGATCTTCGATCACGAGGGGCTGGTGGCGGGGCTGATCTCGACGGCGGCCCCCGCGGCGCGCGGCCGGCTGTACGACGCGGTGCCGGTAAAGTTCGCGCTGGAACTGCTGGACCAGCTTCAGTAGAGCAGCACCCACCCGATCGCCAGCGTCCCGCCCAGGATCACCACCGTCCACGCCAGCCAGCGTCGTGCATCGCGCACCCCGTCGTCGAGCGGCGTGAGGCTGGTCCGCGCCCGCACGGGGCCCCAGGCGCCGGCGGGACGCACCCGCGCGTAGAAGCCGTCGAGCACCGCCGGCGCCTCGGGGGCGGTCAGGTACATCACCGGCACCCAGATCAGCATCGCCCCGAAGGCGGAGACCATCAGGCGCTCCCCGAAGGTGAGGGCGCCGAGCACGCCGGCCGAGCTGAGGATGGCGAGGACCAGCCCCGCCGCCATCGCCGCGATTTCCGCCCACGCGTTGATCCGCCACCAGAACCAGCGCAGCAGCAGGACCAGCCCCGGTCCGGTCCCGATCAGGATCGCGAACCGGAACACCCCGCCGACGCTGTCCATGAAGAACGAGCCCACCGCGGCGAGCACTGCCAGCAGCACCGACGCCCAGCGTGCGGCGCGCATCAGCCGTGCATCGTCCCGTTCGCCGGTGAAGCGGGCGTAGAGGTCGTTGACGAGGTAGCTGGCGCCCCAGTTGACCTGGGTGGAGACGCTCGACATGAACGCCGCCACCAGGCTGGCGAACACCAGCCCCAGCACGCCGGTCGGGAGGTACCGCACCATCATGATCGGGTAGGCGAGTTCGGGATCCTCGAGGTTGGGGAGCACCACCAGCGCGGCGAGCCCGACCAGCACCCAGGGCCAGGTGCGGACCACGTAGTTGAGGATGTTGAAGAGGTGGGCGGCCTTGGTGGCCTCCTTCTCGCTGGCCGTCGAGGAGAGCCGCTGCACGAACATCCCGCCGCCGTCGCTGTTCCGGAACGCCCACCACTGCACCAGCAGGTACCCCAGGAATGTGCTCATCGGCAGCGTGGCGTCGGGGCCGGTCGGCAGGAGCGCCAGCTTGTCCCCCTGCCCGCTCTCCCGCAGCGTGGCGGTGAGGCCGGACAGCCCGCCCACCTCGCCCAGCGCGTAGAGCATCACCGTCACGGCGCCGCCCATCGCCAGGAGGTACTGCAGGAAGTCGGTGGTCACCACGCCCCAGAGTCCGGACGCCGCGGTGTAGATGACGACGATGACCAGGATGGGGAGAATGGCCCAGAGCCGCTCGTCGCCCGGCAGGGACGGCAGGCTCTCGAAGACGCCGAGCGCGGCCACCAGCTTCCGCATGGCGAGCATGCCGTAGCCGATGCTCAGGCAGTTGAAGGGAACGGCGATGAGGAAGGCACGAAACATCCGGAGTCCCGCCGCGGGGCGGCCCCCGTACCGGATTTCCGTCATCTCGACGTCGGTCAGGACCTGGGCGCGCCGCCACAGCTTGGCCAGCACCACCGCCATGAGTACGTGGCTCAGCGCGAACGCCCACCACTCCCAGTTGCCCGCGACGCCGTCCCTGGCCACGCGGCCCGCCACGTAGAGGGGCGTATCGACGTTGAAGCTGGTGGCGGCCATCGAGGTGGCGGCCAGCCACCAGGGGATGGCCCGTCCGCCGACGAAGAATTCCGCCAGGCTCCGGGCGCCGCGTCGCGCCACCCAGAGGCCGAGCACCAGGGTGCCGGCCAGGTAGAGCGCCACCACCCCCCAGTCGAGCGCCCTCACGAGAGCCGGTCCTCGATCCACCGCGCGGCGGCCTCCTGCATCAGCCGCTGCCGGTGCCACGCCACGATCACCGGCGCGTCACCCGGCACCTCCGCGGCCAGCCGCGGATGCCCGAAGACCATCACGAGATTGGCATTCGCCGCCGCGCGCAGCGCCTCCAGCGAGGCCGCGCCGAAGCCTGCCCTCCCCTTCGACGCCCTCGGCTCGGCGAATGCCAGCACGATCCGGCTCCCGCCGATCCCCGTCGGCACGCCGGCCGCCTTCAATGCGCGTTCCACGAGGTCGTGCGGTCCGGCAGGCCAGGCGCCGCCCTGGTCGTCGTCGATGACGATCAATTCGATCGGCGTACGAAGCGTTGGAGCGGAGCCTCGTACGACGCCCTGTGTGAGCAGGCGATCGGCGATCTGCGGCGAACGCGCCACCGCCTCGCCGCCCCGCTGCCCCGCCGCGCGCGGCGGACCGGAGGCGGCCCTCGACAACGCGTCGGCATAGCGACGGAGCGACTGGTCGATCCGAACGCCCGACAGCGCGCTCCGCGCAATCGCCTCGTACGCCGCCTCGGGATCCGCCGGATAGCAGAGGAGGTCGCAGCCGGCGGCCAGCGCGCGCACGGCGGGATCGTCGCCCGCCCCGGCGGTCGCCGCGCCCATCATCAGCGCGTCCGTCACGATCAATCCATCGAAGCCGAGTGCTTCGCGGAGATGCCGCAGGATCGGCGCGGAAAAGGTGGCGGGCGCGCCGGTCGGATCGAGTGCCGGCACCCGCAGGTGTCCGGTCATCACGGTGGCCACGCCGGCGGACACGCCGGCACCGAACGGGACCAGGTCGGTGTCCCCGAGCGTGGCGGCATCGGCGCCGACGGTGGGGAGTTCATCGTGGCTGTCGCGGGTGGTGCGGCCATGTCCCGGGAAGTGCTTGATGCACGCCAGCGCCCCCTCCCCCTGGCAGGCGCGCACCCAGATCGCCACCGCCGCGCCGACCGCGACGGGATCGGCGCCGAAGGAGCGGGTCTGCACGATCGGATTGGCCGGCTCGATGTCGAGATCGGCATCCGGCGCCAGCACCCAATTGACTCCCAGGTCGAGCGCCTCGCGCGCGGTCGTGGCGGCGGCGGACGCGATGGCGGCAGGGTCACCGAGCGCGGCCAGGGCGGCCGGCGGGGGAAACTCGGTGAGTCCTGGAAACTGCTGCCCCGCGCCCCGCTCGAGATCGGCCGCGATCAGGAGGGGCCGTCCGGCCCGGGCGCGCAGCTCCGCGGTGAGCTGCCGGACCGCGTCCGGCTGGCCGCCGAAGAGGATGAATCCGCCCGCCCCAAAGCGCAGCGCCGCGGCGATCGTGTCCGCCTCATGGGCAAACCCGGTGTCGTCCCGCCAGCGCAGTGCGGGGAGGATCAGGCGGCCGTGCATCAGGGCGGGGTGATCGATCCGAGGACCCGTGCCCCGCGGGCGCCGGTGGCCGCGGGGAGGTTGCCGGGCTGTCCATGCAGGGTGAGGTAGCCGAGGAGGGCGAAGGCCACCGCCTCCTTGGCGTCACCGTCGAAGAAGAGCTCGTCGAAGCGCCGGACCGGGAGTGGATCGACCAGCGCCGACAGCGCCGCCATCAATCCCGGGTGATGCACGCCGCCGCCCGACACCACCAGCTCGCCCGCGCCCGGCGCCCAGCGGCCGATGGCCTCGGCCACCGACCGGGCGGTGAGCGCCATCGCCGTCGCCACGCCGTCCGCGCCGGGCACCCGCTTGTGGAGGGCGCCGGCGTAGGCGTCGCCGAACTTTTCCCGGCCGGTGCTCTTGGGCGGGGCGTCATGGAAGTAGGAATCCGCGAGCAGTTCGGCGAGAACCGGCTCGTTGACCTTCCCCGCGGCGGCGAGCGCGCCGTCGAGGTCGCAGGCGAGCGATGCGTCCACCCGGTGCGCCACGCCGTCGATGATCGCCATGCCGGGCCCGGTGTCGAAGGCGACGGCGCCCTGCTCCCCTCCACCATCGGGAACGAGGGTGATGTTCGCCATCCCGCCGAGGTTGAGGAGGACGCGGTTGGTGCCGGCGCTGGCGAAGAGGAGGAGGTCGGCCATCGGTACCAGCGGCGCGCCCTGCCCTCCCGCCGCCACATCCCGCGCACGGAACCCGCTCACCACGCGCACCCCGAACGCCTCGGCGAGCACCGCCGGCTCGCCCAGCTGCCAGCTGACGATCGGCGGTTCATGCCAGATGGTCTGCCCGGGGAAGGCGATCCCGTCGATCTCGTCCGCTCGCGTGCCGCCGGCGTGGAGCACTGCCTGCACCGCCTCCGCGGCCCATTCGGCAATCCGCACATGCAGCCGCGCCAGCGCCGGCACCGGCGCGCGCCCTTCGAGGGCGGCGCGCAGGTCCGCCCGCTCGTCCTTCTCGTAGGGCCGTGAGGCGAAGGCGAGAAGCTCGGCGTGCGTCGGCCCGGTGAACCGCACCAGCGCGGCGTCCATGCCGTCGAGCGAGGTGCCGGACATCAGCCCGACGACCAGCGAGGGCCGTTCCATCAGGCGTGCTCCACCGGGGGAGGGTCGCCGAGGATGGTGCGGAGCCGCCCCCCCGCCTCGGTGATGCGACGGTCCGCCTCGGCGCGATCGAGGGAGAGACGGAGCATGACGATGGCCGTCCGCACGCGGCCGCCGGCCTGCTCCAGCGCGGCACGGGCCGCGTCCCGCTCCACCCCGCCCACCTCCATCACGATCCGCTCGCCCCGGTCGGCGAGCTTCTGGTTCCGGACCTGCAGGTCGACCATCAGGTTGCCGTAGGTCTTGCCGAGGCGGATCATCGCCCCCGTGGTGAGCAGGTTGAGGACCAGCTTCGTCGCGGTGCCCGACTTCAGCCGGGTGGAGCCGGTCACCACCTCGGGGCCGACCGGGACCGTGATGCAGACGTCGCAGGTGTCGGCCAGGAGCTGCGGCGGCTCGGTGCAGCTGAGGAAGACGGTCGCGGCCCCGAGGGTCTGCGCACGGCCGAGGGCGGCGCGCACGAAGGGGGTGGTGCCGCTGGCGGCGACGCCCACCACCACGTCCTTGTCGTTGACGCGGCGCTCGTCGATGGCGCTGATGCCGGCGTTGAGGTCGTCCTCCGCCCCCTCCACCGACTTGACCAGCGCGGGGAGGCCGCCGGCGATGATCCCCTGCACCATCTCCGGCGCGGAACCGAAGGTGGGCGGGCACTCGGAGGCGTCGAGGACGCCGAGCCGGCCGCTGGTGCCGGCGCCGACATAGAAAAGCCGCCCCCCGGCGCGGAAGGCGGCTTCGATCAGGTCGATGGTCCGGGCAATCGGCTCCCGGGCGCGCGCCACGGCGGCGGGCACGGCGGCGTCTTCCGCCGACATCAGGTCGACGATTTCAAGGCTCGACGCGATGTCAATGGTCGCGGTGCGCGGGTTTCGCCGCTCGGTGAGCCTGGGGTCGCGCACGGGGGCACCTGGACCGGGAGAGGGGAAGCCGACTTGCGGCGGGAGCGATATCGCTAAATTAGGTCACCACTTC
>JAHECL010000093.1 GCA_024641745.1 Gemmatimonadota bacterium | reverse complement strand
CCTCCAGTACATCGGCGACCGCGGGGTGCAGACGCCGGACGACGCCCGCGCCTACATCAGGAACGGGCCGATGACCAGCTACGCGGCCAACGGCTTCGGATTGTGGCTGGTATCGCAGCGGGAGGACGGCGCCCCGGTCGGGATGTGCGGCCTGCTGAAGCGGGAGACGCTGGACGACGTCGACATTGGCTTCGCGTTTCGGCCGGCGTACTGGAGAAAGGGGTATGCGGTGGAGGCGGCGGCAGCGGTGCTGGCCCTCGGCCAGTCGCACTTCGGGCTGACGCGGATCGTGGCCATCACCCAGCCCGACAACCTCGGGTCGATTCGGACGCTCGAACGACTCGGACTGACGTTTGAGCGGATGGTGCCGGCGTCGGGAGGGGGTGTCGAACTGCAGCTCTTCGGCATCACCTTCCCCTAGTCGGCCCCTGCCCCGCATCGCTCCCGGATCACCTGCTCCAGCTGGTCGGCGCGATTCACGTCGGCGTGCCTGGACCGCGCGAGCTCGAATCCCGCCCGCCTGACGGGCTCGAAGGCCCCCGGATCAGCCAGTACCCGGGCCAGCGTCTCGTCGAAAGTCGTCGTGTCCACCCGCAGGTAATTCACGCCGTCGATGAGCCCCAGCAGGTCGAGGTCGCTCGTGTAGTTGGCCAGGAGGAGGCAGCCGGCGGCGGGAAGCTCCACGTACTTCGCCACCGCATACTCGATGACAGAGCAGCTGGTCACCCCGCAGAGGTACCTGGAGAGCTCCCGGGCGTACTCCACGCCAAAGAGTCCCGCGCTCCCCTGGCGCAGCGCCTCGCCGTAGCCCGGGTGCGGCAGGAGGACCACGCTGGGATTTTCTGCGGCGTGCCGGCGCAGCGGATAGAACTCCCCTGTGGCGCCCGACAAGATGCACTTGGGAGTCGGGGCGGGATCGTAGGGCACCGGCAGGAAGTCGTCAGCCATGAAGAAGTGCGGAAAGTGCACCAGTTTGGCTGCGTACCGCGGGTACCACCGCACGAAGGGCGCCTGCGAAGTGCACAGGATGACATTGCAGCGCCGGAAGGCCCGCGTCAGCACCCGGCGATCACGGCTGAAGTACCGGGTGCCCCGCTTCCCCTGGTGGATATCGTCCCAGAGCCCGATCACCTGGATCGACGGAGGAAGAGAGGGCAATCCCCTGAATCCGTCGGACTTTCCCCACTGCACCGGCTTGACGACGACGACAAACGGGCATTCCCCTGGCAGGTCGTCCGCGCGCACATCGTCGCAGAACACGACCCGGCTGCCGAGGCGTGCGGCCACCCGCTCGAAGAGCCGGACGAACTTCGCGACGTACGGGTCGCCCGCATACCGGGCAGGCACCAGGAACCGCCCGTCGGCGAGGTTCACCCGGCCCCCGGCAGGAAGGGAAAAGCCGCCGCCAGGCGATCGGCGTACCCGGCGGCGGGGGGCGTCCACGGCCGCTCGCCGAACATGCGCTCGAGGGAGAGGGGCGCCGGCTGCACACGGCCGGTGCCTTCGTAGTAGTCCCCGAACTTGTGACCGCCGCCGAGCACCCGGTCCGACACCTCGAGCCAGTCGGCCGGAATCCCGTAGGCCTCGGCGAAGATGATCCCGTGCAACGAGGAGGAGACGATCCGCTCGCACGCCCAGAGCGCGGTGACGAAGGCCTCGGGGGAATCCATGATATCGATGATGCGAACGGCTGGGTCGGAGAGAGTGACGAGCTCCCGGTCCCGGTGATGCGGGATCACACCGAGCGCGAACCGGGGCCGGGCGTCGGCCGGCCGAGGGAAAAGGCGCGGCAGCAGACAGCCGGGGTCTCCATACACCTCGGGGCACTCGACCCCAAGTCCGCGGAGGCGGGCTGCCGTCCGGGGGCCGCGCACGGCGGTCACCAGGATCCGGGTGCCCCGGGGCCGCATCTCGGCATCCATCGCGCCCGACCCCCACACGACGTCGCCATCGCGCGCGCGATTGATGATCGATCCGGTCGCGACCAGCTTGCCGCGCTTTCGGTCGCCGGTATGCACCACGGGGCGGCCGGAGAGGTGTGCCACGATGAACGGGGAGATCGCGTCGCCAAGATTCGAGATCGGGTTCCACCAGTTCAGGCGGATCGCGCCGCCAGAGAGACACACCTCCCGCGGCGGCACGCTCCGGTGCAGCAGTCGGAATGCCCATCGGTGATGCCAGCCCATGCTAGCGCCTCGGCTCGTGGAGGATCCGGCGCCGCGCCGCATCGCCGCCCAGCGGATTCTCGATCCCGTGGCGCGCCCGCACCGACCCGCGGCGAATCTCCTGCCACTGGCGCGCATGATGATCGGCGCTCGACCGCCCGCCCTCGATGTGGTGCGGCGGGTGGTGGAGATGCACCGTCATCACGCCGGGGAAGACATTTCTCCCGCGAATGCCGGCGCGATGCAGGCGCGCGCCGAGATTGTCGTCCTCGCCGCCCCAGCCCCGGTACTCCTCGTCGAAGCCGTTGACCTCGAGCAGGTCGGCGCGCCAGGCGCCGAAGACGCCGCTCCGGAGCTTCGGCCCGATCGGGCGGAGGTGCAGCGCATGCAGCAGCCGGTACCAGCGATCCTTGAGGAACTGCTTGCGTACCAGCCAGCGCTCCCGGGGCGAGGCGAGCCGGGCCGTGGTCCCCGCGCGGACCATCGCCTCGGTGACCTGTGCGGTCTCGTCGGCGTTCAGCCGCACCGGGAATCCGACCAGGAACTCCCGGGGTCGGAGGTGCCGCAGGAACGTCTCGACATAGGTCCGGTCGAGGACGATGTCCTGGTCACCAAAGATCAGGTAGTCCCCGCTCGCCGCGCGAATGCCGTTGTTGCGGCACTTGGCGGCGCGGAACCCCTCATCCCCCTGCTGCACGAAGGTCACCGGGAACGGCAACGCCGGCAGGACATCCGCGAGTGCCGCCGGGACATCCACGCTCGACCCGTCGTCGCTGATCACGACCTCGTCCACCTTCCGGGTCTGCGCGGCGAACGACAGGAGCACCCGACGGAGGTAGTCGGGCCTGTTGTAGCTGGGGATGATGGCGCTGATGCGAGGAGGTGAGGGCATGGACAGGATTATACTAGGCGGAGCGGCGGCGCCTGTCCAACCTCCCCTCTGGCGTTCCCCCCCCGGGGCGCCTTGATTGGTACCATCGTGTGGCGCACCGCCACGGAGCACGCACCGCCGTCTTCGGAGGAGTGGATGGACAAGAAGAAGCAGGGCCTCATCGACAGCCTCAACCAGGACCTCGCCGGCGAACTCGGCGCGATCATTCAGTACCTCACCTACGCCGCCAAGGCTACGGGGCCATACCGCCCGCAACTGTCGCAGTTCTTCCTGGCCGAGGTCACGGACGAGCAGCTTCACGCCCAGTTCCTGGCCAACAAGATTGTCGCGCTGGGAGGAGAACCCACGACCGTTCCGCGCCCTGTCCCAAAGGCGGGCAGCAACAAGAAGATGCTGCAGGAAGTCCTGAAGGCCGAGCGGCGCGCCACCGCCGACTACACCGCGCGGGCCAGGGAGGCGGAGGCGCTGGGGGAAAAGGGTCTCGCCGTGCAGCTGGAAGACATGGTGCGGGACGAGAGCGGGCATGCGGAGGAGACCGAACGCATTCTCCGCGACTGGCCGCTGTAGGCAAGGGGATTCCGCTGAAGATCTGGATCGACGCCGACGCCGCGCCGCGGGACGTCAAGGAGCTGGTGTTCCGGGCGGCCAGACGGCTGCAGGTCGAGGCGGTGCTGGTGGCGAACCAGCGCCTCCAGGCCCCGGCGGGCAACCCCCACGTCACGGCGGTCTGGGTGGACGGCGGACCCGACGTCGCGGACCAGCATATCGTGGAGCATGCCGTCGCGGGCGACCTCGTCGTCACCCAGGACATCCCGCTCGCGGCGCTGCTGGTGCCCGGCGGCATTGCGGTGCTGGATCCCCGCGGTGACGAACACACCATGGACACGATCGGCGAGCGGCTCTCCATCCGTGACTTCATGGAACAGGCCCGGACCGCCGGCGTGGTCACCGGGGGCCCGCCCCCCTTCGACGCGCGCGCGAAGCAGGCGTTCGCCTCCGCGCTGGACCGGGCACTGACCCGACTTCTCCCGCGCGGCTGAGCGAGCGCAGCGATGCCAGTCACGGCCGCCGGGCGTCTGTGGGTGCTGGTCGCGCTGGCCTCCGTCGGCTGTCGCCCGGTGCCTGAACGCTCCTCCGGTGCCCCTGAGGTCACGGTCACCCGCGCCGTGCTCCCCGCCCCGCCCTCGGACACCGAAGCCACGGCGTTTCTCACGCTCGACAACCGCGGCGGGTCGACGGACACCCTCCTCGGGGTGCGGTCACCCCAGGCCGGCGGCGTCATGCTGCACGCGATGGTGGGAGGGCGGATGGAGATGATGCCCGCGCTGCCCCTGCCCGCGGGGCGCCGGGTGCGCCTGGTGCCCGGATCGTACCACCTGATGATGCGGGAACTGGTTCAGCCCCTCGTGATCGGTGACACCGTGACGCTGGAGCTGCGGTTCGCCAAGGCCCCGCCGGTGGTGGTCCGGGCCCCCGTCCTTCGCTACACCGAGGCCGTCGGGACGGCCATGTCCGGTCCCAATTGAGAGGAACACCGATGGCTTCCCCCCTGCCGTCCCCGCTCCATCGCACCGTGCTGCTCGTGGCCGGCCTGACGGTCATCGCCGCCGGACTCCATGCCGCCGCCGGCATGGTCAATCTCATCCTCGTCTCCACGCTCGTCGCGATGACCCTGGCCCCGGTGCTGGGGCTGCTGGAGCGTCGCGGGCTGGGGCACGGCGCCGCCGTGGCGCTCACCACCTTCGGCACACTCGTCGGCGGCGCCCTGCTGGTCAGCGGACTCGCGGGAGGACTGGCGGGGCTCCAGGACAAGCTGCCGGCCTACCAGGAGGCGCTCGCCGGGCTGCTCGGCGGACTGGATGCGCAGTTCGCGTCCCGCGGCATCGCCATTCACGACGTGCTCAAGCCGGATACCGCCCGGATGCTGGAGATGGTCCGCAGCGTGGCGGCGGGAACGCTGGGGGCGTTGGGGTACAGCGTCTTCGCCCTGATCATCGTGTCGCTCATCCTCGCGGAACTGCCGGAACGCGGCGCCGTTGAGGCGGACGCGAGCTCATTGACCGGTCAGTTCAGCGCGGTGGGCGTCAGTGTCCGCCGCTTCGTCGGGCTGACCGGGATGATGGGGGCGGGACAGGCGGCGGTGAACCTGCTGGTGATGCTGGCGGTCGGGACCGACTTCCCGCTGGTCTGGGCGGTGCTGTTCTTCCTGCTCAACTTCGTGCCCTTCGGGTTCGTCCTCGGGATGATCCCGCCGCTGATCGTGACCCTGCTGGAGCATGGCCCCGCCAGGGCGGGCGTGCTGCTCGGCGTGACGTTCGTGGCGAACTTCATTGCGGACAATGTCGTGAAGCCGAAGGTGATGGGGTCCGGCCTGGGACTCTCCCCGCTCGTGATCGTCTTCTCGCTGATGGTCTGGTCATTCATCCTCGGCCCCGTCGGCGCCATCCTCGCCGTCCCCCTCACCATCGCCCTGACCATGACCCTGCCCCGGTTCACCGCCGGTGGAGCGGCGGGACCGGCGGCAACACCGGAGGCGTCCCGATGAAGATCACCGCGATCCGTGCCTATCAGATCGACCTGCCGCTGCACGAGGGCAGCTACAAGTGGTCGGGCGGCAACGCCGTCTCGGTCTTCGACTCGACCGTCGTGGCGGTCGAGACCGACGCCGGCCTCACCGGCTGGGGGGAGATCTGTCCCCTCGGGGCGGCGTACCTGCCCGCCTATGCGGCCGGCGCCCGCGCGGGCGTCGCGGAGCTGGCCCCCCAGCTGCTCGGCGCCGATCCGCTGGCCCTGGGCGAGCTGAACGCACGGATGGATGCCGCGATGCGCGGGCATCCCTACGTGAAGTCGGCGATCGACGTGGCCTGCTGGGACCTGCTCGGCCAGGCGTCGGGACTGCCGGTGGCGACGCTGCTCGGGGGGCATGTCGGGGAAGACTTCGCCCTCTACCGCGCCATTTCACAGGAGTCGCCGGAGCGGATGGCGGCGCGGGTCACGCAGTATCGGGACGAGGGGTACCGGAAGTTCCAGCTCAAGGTGGGGGGCGACCCGGACACCGACATCGAGCGGATCCGCGCCGCCGCCGCCGTGCTCCAGCGCGGCGACGTGCTGGTGGCCGACGCCAATACCGGCTGGACCCAGCACGCCGCCGTGCGCGTCGCCGACGCGGTGCGCGACGTGGACGTGTATCTCGAGCAGCCCTGCCTGAGCTACGAGCAGTGCCTCGCCGTGCGGCGCCATACCGACCGGCCGTTCATCCTGGATGAAGTGGTGGATGGCATGGACATGGTGGTCCGCGGCATCGGTGACCAGGCGATGGACGTCATCAACCTGAAGATCTCGAAGGTGGGCGGACTGACCAGGGCGCGGCAGATCCGGGACCTGTGCGTGTCGCTCGGCATCGCGATGACCATCGAGGACACCTGGGGCGGGGACATCGTCACCGCGGCCATCGCGCACCTCGCCCACAGCACGCCGGAGCGGTTCCTCTTCTCGGCGACCGACTTCAATTCCTACGTGACGGTCGCCTTCGCCGACGGCGCCCCGCAGCGGCGCGGCGGGCGCCTGGCGGCCTCCCGGGAGCCGGGGCTCGGCGTCCACCCCGACCTGGCGAAACTGGGGGCCCCGGTCTTCACGACCTGAGCCTTCGCCGGCGGCGGCCTATCCCCGCTGGATGAAGGTGCCGTCGCGCAGCTCCTGCACCGCCTGCTGCAGCTCCCGCTGGGTGTTCATCACGATCGGCCCGTACCAGGCTACCGGCTCCTGGATCGGCCGCCCGGACACCAGCAGGAATCGCAGGCCCTGCTCCCCCGCCTGCACCGTCACGTCGTCGCCCCGGTCGAAGAGCACCAGCGAACGGTTGCCGGTGGTTTCCCGCACGAGGGTGTCGTCCCCGCTGGCGGCCTCGGTCAGCACCCCGCGCGGGGCGGAGGCGCGGCGGAAGTCCCCCTCCCCCTCGAAGATGTAGGCGAAGGTGTTGCGGCCGGCCTCGGCGGGCAGCGTCTTCCGCGTGCCGGGCGGCACCCAGACGTCGAGGTAGCGCGGCCCGGCGGCGATCCCGTCCACCGGACCGGTCTGGCCCCAGAAATCGCCGCAGATCACGCGCACCCGCGTGCCGTCGTCATCGGTGACTTCCGGGATGTCGGCCGAGGTCACGTCCTGGTACCGGGGCGCCGTCATCTTGAGCTGCGACGGCAGGTTGGCCCAGAGCTGGAACCCGTGCATGCGCCCCTGCGCGTCGCCCTGCGGCATCTCCTGGTGGAGGATCCCCCGCCCCGCCGTCATCCACTGCACGTCGCCGGCGCCGAGCGCCCCCTGGTTGCCCAAGCTGTCGCCGTGAGCCACCGTCCCCGCGAGGACGTAGGTGATCGTCTCGATCCCCCGGTGCGGGTGCCAGGGGAATCCGGGCAGGTAGTCCGCCGGGCGCTCGTTGCGAAAGTCGTCGAAGAGGAGGAACGGATCGAAGTCGTCGGTCTTCCCGAACCCGAAGGCACGGTGCAGCTTGACCCCCGCGCCCTCCATGGTGGGCTGCGCCTGGATGATTTCCTTCACGGGCCTGATGGACACGGTCGAACTCCTTGGCGGGACGGTTGCTGTCCTCAGGATACACTCGTCCGGTCGCGCCGGTTCCCCGCCCCTAGCGCCCGGCGCCGCGATGCCGCAGACTACCCCGCGTGCGGCGGTGGTCCAGACATCCCTTCAGGAGGTCACGATGATCAGCATTGCATCCCTGTGGCTGCCGATCCTGGTTTCGGCAGCGGTCGTCTTCATCGCCAGTTCGGTGATCCACATGATGACCCCCCTGCACAAGGGCGACTATGCGACCGTGCCGAACCAGGACGAGGTGATGAAGGCCCTCCGGCCCTTCGGGATCCCGGCCGGCGACTACATGATGCCCCGTGCCGGCAGCATGAAGGACATGCAGTCGCCCGACTTTCTCGAGAAGCAGAAACAGGGGCCGGTGCTGGTCATGACCGTGATGCCCAACGGCCCCTGGGCCATGACCGGCGCCCTGGCCAGCTGGTTCCTCTATGCGGTGGTGGTCAGCCTGATCGCGGCGTACGTCACCAGCCGCGCGCTGCCGGTCGGCGCCTCCTACCTCGAGGTGTTCCGCTTCGCCGGCGTCACCGCGTTCGCCAGCTATTCGCTCGCCCTCTGGCAGTTCCGCATCTGGTACCGCCGCTCGCTCCGGACCACCATCATCGCGACCATCGACGGTTTCCTCTACGCCTGCCTGACCGCCGGTGTCTTCGGATGGCTGTGGCCGCACTGACCGACCGTCGCGTCCCGGCGTGACGCAGCGGTGTTCAGCGCCGGGTTCCTGACCTACGACGATCACTGTGTGGCGGTGGTCCGTGCGGACCAGCTCGCGTCCGGCATGTCCCTTCCCGTCAGCCACCAGCGGTTGTTCCTCTTCCCGTGGCTCCTCTCCCTCGTCATGACGGCCGCGCGCGCCGTCGGGGTCACGCCCCCCGCGACCGAGATGCTCCTCGTCATCGCATCCTCGAGCGCCGTGAGCGGGCAGCGGCACGACGCCACCGGCGTGATCGTGG
>JAHECL010000092.1 GCA_024641745.1 Gemmatimonadota bacterium | reverse complement strand
CTGCTCGCTGGCCTGCCGATCGAGGTCCCGGCACAGACCGTCAATCGCCTCTGCGGCTCGGGCCTGCAGGCGATCGCCAGCGCCTCCCAGGCGATCCATGCAGGCGAAGGGGACCTCTTCGTCGCGGGCGGGGTGGAGAGCATGACCCGGGCGCCGTACATCATGCTGAAGAGCCCGAACGCGTGGGACCGCCGGAATCCGCAGATCTCGGATTCCACCGTGGGGTGGCGCTTCACCAACCCCGCGATGCCCGCCGACTGGACCATCTCGCTGGGCCAGACCGCGGAACGCGTCGCCCAGCTGCATGGCGTGACACGGGAAGACCAGGACGCCTTCGCCGCCGAGAGCCAGCGCCGCGCGAAGGTGGCGATGGCGGAGGGACATTTCGACGCCGAGCTGGTTCCGGTGCCGGTCGGTGACGGGGAGCCGATCACGGCAGACGAGCATCCGCGCCCGGAGGTGACGGCCCAGGGACTCGCGCGACTCAAGGCCGCGTTCGCCAGGGGCGGGTCCGCCACCGCCGGGAATTCGAGCGGCATCAACGACGGCGCCGCCGCCCTTGGTGTCGCCAGCGCGGCCGCGATCAAGGCACATGGACTCTCGCCGATGGCACGGGTGGTCGGCTCGGCCGTCGCCGGTGTGGACCCGAGCTGCATGGGCCTGGGCCCCGTCCCGGCCACCCGGAAGCTGCTGGCCCGGCTCGGCATGTCGGTGGACGATCTCGACCTGATCGAACTGAACGAGGCCTTCGCCGCGCAATCGATCCCCTGCATCAGGGAACTGGGACTCGACCCGATGCGGGTGAATGTCTCGGGGGGCGCCATCGCGCTTGGGCATCCGCTCGGAGCCAGCGGCGCCCGGATGGCGGCGACCCTGGTGCATGCCCTGCGACGGACCGGCGGGCGCTACGGCCTGGCGACGATGTGCATCGGGGTCGGGCAAGGCATCGCCACGGTCTTCGAACGGGTCGGGGATTGATGGCCGGCGGGCTGGTTTCCACCGATATCGCCGACGGCATCGGCACGGTGACGCTGAACCGGCCGGAACGGCTGAACGCCTTCACAGTCCCGATGCTCGGGGAACTGCGGGATGCCGTGGCCGCGCTCTCGGCGGACGAGGCGGTGCGGGTGCTGGTCCTGACGGGCGCCGGGAACGGCTTCTGTGCCGGTGCCGACGTCGGCCTCCTCGCAGAGGGGGTGACCTCGGGCGACACGGACGGCTCCATGCTGATGGTGAGGCTCGGGAACGAGGTGGTCCAACTGCTGCGCGAGGCCCCGAAGCCGGTCCTGGCCAGCCTCAACGGGGCCGCCGCGGGTGGCGGTGCCGGGCTCGCCCTGGCCTGCGACCTCCGCATCGCCTCGGACCGCGCCACGATGGGCATGGTCTTCCACCGGCTCGGCATCCACCCCGATCTCGGCACCAGCTGGTTCGTGCCCCGTCTCGTCGGTGCGGCCCGGGCACTTGAACTGTTTTACGACGCCGAGATGCTCCCCGCGGCGCGCTGCCTCGAGCTGGGCCTCGTCAATCGGGTGGTCCCGGCGGAGACGCTGGCCGAGCAGACCGGCGCCTGGGCGGCACGACTCGCCCGCCTGCCGACCATCGCGGCGCGGCTGATCAAGCAGGCGGTGTACGAAGGTGAATCCGGGTCGCTGGCCTCGGCGCTCGCCGTCGAGGACCGCAACCAGCTGGAGTGTTTCCTGAGCGATGACGCCGCCGAGGGGCTGACGGCGTTCGGCGCCAAACGAATCCCTGTATTCCACGGACGGTGAGGATTTCATGCGGAAAGTGAACAACTTCGACGACTGGATCGACTACTTCCGCTACTGGCAGGAGTCGATCGGGATCTCTGAGAAGGAGATGGCCGGGACGCCGTTCCGGAAAGTCGGCTTCGACGCCAAGTTCGGCGAGCCGGAGGCCGGCACCATCGAGTTCGGCCACTACAAGGGCCAGACCAAGTGGCCCACCATCATGCACATCCCCGACCAGCGGATCCGGGACGCCCTGCTCAACCTGATCGTCTTCCAGGGCGACACCGAGTTCGCGTCGGTGGAACAGCAGCGCCAGCTGCTCGAGCGCGCACCGAGCGACTACGACCTCTTCTCGCTGATGCGGGTGATGAGCGAGGAGATGCGCCACGGCTGGCAGATGTCGTACCTCCTCTGCACCCATTTCGGCGATGAGGGCAAGCGGGAGGCGCAGAAGCTGCTCGACCGGCGGGCGGAAGAGGGAGAGCGGCTCCTCGGCTCGTTCAACGAGATCGTGGAGAACTGGCTCGACTTCTTCACCTACACCCAGTTCATCGACCGGGACGGCAAGTTCCAGCTCCAGATGCTCTCCACGTCGTCGTTCCATCCCCTGGCCCGCTCGATGGGACCGATGCTGAAGGAAGAGAGCTTCCACCTCGGCACCGGCAACAACGGCCTCCGCCGCATCCTTCGCGCCGGCCGGGTGCCGCCCGACGTGGTGCAGCGCTACTTCAACAAGTGGGTCCCGACGGCGTTCGACCTCTTCGGCACCGACAACTCGTCGAGCGCGCACTGGGCCTACGTCTGGGGCCTGAAGGGGCGCTTCGACGAGCGGGATGCGGGGGACGAGGCCAACGTGGCACACCTGAACGAAGCGAGCCGCGAACTCTACCGGCAGGAGATCACCCGCCTCGTCGACCGGCTCAACATCGCCATCGACGACCCGGACCAGCACCTGCTCGTGCCGGACCTGAAGTTCAACCGGAAGATCGGCCTGCATGCCCGCCAGCACTTCTCGATCACGGGAGAGCCGATCAGCGCCGAACGGTACCCGGCGTATCTCGAGTCGGTCCTCCCCAACGACGCCGACCGGAAGCTCCTCAAGGACTTGCTGGACGAGGGGGGCTGGATCGAGCTGCGCACGCTGGAGGAGAACAACTGACGCCGCCGGTCATCGCGCACCGGGGGGCCTCCGGATACGCATTCGAGAACTCACCGGCGGCCTTCCGCGAGGCGGTGTCGCGCGGCGCGGACGGGGTTGAGCTGGACGTGCACGCCACGGCGGACGGCGGCATTGTGGTGCATCACGACCCCGTCCTCACCGGCGGCGCGCCGCTCAACACCCTGACGACCTCCCAGGCGACCGCGACGCTGCTCCCCAACGGAGAATCGGTGCCCACGCTCGGGGCCGTCCTGCAGATCATCGGGGACCGTGACGTCTGGGTCGAAGTGAAGTCACTGCCGTCCGTGTACGACGCTGCCCTGCTCGCGGCACTCGACGCCGGCCCCGTTCCCGCCCGATACGCCATTCACAGCTTCGACCACCGGATCACCGCCCGCCTCGCCCGCCTGCGACCGGGGCTCCGGCTCGGTGCGCTCCTGTCGGCGCGCGTACTCAACCCGGTGGCGGTCCTCGAAGCCGCCGGCGCAACCACGCTCTGGCAGGAGTGGACGATGATCGACCAGGGGCTGGTGGACACCGTGCATGCGGCAGGCGCGCAGGTCATCGCCTGGACCGTCAACGATCGCGCCGCCGCGATGCGGCTCGGCGCCATGGGCGTGGATGGGCTCTGCGGCAACTTCCCCGACCGCCTGGCGGGTGCAGCGTGAGCAGCTTCCCCAGCCGGGTCGCCGTCATCGGCGCAGGCACGATGGGGGCCGGCATCGCCCAGGCGGCGGCCACCGCCGGCTGGCCCACCCGGCTCACCGATGCCCGCCCGGAGGCCCTGGCGGGGGCCCGTGACCGCATTGCGCGCACCCTCGACGGCGCCGTGCAGCGCGGCAAGCTCGGCGCCGCCGACCGCGACGCCATCGTGGCGCGGATCGAGACCGCCCCGACCATCCGTGCTGCCTGTGAGGGCGCCGACCTCGTGGTCGAGGCGGTGCTCGAAGACCTGGACGCCAAGCGAGACGTGATGAGCCAGGCCAGCGACTGGGCCGAGCCCTCGGCGCTGCTCGCCACCAACACCTCCTCGATCTCGATCGCCGACATCGCCGCCGACCTGCCCCGCCCCGAACGCCTCATCGGGATGCACTTCTTCAATCCGGTGCACCTCATGAAGCTGGTGGAGATCGTCCTCCACGGCGGATCGGACGACGCCGCCCAGACCGACGCCCTCGCCGTGGTGCGGGCAATGGGCAAGGAGCCGATCGTCGTCCGCGACTCGCCCGGCTTCGCGTCGAGCCGGCTCGGCATCGCGCTCGGCCTGGAGGCGATGCGCATGCTGGAGGAGGGGGTCGCCAGCGCCGCCGACATCGACCGGGCGATGGAACTGGGCTACAACCACCCCATGGGGCCGCTCAAGCTCACCGATCTGGTGGGCCTCGACGTCCGGCTCCGGATCGCCGACTACCTTCACCAGGCCCTGGGCACCGACCGATTCGAGCCTCCGGCCATCCTCCGCCGCCTCGTCGCCGAAGGCAAGCTCGGCAAGAAGAGCGGTCACGGTTTCTACGACTGGTCCACATCATGAGCGAAGCAACCAACATCCTCCGGGAAGACCATGGCCGCGTGGCCCTGCTCACCATCAACCGCCCCGAAAAGCGGAACGCCCTCGACGGCGCGACCCGCTGCGAGTTGCTCGGTCTCCTGGATGCGATCCGGACCGACGCCGGCATCCGGGTCGTCGTCCTGACCGGCGCCGGCGACAAGGCCTTCGTGGCCGGCGCCGACATCTCGGAGTTCGAGGGCCGGAGCCCCATCGACCAGTTCCGGGTGATGTCCGACCGCACGATCTTCGACGCGGTGGACCGCTTCCCGAAGCCGGTGATCGCCGCCCTCAACGGGTTCACGCTGGGGGGAGGCTGCGAGCTGGCCATGGCCTGCGACATCCGGATCGCGGCGGATACCGCGCGGCTCGGCCAGCCTGAAGTCAATCTCGGCATCATCCCCGGCGGCGGCGGTACCCAGCGGCTTCCCCGCCTGGTCGGGGCGGGCGCCGCCTACAAGCTCCTCTTCACCGGAGAGCTGATCACCGCGACGGAGGCGCTTCGCATCGGCCTGGTGGACGAGGTGGTGCCTGCGTCGGACCTGCGCACGCGCGCGATGGCGCTGGCCGAGGGGATCGCGCAGAAGAGCCCGGTCGCGCTGCAGCTCATCAAGGAGGCGGTCCGCGCCTCCTTGCGGGTGCCGCTCGACGAGGGACTCCGGCAGGAGACGACCCTCTTCGGTCTCGCCTTCTCCAGCGAGGACAAGGCGGAGGGGGTCGCCGCATTCCTCGGCAAGCGTCCGGCGGAGTTCAAGGGACGGTGACCTACCCCATTTCGGACATGCACGTCCACATCCAGCCGTGGCGGCAGCTGAAGCCGGCGGTGGCGGACGTGATGCGCGTGGGCAAGGAGGACCACTGGGAGCGGCTGATCGCCCTGATGGACGACCCGAAGGCGCTGCTGGAGGTGATGGACGCGTCGGGCGTGTGGCGGGTGGCCCTGATCAACTACCCGAGCCCCGACCTCATGGGGTTCGACGATTCCACGAATGCGTTCGCGGCCAGGTATGCCGAGGCGGAGCCGGAGCGGATCCTCCCGTACGGCGGCGTGCATGCGCGCTTCACGAAGGACCCGGAGGGCGATGTCGACCGGCTGATCGAGCTCGGCATCCGGTGCCTCAAGATCCATCCGCCGCACCAGATGTACCCGGCCAACGCCTACACCGAGGGACTCGAGGCGCTGCGCCGGATCTACCGGCGCTGCGAGGAGCGGGGCCTGCCCGTCCTCATCCACACCGGCACCAGCATCTTCCCCGGTGCCCGCTCGAAGTGGGGCAACCCGATGGAACTCGACGACGTCGCCATCGATTTCCCCAAACTGACGATCGTGATGGCGCACGGGGGGCGGCCGCTGTGGATGGACGAGGCGTTCTTCATCCTGCGGCGGCATTCCAACGTCTACCTCGAGCTCTCCGGCATCCCGCCGGCACGGCTGCTCGAGTACTTCCCCCGGCTGACCGACATCGCGCACAAGACGATCTGGGGAACCGACTGGCCGAGCCCGGGCGTCCACGACCTGCGCAGGAATCTCGACGCCTTTCGGGCGCTTCCGCTCGCGCCGGAGGTACAGCGCTCCATCCTGTCGGACACCAGCCTCCGGCTCTTCCCGACCCTCACCCGCTGACCGTCACCAGGAGTCCGTCGTCATGCGTCACATCGTCGCCATCCTCGGCGTCCTGAGCCTGGTCGCTCCCCTTCCCGCCGCGGCCCAGGCTGCCCAGGCGAAGCCGCTCCCCGTCGACGCGAAGAAGCTGCAGCCCCATCGCGACAGTCTCGTGGTGCTGGTCAACAACCAGCCGCGGGGTGGCAGCGTGTTCGAGCTCACGAAGAGCGGGGACAGCCTGATCGTCCACGAGCTGACGACCATCGGGACGGCGATCCGGCAGGAAACCACCGCCGACCTGAACGGCCGCGGCGAGGTGTCGCGGGTCTCGCAATCAGGGATGGTGCGTGACGTACCGGGCGGAATCGAGCTGGTGTATGCGGCCGGACGGGTGACGGGCCAGGTCCAGGCGGTGACGGCCAGCGGACCCGAGCATTTCTCGGTGGACACCGTGGTGCCGCCGGGCACGGTGGACGACAACACGTTGCAGGCGCTGCTTCCGGCCCTTCCATGGTCGAAGGACGCGGCGTGGCTCTTTCCGATGTTCAGCGCCGGGACGAAGACGCTGACGGAGATGATCCTGGAAGTGGTCGGGGAGGAGATGGCGATGGTGCCGGCGGGGGCGTTCGATGCCTGGGTGGTCCGCCTGAGCGGCGGCCCGAACTACGTGACCTTCCGGGTGTTGAAGCGGGCGCCGCACACCGTCCTGAAGGTGGAGGTGGACGGCGCCCCTCTGAAGCTCGAACTGGTGTCGGGCGGGGGACTCTGACCGCTACTGCGTCCCGTCGGCCTGGGGGGCCGCCGCCGCCTCGTCGATCGCCCCTTCCTCCGGATCAAGCTCTTCTGCCGGGGCCTCCTCCTCGACCGGCGTGTCGGACATCGACACGACCTCGGCCTTCTGGGTGGCGATCTGCGCCTCGATGGAGGCGATCTGGGTCTCGAGGTCCCCGATCTTGAGGACGAGGGCGTCCACCCGCTTCTGGTCGGCCTCCACTCCCTTCTCGCGATGGTAGGCAATCATGCCCAGGTCCCGGGCGGCGTTGTCGCGCCGGCGCTTGACCCGCAGCAGCTCAATCTGGAGCCGGCCCTCGTCCAGTGCGGCCCCTGCGCGACGGCCGAAGTTCTCGAGCTCGGTGTTCAACCTGGAAAAGATGGACGACATTGTAGTCTCCGTGGTGGGGATCAGCGCACCTGACGGCGATCAGGGCTGAAATGTTTCATTTCGAACCCTTCAGGTCTGCTTCAGGAAAAGAATAAGGGGGATGCGGCGCCTGCCGCATCCCCCGTGTCGCCGCCGAGCCGCCGCTGCCTACGCGATGACTTCCTTCGGATAGACCGAGACCTTCTTCCGGCCCTTGTCCCGGTACTCGAACTTCACCACGCCGTCCACCTTGGCGAAGAGGGTGTCGTCGGTGCCCTGCCCGACGTTCTTGCCGGCATGGATGACGGTGCCCCGCTGGCGCACCAGGATGTTCCCGGCGATCACGTTCTCGCCGCCGAACTTCTTGATGCCGAGGTACTGGGGATTGCTGTTGCGGCCGTTGCGGCTGGAGCCTACGCCCTTTTTGTGAGCCATATGCGCCTCACCCTACCTTGACGTCAGTGATGCGGACCTCGGTGAACTTCTGCCGATGCCCGGTCTTGCGGCGGTAGCCCTTCCGCCGCTTGAACTTGAACACGTAGATCTTGGGCTCCTTGCCGTCTCCCACGACCTCGGCCGTGACCTTGGCGCCCTTGACGAGCGGGGTGCCGGCCTTGACCGTGGTGCCGTCGGAAGAGAGGAGCACCTCATCGAAGGTGACCTTGGAGCCGGGTTCGGCGTCCATGAGGGGAAGGCGAACCACCTTGCCCTTCTCCGCACGGAACTGCTTTCCCAGCGCCTTGAAAATCGCGTACATGACATTCACTCGTGGCCAAAAGGTGGCTGTGCAGCAAGCCCAGAAGATTAGCAGGGACACCCTGTTAGGTCAAGGAGGGCCGGTCGCGCGCTCCCCCTCACCCCCTGCTCCCCCTACGCGACCGCGTACAGCTCCGTCACATCCCGGCCCCCGGGCCGGCTCATCAGCCGGAACTCGTCGAGGCGCATCATCGGGTCGTCCCGGAGCTCCAGCTCCAGGCCCGTGGTCCGGATGAGGGTCTGGAGGAGCTTCGGCTCCTCCTCCAGCATGTAGATGGCCACCTCGGGGTGCAGCCGGACCGCCAGCTGGCGCTCCCGGTGCTCGTGGCCGGCCCGGCGGAGCGACCGCTCCAGCCGGCGGGTGACGATCTCCGGCTTGAAGACCCGCCCGCTCCCGGCGCAGGTGGGGCATTCTGTGGTCTGGGATGCCCAGAGCGAGGGACGCACCCGCTGGCGGGTCATCTCGATGAGACCCAGCTCGGACACGGCGAAGGCCTTCGTCCGGGCCCGGTCCCGGACCAGGTGACTGCGGAGTTCCTGCAGCACCTTCTCGCGGTTGGACCGGGTGTCCATGTCGATGAAGTCGCAGACAATGATGCCGCCGACGTCCCGCAGCCGGAGCTGCCGGGCAATCTCCTTCGCCGCCTCGAGGTTGGTGCGGAGGATCGTCTTTTCCGGATCCTTCTTGCCGGTGTAGCGGCCGGTGTTCACGTCGATCGAGACCAGCGCCTCGGTCGGCTGGATGATGATCGACCCGCCGGTGGGCAGTTCGCACCGCGGCT
>JAHECL010000091.1 GCA_024641745.1 Gemmatimonadota bacterium | reverse complement strand
GGCGTCGAGAAGACCGCGGTCATCCAGGCCGGCCGCGAAATCCGCGTCATCGTGACGCCGGAGAAAGTGAACGACGCCCAGGCGGCCGAGCTGTCGGAGCAGATCGCCCGCAAGATCGAGAATGAACTCCAATACCCCGGGCAGATCCGCGTGGTCGTGATCCGGGAAACCCGTTCCGTGGAGGTGGCGCGATGACCGCAAAGCTCCTCGATGGCAAGGCCCTGGGCCTTGCCATCCGCCAGGAGGTTGCCGCCGATGTCGCCCGGCTCGCCAAGGCCGGCATCAAGCCCGGGCTCGCCGTGGTCCTCGTCGGTGAGGATCCCGCCAGCCAGGTCTACGTCCGGAGCAAGGGGAAGGCATGCGAGGAGGCGGGGATGCACTCCGTCACGATTCGCCTGCCGGACGCCACCTCCCAGGACGAGCTGCTTGCCACGATCGACCGGCTGAACGCCGACCCCGCCATTCACGGGATGCTGGTCCAGCTGCCGCTCCCGAAGGGGATGGACAGCGACCGGGTGCTCCGC
This sequence comes from Gemmatimonadota bacterium, assembly GCA_024641745.1. Lineage (GTDB taxonomy): Bacteria > Gemmatimonadota > Gemmatimonadetes > Gemmatimonadales > GWC2-71-9 > SPDF01. The sequence goes on along the minus strand of JAHECL010000091.1, from coordinate 8,269 downwards.
CGCATCGACCCGCGCAAGGACGTGGACGGCTTCCACCCCGAGAACGTCGGGAAGCTCGTCACCGGCGACCCGACCGCCTTCCGCCCCGCCACCCCCTACGGCATCCAGCAGATGCTGATCCGCTCCGGGATCGAGACCAGCGGTGCGCACGCCGTCATCGTGGGGCGGTCCAACATTGTCGGCAAGCCGATGGCCAACCTGCTGATCCAGCAGGGCCCTGGCGGCAACGCGACGGTGACCGTCTGCCATTCGCGTTCCCGCGACCTGCCGTCGCTCACCCGCCAGGCCGACATCCTGATCGTCGCCATCGGCAAGGCCGAGTTCTGCACCGCCGACATGGTCCGGACGGGGGCGGTGGTCATCGACGTCGGCATCAACCGGGTGGATGACCCCTCACGGGAGCGCGGCTACCGCCTCTGCGGCGACGTCGCGTTCGAGGAGGTCGCCGCGGTGGCCTCGGCGATCACCCCGGTGCCCGGCGGCGTCGGACCGATGACGATCGCCATGCTGCTGAAGAACACCCTGCAGGCCGCTGAACTCTCGCGGACGGCGTGAGGCCGCCGACGTGACCCTTCCCTCGCTCTTCGGCGACGGCGAGCTGCCCGAGGAACTGTCGGTCGCCGAACTCAACCGACGCGCCAGGGACGCGGTGGAGGGGGAGTTCGGGGGAGCGGTCTTCGTGCGGGGCGAACTGGTGGAGTTCAAGATCTGGCGCAGCGGCCACTGGTACTTCACCCTTCGCGATGCCGATGCCTCGGTGCGCTGCATGCTCTGGAAGCAGCAGGCGGCGGGCGTGCTGAAGCGTCACGGGCAGCCGCCGAGCGACGGGATGGAAGTGCTGGTCCGGGGCCGGCCGTCGCTCTGGGAAGAAAAGGGCGAGTACCGCCTGACGGCCTCCGACATCATTCCCACCGAGCTGCTCGGCGCCAAGGCGCAGGAACTCGAGCGGGTCCGCGCGGCGCTGACGGCCGACGGCCTCCTCGACCCGGCGCGGAAGCGGTCGCTGCCGCCCTTCGCCCGGCGGATCGCCGTGGTGACCAGCCCCGACGGTGCGGCGCTCCGCGACATCATCATCGTCGCCCGGAATCGCTGGAGCGCCGTCGAGATCGTGGTGGTCGGGGCGCAGGTGCAGGGGGAGGGGGCGGCGACCTCCCTGGCGCGCGCCCTCGGACTGGTCAACCGGATCGACGGGGTGGAGCTCTGCATCGTCGGGCGGGGGGGCGGGGCGAAGGGCGACCTCGACGCCTTCAACGCCGAACAGGTGTGCCGGGCACTCGCGGCCGTCCGCGTGCCCACCATTTCCGCCGTCGGTCACGAAACCGACGTCTCCCTCTCGGACCTCGTGGCCGACGCCCGCGCCGCGACGCCTTCGGCGGCGGCGGAAATGGCGGTGCCCGACGGGGCTGCGGTGGTGCAGCGGGTGGACGGGTTCGGCGTGCGGCTGGCGGCCGGACTTCGGCGCCGGACCCGCGTGGCGGAGGAGCGCCTGGTCCGCACCGGCGACCGGCTGCAGGGGGCGCTCGCCCGCCTGATCGAGGCGCGCCGGAGCCGGGTGGAACGCGTCGCCGCCCAGCTCGATGCACTGAGCCCGCTGCGCGTGCTGGCGCGCGGGTACAGCGTGGCGCAGGACGACGACGGCCGCGTGCTCTCGCATGCGGCGGACTTTTCCAGTGGCCGACCCTTCCGTCTGCGCGTGAGCGACGGTACGGTGCCGGCGCGTGCGGAGTAATCACGACATGCCGAAGCCCACCCCCGAACCACCCAGCCTGCAGGACGACCTCCGCCGGCTGGAGGACATCGTCCGCCGCCTGGAGGCGGAAGACGCCGACCTCGATGCCGCCCTCGTCCTCTTCGAGGAAGGGGTGGTCCGGCTGCGCGCGGCCCGGGAGCGGCTGTCGGAGGCGGAGGCCCGGGTCAAGAAGGTGGTGGAACAGGCCGACGGAAGCCTGGGGCTTGTCGACCTCGAGGGCTGACCCGGGCGCGGAGTCGCTGCTCCACGAGTCACGCGACCGCGTGGACGCGATCCTGGAGGCCTGGGCGGTTCGCCTCGCGGCCGAATCGCCGGGTGCGCTCGGCGCCGCGATGGCGTACGCCCTCCGCAGCCCCGGCAAGCGGGTCCGCCCGGCCCTGGTCTTCGCCGCCTACCGGGCGTGCGGGGGCGACTCGGACGGCATTGCCGGGATCGCCGCGGCGGTCGAGACGGTCCACACCTATTCGCTGGTCCACGACGACCTTCCCTGCATGGACGACGATGACCTGCGGCGCGGGAGGCCGACCACCCACCGCCAGTTCGACGTGCCGACCGCCACGCGCGTGGGGTTCCTGCTCGTCCCTGTCGCCGCCCGGGTGCTGGTCGAGGCGTGCGAACGGCTCCAGTTGGCGACAGGGGAGATGGGCGTGCTGGCCGCCGAGCTGTTCAGCGCGTCGGGCATCACCGGGATGGTCGGCGGTCAATGGCTCGACCTCGAAGCCGAGGGGCGCACCCTGGAACTCGACGACCTCCAGCACGTCCACCGCGGGAAGACCGGCGCCCTGATCGAGGCCTCGTGCGTCCTCGGGGCGCTGGCGGCACGGGCCGCTCCGGAAACCCTCGCGGCCGTTCGTGAGTATGGACGGGAAGTGGGGCTGGCGTTCCAGGTGGCGGATGACGTGCTCGATGCCACCGCCACGAGCGAGGAGCTGGGAAAGACGGCCGGCAAGGATGCGGCGGTGGCCAAGTCCACCTATGTCCAGCTCCTGGGGGTGGAAGGGGCCCGGGCGGCGGCGGTCCGCCACGCGGAATCGGCGGTGAACTCACTGGCACGCGCCGGGGTACCACTCGGCACCCTCGCCGCGCTCGCGCGCTATATTGTGACTCGACGGCATTGACCCAGGATCGGCATATCATGGCCCTGCTCGACACCATTCACGGACCCGACGACCTCAAGCGCCTCCCCCGGGAACAGCTCCCGGAGCTGGCGCAGGAGGTCCGCGAGCGCCTGATCGACTGTGTCTCCGTCACCGGAGGCCACATCGGGGCCAGCCTCGGCGTGGTCGAGCTCTCCATCGCCCTGCTCTACGAATTCGACTCCCCGGCCGACAAGATCCTCTGGGACGTCGGGCACCAGGCCTACGCCTGGAAGCTGCTGACGGGCCGCAACGCCGACTTCCCGACGCTGCGCCAGACCGGCGGCATCTCCGGGTTCCTGAAGCGCAGCGAGAGCGCCCACGACCATTTCGGCGCCGGCCACGCCGGCACCGCGATGTCGGCGGCGCTGGGAATGGCCACCGCTCGCGACCTGCGGGGCGGGGACAACAAGGTCGTGGCGGTGGTCGGCGACGGTGCCCTCACCTGCGGTCTCTCCTACGAGGGGATGAACAACGCCGGGCACTCCGACCGCGACATCATCCTGATCGTGAACGACAACGGGATGAGCATCTCCCCCAACGTCGGCGCCATCAGCCGGACGCTGGGCGGCATCGTGGCGAACCCCCTCACGAACAAGGTCCGCGAGCGGGTCAAGGGCATGACCAAGGCCGCCTCGCGCGTCTTTGGCGAGCGGGTGGTGGATTTCGCCAAGAACCTCGAGGAGAGCGCCAAGAACCTGTTCTCCGACGGGATGTTCTTCGAGGAGATGGGGTTCCGCTACTTCGGCCCGATCGACGGGCACGACCTCAAGAAGCTCACCGAGACGCTGCGCTTCGTGCGGGAGATGAAGGGCCCCCGGGTGATCCACGTGCTCACCGAAAAGGGGAAGGGCTTCAGTTACGCCGAGGAGAATCGCGAGCGGTGGCACGGGCTGGCGGCCTACGACCCGGTCACCGGCGAGGCACGCAAGAAGGCCACCGGCCCCTCCGCGTGGACCAAGGTCTTCGGCGACGCCCTGGTGGATCTCGGCAGCGAATACCCCGACTTCGTGGCGATCACCGCCGCGATGCCGAGCGGAACCGGCACCAACATCTTCCAGCAGGCCTGGCCCGACCGGTTCTTCGACGTCGGCATCGCCGAGGGGCATGCCGTCACCTTCGCGGGCGGGCTCGCCACCCAGGGCATCCGCCCGGTCGTGGCCATCTACAGCACCTTCCTCCAGCGGGCCTACGACAACATCATCCACGACATCGCGGTGCAGCACCTGCCGGTGGTGTTCTGCATGGACCGCGCGGGCCTCGTGGGCGAGGACGGCCAGACCCACATGGGCCTGTACGACATCGCCTACATGCTGGCGGTGCCGGGGATGACGGTCACGGCGCCCAAGGACGGCGACGAACTGATCGGCCTCCTCAAGACCGCGCTGGTCCACGACGGCGGGCCGTTCTGCACGCGGTATCCGCGCGACAAGGTGCCGGCCGAGCCGAGTCCGGTGGCCGAGGTGGCGCCGGTGCCCTACGGGACCTGGGAGACGCTCCGCCACGGCCGGGACATCGCGCTGCTGGGCGTCGGGACGATGGTCCAGCCCAGCCTCGACGCCGCCGATCTGCTGAAGGCCGAGGGGCTGGACTGCACGGTGGTCAACGCGCTCTTTCTCAAGCCGCTCGATCGCGCCACGCTCGAGGGACTGCTGGGCGACCACCGGGTGCTGGTCACCGTCGAGGAGGGCACCGTCGTCAACGGCTTCGGCGCCTATCTCGCCGAGACGGTCCAGACGATCGCGCCGGACGTCCGGGTCATCGCCCTCGGCATCCCCGATGCCCTGGTGGAACAGGCGCCGCGCGCCGATCAGCTGGCGGCGTTCGGGCTGACGGCGGAAGGGATTGCCCGGCGGGTCACGGCCCTGCATGGCGAAGAATCCGTCGAGGCGCGATGAAGGTCGGGGTCTGCGGTAACCACGAATACGCCGAGATCGAAGGCCTGATCGAGCAGCTTGCCGTGCTCGGGCCCGAGCGGGGCATGCAGCTCTTTTCCGAACCGCTCCTTGCCGACCTCTGGCCCGGGACGCCGCCGCCCGGCTTCGACGGGGTGGACCTCGACGTCCTGCTGTCGTTCGGCGGCGACGGCACCCTCCTCCGCGGCGCGCGCATGCTGGAGGGCCGCGGCGTGCCGATCCTCGGCATCAACCTCGGCAAGGTCGGGTTCCTCACCAGCGTCTCCCGCAACGCCATGCCTGCCGCACTCGATGCGCTGGTGGACGGCCGGTACATCACCGAGCCGCGCCAGGCGCTCAAGGCGGTGATCCAGGACGCCGACGGGACCTCGGTTCCGCTGGACCTCGCGCTGAACGACGTCGTGGTGCACAAGGGCGGTGTCGCGCGGGTCATCCGGCTCGATGTCGAGGTGCAGGGGGAGAGCGTCGGGCCGTACAGCGCCGACGGCATCATCGTCGCCACGCCGACGGGCTCGACCGCCTACTCCCTCAGCGCCGGGGGCCCGATCGTGGTCCCGGGCGTCCACGCGCTGATCCTCACGCCGATCTGCGCCCACACCCTGGCGGTGCGGCCGCTGGTCTTCCCGGGGGCGTGGGACGTGGTGATCCAGCCGGTCGACCCCGAGGAGGATGAGGTCATCGTCTCGGTGGACGGCCAGGTGGTGACGGCACTCCGCGCCGGCAGTCGCGTGCGGGTGCGACTGGCCGAGGCGCCCGTGATGCTGGTGCGCGTGGGGCCGGAAGGGTACTTCCAGCGGATGCGCCAGAAGCTCCACTGGGGCGACCTGACTGACCGCTCACCCATCTGATGCCCGCCGTCCGATGCTGACCGAACTTCGCGTCCGTGACGTCGCGACGATCGCGGACGTCACCCTCCCCCTCGGCCCCGGCCTCAACGTCCTCACCGGCGAAACCGGTGCGGGGAAATCGATTCTGGTCGATGCCCTCGGCCTCCTCCTCGGCGGCCGGGGCGACAGTGGCGTGGTCCGGCCGGGAGCGGGGCGCGCGGTCGTCGAAGGCGCCTTCGAAGGACTCTCGCGGGGCCTGGCCCGCCGGATCGAGGGGCTCGGGATCGATGTGGAGGAGTCGCGCATCGTGGTCCGCCGCGAGATCAGCGCCGAGGGCCGGTCCCGCGCCTGGGTCAACGGCAGTCCCACCACCGTCGGCGTGCTCGCCTCGCTCGGCGCGCTGCTGGTGGACCTCCACGGCCAGCACGAAACCGTCTCCCTCCTCAAGCCCGACACCCAGCGCGAGATCCTCGACGCCTACGGGCAGTGCGCCGCCGAGCGGGAGGCGGTTGCGGCCGCGCACGCGACGGTGGCGGCCCTCCGGTCCCGGGAAGCGGAGCTTGGCTCCCGGCTCGACGAAGTCCGCCGCCGCGCCGACTATCTCAAGCACGTCACCGACGAGATCGCCGCCGCACGCCTCAGGCCCGGGGAGGACGAGGCGCTGGCGCTGGAGGCGAAGCGGCTGGCCCACGCCAGCTCGCTGGAGGAGCAGGCGCGGGTGCTGTCGGAGGCGATCGACGGGGAGGAGGGCGGAGCGCTGCAGGCGCTGGCAGTGGCCGAGCGGGCACTGGGGCAGCTGGAGCGGGTGGACCCGGGCGTGGCCTCGTGGCGCGAGATGCTGGACGGCGCCTACGCGCAGCTCTCGGAGGTGGCGCGGCTGGCGTCGGCCTACGCGGAAGAAGTGGAGCGTGACCCGAAACGGCTTGAAGCAGTCGAGCGGCGCCGGGACCTGCTCTTCCGATTGCAGCAGAAGCACGGGGGGACGCTTGAAGCGGTGCTGCAGGTGCACCGCGAGGCGCTGGCGGAGCTGGAACTGCTCGACACTGCCGACGCCGACCTCCGCTCGCTTGCCGTCAGTCGGGCGGCGGGGGAGTCGGCGGTCACGGCGGCGGCGGCGACGCTTTCCGGGAAGCGGCGGGATGCCGCGGGCCGGCTGGCGCGGGCGGTGAGCCGGCTGCTCCCGAAGCTGGGGCTGGCCGGGGGCAAGTTCGAGGTCGTCCTTCCGCCGCTGACGGAGCCTGGCCCCGACGGAGCGGAGGGGGTGGCCTTCACGGTGCGTCTCAACGTCGGGCTCGATGCGCAGCCGGTCCAGAAGGTGGCGTCCGGTGGCGAGCTGTCGCGGCTGATGCTCGCGCTCGAGGTGGTGGTGGCGAAACACGACCGGATTCCGACCTTCGTGTTCGACGAGATCGACCAGGGGATCGGCGGCGAGGTCGGCGGGCAGGTGGGGCAGGCGCTGGCCGACGTGGCGGGAGAGCACCAGGTGCTGGTCATCACCCACCTGCCGCAGATCGCGGTGCGGGCCGACCGCCACCTCGTGGTGCTGAAGGGGGTGGAGGGGGGCGTCGCCACCAGCACGGTGGACACCATTCTCGGCGAGGATCGGGTGACCGAGATCGCCCGGATGCTCGGCGACCCCGATGGAACCGCCGCGCGGCGGCACGCCGAGGAGATGCTGGGGAGGGCGCTGAAGACCTGAGCCTGGCCTACGGCTCGTTCGCTCCCCACAACCGCACCGGCACCCGGAGTCCCATCCGCACCGTCCCCGCCTTCGGCACCACCCCGTCCGTCGCCGACACCACCGTTTCATAGATCCAGAATGCATCGAGCGGCACCTTCGCTCCGACCTGCGGCGGCGCGTAGCTGAGTCCGCCGCCCAACACGATCGCCGTCCGCCCCGTTCCCTCCGCCAGCGCTCCAGCGCTCACGCCCGGAATCGAATCCGTCGCCGAGGCGTACTCCACCACATCGGCACCGCGGGACCAGTAGCGCACGAGGCCCACGAGTGCGAACCCCGGCGCGAGCTGGAAGTAGGGGGTGGCGCTGAGCCCGAATTCGTTGCCAGGGTTCCGCTGCACCGTCGCCAGTCGGTTGCGCCAGGGAATCGGCTGGGAGGGGGTGGTCACCCGCTCCGCCGCTGTCAGCGAGAGCTGGTCGTTGTAGCTGGCCGCGAAACGCGCCCCGACCCGTCCTCCGCCGACGTCGGCCGCCACCGAGAGCTGCAGGTCGGTCTGGCCGCCGCCGGTGGAAACGCTCGTGAAGTCGTTCGGGAGCGGCTGGGTTCCGGTCGGCAGGCGGACCAATCCCTGGACGACGACGCGCAGGCCGCCGGGGTGTTCCGGCCGGTTCCACCGGTCGATCAGGGTATAGCTCGCCCCGAGCTCGATGTCGCCCAGCAGGAACGAGGCGTAGTCGGTGATCGGGGCCGCGGCGATCGATCCCGCGAACGTGGTGAGGTACTGGCTGTAGTCCGACGCCGACAGCGCGGCGGTGGGGAGGGGCAGCGGCTGCGTGAAGGAGGGGATGCCGAGCGCGGTCAGCGTGGTCTGCGTTTCGGTGACGGTGGTGGACATCGCCGTGCCCGCGCTGCTGGAGGCCAGCGGAACGAAGCTCCCGGCGGAACCTGGCACCACGAAGAGC
>JAHECL010000012.1 GCA_024641745.1 Gemmatimonadota bacterium | reverse complement strand
GACACCCCCGGCGCGATCCTGGCCAACCAGTTCTACAACCCGGTCAACCCGGAGGCGCACTATCGCACCACCGGCCCCGAGATCTGGGAGCAGACCGGCGGGAAGGTGACGCACTTCATCGCCGGCGCCGGTACCGGCGGCACCGTCAGCGGCACGGGGAAGTACCTCAAGGAGCAGAACCCGAAGGTCCGCGTCATCGCCGGCGACCCGATCGGCTCGCTCTACACCGGCTACGCGCAAACCGGCACGATGGGCGAAGGCGCCCCCTACAAGGTCGAGGGCATCGGCGGCGACAAGATCCCCACGACCATCGTCCACGAGTACATCGACGAATTCCGCCAGCTGGGCGACCGCGAGTCGATGGCGATGGCGCGCCGGCTGGCCCGGGAGGAGGGGATGCTGGTCGGCGGCTCGGCCGGACTCAACGTCGCCCTCGCGCTCCAGGTCGCACGCGAAGTGGACGATCCCGACGCCTGCGTCGTCACCATCCTCTGTGACACCGGCGAGCGGTACCTGAGCAAGCTCTTCAACGACGAGTGGATGCAGGAGAACCAGCTCCTCGACATGCCCCGCACCACCGTCGCCGACCTCCTCGCCCGCCGCCAGGGTGCCCACCCGCCGCTGGTGAGCCTCGCCCCCTCGGCGCAGGTGCGGCAGGCGCTCGGCCTGATGAGCACCTGGGGCATCAGCCAGATCCCGGTGCTGGACGAGGGCCGCTCCGTCGGCACCCTCACCGAGAGCACCCTGATGACCCGGGTGCTGACCCAGCCCGCCATCCTCGACCGCCCGGTCCGCGAGGTGATGGAGGAGTCGCTGCCGGTGGTGGATGCCGGGTTCGCGTCCGACCGCCTCGCCCCGATGCTGAACCGCGACCTGCCCGCCGCGCTGGTCGAGCAGAACGGCGTGCTGATCGGCATCGTCAGCCGGTACGACGTCCTCCGCGAAATGATTGGAGCGCGGTAACCCGTGAAAGTCACCGTCCTGACCGGCGGCACGAGCAGCGAACGGGATGTCGCCCTGGCCTCCGCCGTCCAGGTGGTGGCGGCGCTGCGCAAATGCGGCCACGAGGTGTCGGTGGTCGACACCGCGCGCGGCTACATCCCCGAGGCCGAGGAAGCCCGGGAGATCGGCGGTGCCGTGGGGGTGGCCCCGCCGTCGATCGAGAGACTCCACTCCCTGGAGCGCGGCCTCCTGGTGTCCGGCCTCGGCGACCTGGCGGTCGTCCGCCACGCCGACGTCCTCTTCCTCGCCCTCCACGGCGGCACCGGGGAGGACGGCACGCTGCAGGCCCTCCTCGAGATCATCGGCGTCCCCTACACCGGCAGCGGCCCGATGGCGAGCGGGATCGCCATGGACAAGGACATCTCCAAGCGGCTCTTCCGGGCGGCGGGGGTGGCCACGCCCGACTGGGCCATGGCCCCGATCTCGCCGACCGAGGTGCAGCGGCGGTTCGGGTGGCCGGTGGTGGTCAAGCCGTCGAAGCAGGGCTCCACGGTGGGCCTCACCGTGGTCCGGAAGGCGGCGGAGCTGGAGGGGGCGGTGGCCCTCGCGGCGAAGTACGACGATGAGGTCATGATCGAGGCCTTTGTGCCCGGGCGGGAGCTGACCGTCGGCATCCTGAACGACCAGGCGCTGGCCGTGGGGGAGATCATCCCGCAGCACGAGATCTTCGACTACGAGTGCAAGTACACCCCCGGCATGTCGGAGGAGATCTTCCCCGCCGACCTCTCCCCCGCCCTCACCGCCGACTGCCAGCAGCAGGCGCTGGCCGCCCACCGGGCCCTGAAGCTCGGGGGGTACAGCCGGGTGGACTTTCGCTTGACACCGGCGGGCTCGCTCTCCTGTTTAGAGGTGAACACCCTGCCCGGCATGACCGCCACGAGCCTGCTGCCCCAGTCGGCCCGCGCGGTGGGCATCGAGTTTCCCGAACTCTGCGATCGGATCTGCCGGTCCGCCCGCATCCTCGGCTCGAACCCGACGGAGTGACATGAGCATGTACGGCCTTCCGCGTCCCACCCCGTGGGTCTGGCGACTCATCGTCGCCAACGCCGTCGTGCTGCTGCTGCTCAAGGCGCTCGTGCCGGGGCTGGTGCCCGCGCTCGTCTTCGTGCCGAACCTCCAGGACGCCCTGCGCCACTCGTGGACCTTCGGCACCTACATGTTCGTGCACGCGGGGCTCTGGCACCTCGCGTTCAACATGCTGATCCTCTATTCGCTCGGCACCCGCGTGGAAGAACGGATGGGCGGCCGGCCCTTCCTGCTCTTCTACCTCTACTGCGGTCTCGGCGGGGCGCTCTTCTCGCTCGGGCTCGCCAGCCTCCAGCCGTACCCCATCGCGGGCGCGTCGGAGGCGGTGCTCGGCGTCGCGGTGGCGTTCGCGATGTTCTGGCCCGACGCCGAGCTGATGATCTTCCCCCTGCCCTGGCCGATCCGGGCCCGCACGCTGGTCATCGCCCTCCTGGTCTTCGACCTGGCGATGGCGCTGCTCAACCCCGGCGACGGCATCGCGCACCTCGCCCACCTCGGCGGCGCCGCCTTCGGTTTCCTCTTCTTCCGCTTCCAGCGCCTCGCCGGTCCCGCGGGGGTGCCGCGGCCTCGCGTGGTCGAGCGGGCGGTGATGGTCCGGTCGATCTCCCGCGAGGCGGAGCAGGCCGACACCCCGGTGCCGCGTCCCCGCCGGCGGGCCGCACCGGCACCTGATCCCGTCGCCCTCGAGACCGACCGCCTGCTCGACAAGATCAGCGGACAGGGCATCGCGAGCCTCACACCGGCGGAGCGGAAATTCCTCGACGACGCCTCGAAACGAAAGCGCCACTGATCCCGCGTCCACCCCTGGTGTGCACGGGCGCCCCCTGGGGCGCCCTTGATTTTTCCGGTGTCCTCCCTTTCCGCCTGCCCGCCTGACAGCGCGTCGCCGATCACCCCACTTGCATCGCGCACCATTCTTTCCTATTCTGGCGCGTGCTCATTAATCTCGTCCCCGATTTTCTCGCCGTGCTTGCCGACCCCGATCGTGAGGCGGCCTGGCAGCGATACTTCGATGCCCACCGCGCCGTCCTCACTGCCTACTGGCGCAACTACGTCCTCGAGCCCGAATCACCCGCCGCCCGGGAGGTCGTGCGTACCGCACTGGCCGCCGACCGCAGCGACTTGCACGCCCTCCTCTCGACTGTCGACATCGTGCGCACCGTCGAGGAGACGCTGACCCGCGCCGAGGATACACTGCAGGTGGACCGGCCGACCGACTGCTACCTGATGGTGGGGATGGGCGGCGCCAACGCCGGGGAACTGGTCGTCGGCGGACGCGGGGTCGCGTTCATCTGCCTCGAGCACTTCACCGGCCGCGCCAACCCGGAGACCTACGGCCTCGGGCTCACCCCCGACCTGATCCCGCTCTGGGTCGCCCACGAGATGGCGCACACGGTGCGCTACACCTCGGCGACGAGCCGGAGCGATCTCCGACGCCTGGTGTCGGATGCTGCCGGCTACTACGACTACTGGGAGACCGGTCGCCGCGCCACCCTCCGCGAGCTCCTCGTCAATGAAGGACTCGCCGTGCGCGCCGCCGAGGCGGTCGCTCCCGGCTTCCGGCTGAGTGACTATTTCGGATACACCCGGCGCCAGTATCACCGCCTCCGCGAACTCGAGGCGTTCCTCACCCGCGCCGTCGAGCCCGACCTCGACCGCAGCGCGCTCGGCCTCCGGCTCCGGTATCTCTCCGGCGGCATGAGCCCGGCCGCCCGGCTGGTGCAGGGGAAGGTTGTTCCGGAGCGCAGCGGCTACTACCTCGGCCACCGCATGACCGAGGCGCTGGTCCGCCAGCACGGCATCGCCGCGGCGCTCCGCGCGCCGGCGGAAGACGTCCAGGCGGCCGACGAGGCGGCACGAGGCGTGGCGTGAAGCCGACGACCATCACGATCAAGCCCTCCGGCAGCATCTCCATCGAGGGCGATGTCGTCCTGCAGGACCGCGACGGCACCCCGATCCCCCGCCCGCCCGAGAAGCATCCCGGCATCCTGAAGCTGTGCGGCTGCGGCCACTCGAAGACCGCCCCGTTCTGCGACGGCACCCACAACGAGCACACGAAGCGCTGATCACTTCCCCACGCAGAAGCTCCGGAACACCCGGTCCAGCACCTCGTCGACATCCACTACCCCGATCAGCGCCTCGAGCGCCCGGGCCGCGTCGCGCAGATGATGCGCCGCCAGCACCGGCTCGTGATGCTCGGTCAGCTGGGGCAGTGCGGCCTGGAGCGCCGCCTGCGCGCGCTCCAGCGCGATCCGGTGCCGCTCGCGGGTCAGCGCCGGCTCGAGGTCGGGCAACGCCGCCCGCTTCCCGAACGCGAGTCGGACGACGGCGGCCTTGAGGTCGTCGAGGCCTTCGCCGGTATGGGCGGAGGTGGGAATCGGGGAGAGAGGAAGGCGGGGCGGCGGCGGGGCCGCGAGATCGGACTTCGTGAGCACATGCACGACCCGGCCCGCCGTCGTGTCGGAAACCACCACGCTGCCTCCCTGACGGCCGGTGTCCCGGTCTCCGCTCGCCGCGCAGGCGATGACCACCTCCGCCGCTTCCGCATACCGCCGGCTGAACCCCACGCCAAGCTGCTCCGCCTCGTCCTCCGACTCCCGCAGGCCGGCGGTGTCCACCAGCCGGATCGGCCAGCCGAGGAACTCGGTGGCGGCCTCGATCGCATCGCGTGTGGTGCCGGGGGTCGCGGTCACGATGGCGCGGTCGGTGCCGAGGAGGGCGTTGAAGAGGGAGGACTTCCCGACATTGGGAGGGCCGGCCAGCACCACGAGCGCCCCGGCGCGGAGCCGCTCCCCGGCGGGGGCCGTCGCCAGCAGCCGCCGGATCTGCGCCTGCAGGTCGGCCATCCGCGTGGCGATCCGCGCCGGCGCCACCGGGCCGTCGTCCTCCTCGGGAAAGTCGATGTCGTAGCCGAGCAGCGCCTCCACGTCGAGCAGGGCGGTGCGCAGCTCCGTCAGCCGGCGTGACAGGCCGCCGTCCAGCTGGTGCAGCGCCGAGCGGGCCTGGACCGGGGCGGTGGCGTCGATCAGGTCGCCCACCGCCTCGGCCTGCAGGAGGTCCATGCGGCCGTTCAGGACGGCACGCCGGGTGAATTCGCCGGGAAGCGCCGCCCGGGCGCCCGCCGCAAGCAGGGCCGACACCAGCTGCACCGGCACGACGAACCCCCCATGACAGGAGAATTCGACGAGGTCCTCGCCGGTATAGCTGTGTGGGTTGGGAAAGACAGTATAGAGCCCGCGATCGATCAGTGTGCCGTCACCATGCACGAAGGAGGCGAGCTGCGCGGTCCTCGACGGCTCCGCCCGGAAAGTCGGCACGACCCGCGCCGCGACCTCGAACGCACCGCGCCCCGACAGCCGGACCACCGCCAGGGCGGAACGGCCCGGCGGCGTGGCGAGTGCGGCAATCGGATCGGAGAGCATGGGAGGAAGGTAGCGCGGGCGAAGCAGCGGGGCAGCAGGGTTGTATCAGACCCCCCAAGCCCGGGCCGGCTCCGGAGGCACGTCAGTTCACGGGTTGCCCCTCTGCGTGATCCTTCCCTCCGACGTGAACTGCAGTGCCGAAGGAGTTGGTCCGGGCGAGGGACGCCGACTACCTCCGCTATTTCTTCTTCGAGGCCTGCTGCTTCGTCGCGTCCTGCTTCTTCTCTCCCCCACCGTTCCGCAGCGCCATCAGCTTCATCCGCTCCTCGCTGATGAGCCACTGCTGCGGAATGCTCGCCAGGTTGCTCACCGCGTAGTACAGGTTGAGCCCCGAGGCGAAGTTGAGGAAGAGCACCGTCATCATGACCGGCATGACGTACATCATCATCTTCATCTGCGGGTTCGGCGGGAGCCCGCGCTGGCCCATCCGGGTCAGCCCGAACATCGAGAGGCCCATGATGAGCGGGATGATGTAGAGGGGGTCGGGGCGCGCCAGGTCGGGGAGCCAGAGGAAGGCCTGCCCGCGGAGCTCGATGGTGTTCTGGAAGACGAAGAAGAGCGCCAGCAGCACCGGCATCGGGAGCATCATCGGCCAGCACCCGCCCAGCGGGTTGACGCCGTGCTCCTTGTACAGCTTGAACATCTCCTGCTGCAGCCGCTTCGGGTCTTCCTTGTACTTGTCCTGGATCGCCTTCAGCTCGGGCTGGATGGCCTGCATCGCCATCGAGGAACGCATCGCCTTCTGGTTGAGCGGCCAGAGGATGAGCCGCACCAGGATCCCGAACAGCACCAGCACCATGCCGTAGGCCAGGTGCAGGTTGGTGTGCATCCACACCAGCATCCAGCGCACCGCCACCGCCACCGGGCGGATGATGGTCCGGAAGCCCGGCCAGCCGTAGGGGTTCACGTCGTCGAAGTCGTGGCCGACCCTGGCCAGGCGGGGGTGCTCCATCGGCCCGGCATAGAGCTCGTACCGGAACTCGCCCGCCGCGGGAAGGAGCATGCTGGCCCAGACGGCGGCGCGGTGCGCCTTCTTCTGGCCGGGCTCGGGCAGCGGCCGGACCGTCAGCCCGCCGATCGGCGCCGCGCCCGGCTCGAAGGCGAGCACGGCCGCCACGAAGTACTTCGACTTGATCGCCACCCACTCGAACGGACCGCTCACGGTGGCCACTTCCGCGGTGTCGAGCGACTGGAAGGCCTTGAACTTCGTGCCCTGGGCCTTGGTCACGTACCCCATGGCCCGCTCGTTCTCGGCCAGGTTGGCTTCGGTGTTCGCCAGGCCGGGCCCCATCCCCACCAGAACCAGCCCGCCGTTCGGGCCGACGCCGGTCACGGAGCCCACGACCCCGATCTGGTAGGTGTTCGGCCGGAAGGTGTAGGCGAGGGTGACGGTCACCTCACCGCGGGTGGCGGTGAAGTCGATCGTCTTGGCGACGTCGGTGGACATCTCCGCCGCGGTGGTGGTGAAGTTCCAGTCGTCCAGCCTGAGGGTATCCGCGCCGAGCACCAGGCGCAGGCCCATCAGCGCCGAGCCGGGGGGCGTCAGGTTCGCCGCGCGTCCCTTCGCGCCCGGCGCCTGGTCGCCGTATTCGGTCAGTTCCGCGGTCACGAGGCGCGCGCCGCGGGTGGCGATGCCGTACGTGGCAAGGGCGGTGTGCACCAGCACGGTGTCGCCCGGCGCGGCGTCGAGCGCCGGGTCCGGCTGGGCGTCCGCGGCCGGCGGCGGCGGCGCGAGCGCCGGAGCGGCTTCCGGCGCCGGGGCGATCGTCGCCGTGGTCGCCACCGAGTCGGCGGGCACCGGGACCACCGGCGGCTTCTTCATGAGGAGGCTGGGCACCATGACGATCAGGGTCATGAGCGCCATCGCCCAGATGAATCGACGATCCATGGTCAGGTCACGGGATCAGGGAATCGGGTCATACCCGCCGGGATTGAACGGGTGGCAGCGAATGAGTCGGCGGGCGGCGAGCCAGGTCCCCCTGAGGGCGCCGTACTTCTCGACCGCCTCGAGCGCGTACTGGGAACAGCTCGGCGAAAACCGGCAGCTCGGCGGCAGCGCCGGGCTGATGAACCGCTGGTAGCCGCGGATCGGGAGGCGCAGCACCCGGCGCGGCAGTTCACGAAGCCGCATCGGCGCCCCCGGCGACGGCGTCGCGCCAGGCATGGACCTCCGACCGGAGCGCGGAAAACGGGGCCCCATACGCCTCGCGGCGCGCCCGCACCAGCAGGTCGAAGGGCGGCGTGGCACCCTGCACCTCGCGCCGCCAGAGTTCCTTCAGCCGGCGGCGCAAACGATTGCGGGCCACCCCCGTGGATTGGTACTTCGGGACGATGAGTCCCATCCGGGGAAGGCCCGCCGTGTTGTCCAACCAGAGAAAATCCAGATGCCCGGTGCGCATCCGTCGGCCCCTCGAGAGCAGACGGCGGATGTCCGACGATTTCGCGAGCCGCCTGGCCCGCGGAAATTCCTCACCGGACGTCAGGAGCCCCCGTGCTTCGACGGAAGGCTGACGGCCAGCGACTTCCGACCCTTCTTCCGACGGCGGGACAGCACCGCGCGACCCCAGCGGGTCGCCATCCGGGCGCGGAAGCCATGCTTGCTGATACGCCGCTTGTTCCGCGGCCGATACGTGGGCTTCATAACTCTATCCTATAGTGAGACTTAATGAGCCGAGAAAGCTAAACTCACCATGTGGACAGGTCAAGGAGGGGGGAGGGAGGCGGGGCTGCGGGCATGAACACCGGTCTCGGCGCGCCACACGAGGCTCCCGAGCCGGCCCTCAGCGCTGAGCCCGTCCGATTGCCATGTAACGGGCAATGCACATCCGCGCCGGAGTCGCGCGGCGTGTGGAAACACACACGCATCTCCCTGTCTTCCCTCTGGTTCCGGAGTTCGTGAACATCGATTCCGGATCTGTCAAGAGCGCGTCACGCGCGCCGCAGATAGTGCTGCGTTGACTTTTCCACACCTGAGCCATAGAATCGTCCCCCCAAGGTAAATCTCCCACCGGGTACACGAGTCTCGATGCCGCTGTCCGCCAAAGAAGCCTGGAAACGCATCCTCGAAGATGCACACCGCGAGCTTCCAGAACATGCGATCCGCACCTGGCTGGAGCCGACGACGGCGATAGCGCTGGAAGGATCCGATCTGGTCATTGGCGCCCCGGACCAGTTTGCCGTCGAGTGGAACGAGACCAAGCACGCCGGCGTCCTCGCCCGACTGGCCGAGCCGCTGCTGGGGCATGCCACCCGGATCGTCTTCCGGGTCCAGGAAGAGCGGCAACAGCGCCCGCAGATGGACTTCTTCGTGGCGCCGCCGGCCTCCGCGCCCGAGGCGGCGGCGGCCATTCGCAACACCCAGCCGCTCAACGAGCGCTACACCTTCGACACCTTCGTCATCGGGAAGTCGAACGAGCTGGCCGCCGCCGCCGCCCACGCGGTCGCCGAGGCGCCGGGCAAGACCTACAACCCGCTCTTCATCTACGGGGCCACCGGGCTGGGCAAGACCCACCTGATGCAGGCCATCGCCCACGCGGTCGTCGAGCGGGACCCCAGCACCCGGGTCCTCTTCGTCGGCGCCGAGCAGTTCATCAACGAGGTCATCGAGAGCATCCACAGCCGCACTACCCCGGAGCTCAAGCGCCGGTATCGGGTCGACGTGGACCTCCTCCTGGTGGACGACGTCCACTTCCTGGAGGGCAAGGAGCGGACGCAGGAGGAGTTCTTCCACACCTTCAACGCCCTCTACGAGGCGGGGAAGCAGATCGTGGTGACCTCCGACCGGCCGCCCAAGGAGCTCCCGGGCCTCGAGGCCCGGCTGGTCAGCCGCTTCGAGTGGGGGATGGTGGCCGACAGCGGGCTCCCCGACCTCGAACACCGGATCGCCATCCTGCAGAAGAAGCAGGAGCAGGACCACCTCGAGATGACGATCCCGGACGATGTCCTCCGGTTCATCGCCGAGCATGTGCGGTCGAACGTGCGGGAGCTCGAGGGCTGTATCATCAAGCTGCTGCTCTTCGCGTCGCTGAAGCACCGCGAGATCACCATCGAACTGGCGCGCGAGTCCCTGGCCGACAAGATCAAGGCCAGCGAGGAGGCGGCCAGCGTGACACCCCGCGCCATGCCGTCGGTGGACCGGGTCCAGGAAATTGTGTCACGACGGTGGGGCGTCACTCCCGAGGGCCTGCGCTCCAAGGCGCGCATCCAGACCCTGACGGTGCCGCGGCAGATCGCGATGTACCTGGCGCGGGAAGTCCTGCAGATGCAGCTGGTGGAAATCGGGCAGGCGTTCGGTGGTCGCGACCACAGCACCGTGATTCACAGTGTGGACAAGGTGGAGCGCCAGATGGCGCGCGATCGTGCGTTCCGCGAGCGAGTTGAGCTGGCACGGCAGGAGTTGTTCGCACAATAGTCGGCGCGGCGAATGTGGGCAGATGTGGAATCAACGTTGGCGCGTGGAATCGGCGGGTCTTTCCAGATGCTCCACACGGTTCCGACAGCGCCGACGTGAGCAAGGATGTTGCGGTGCGGTGGGTTGGCGATGTCATCCACATCCCCACACCCTCTACTACTACTACTAGTCTTATATATCAATAGAAGTACTTGTACTACTTGCACTCCGAAGGACCTGGACGCTGGACCACCTGTACGTCGGGGATGGCATGAAGTTCACGATCACGCGAGAACAGTTCCAGGAAGGCCTGGTGGCCGTGGCGGCGAGCGTGCCCGCCAAGACCACCCTGCCGGTCCTGGCCAACATCCTGCTCGAGGCGACCAAGGACGGGCTCCGGATCTCCGGCACCGACCTCGACATCGCGGTCAGCACGACCGTGGCAGCCAGTGTCGACCAGGAAGGGGCGATCACCCTTCCGGCCAGGAAGCTGGTGGAGATCGTCCGGGAACTGCCGAGTGCCAGCATCCGGTTCACGGCGTCCGGCGAACAGCGGGTGACCCTGGAGTGCGGTAAATCGAAGTTCAAGCTGCTCGGGCTGCCGCGGGAAGAGTTTCCCGCCTTCCCGACCGTCAGCTTCGACGGTGGCTGGACGGTGGCGGCCAGGGAACTGCACAAGCTCATCGGGCACGTGGCGTTCGCGGCAAGCACCGAGGAGAGCCGGCCGATCCTGAACGGCGTGCTCTGGGAACTTCGGCCCGACAAGATGCGGATGGTGGCCACCAACGGGCATCGCCTGGCCCGGATGGACGTCCCGGTGTCCGGCGGGAAGACCCAGGCCGACCTCATCGTGCCGCCCAAGGCGCTCGACCAGATCCGTCGGCTCTTCGGCGCCGACGACACCGTGGAAATGGCCCGGAGCGACAACCACCTCGGCTTCCGTTCCGCGACGACCCAGGTCTACAGCCGCCTCATCGAGGGGCCGTACCCGAACTACGAGCAGGTCATCCCTCGGGAAAACGACAAGGTGGCCACCGCCGACAAGGCGGCCCTGGCCGCCGCCCTGCGGCGGATGAGCACCGTCGCCAGCGACCAGACCCACCGCATCCGGATGGCGTTCTCCAGCGGCGGCTGCAAGCTCTCGGTCCAGACCCCCGACCTCGGGGAGGCCCAGGACGAACTGACGGTCACCTACGAGGGGGAGCCGCTCGAGATCGGGTTCAACGCCACCTACCTGCTGGAAATCCTGAAGTTCATCCCGACCGACGAGGTGCGGATGACCTTCAAGGCCCCGGAGCGGGCCGCCACCTGCGAGCCGGTCGGCTGGGACGACCCGGCCAGCTACATGACGCTGGTGATGCCGCTGCGCCTGGTGGACTAGGCGGCAGCAGGGGGGCAGCCCGGCACTCACACGGCGGCCCGGTGAGGGGCAATCGAAACCCGATTGCCCCTCGTGCATTTCGACCCCCGATGGGCCTGCGGACCCGCTTCCCCCCCCCTTGCGGCACGATTCCTTTGTGCCAGCTTCCTGACTGGTCGGCTTCCCTTCCCGTTTCCGATTGGGCTCGGCGTGACCTCCGCCAGCCACTTTCCAAGGAGTCCCCACATGTCTGACGCGCGCCCTGGCCGCCTGACGGCCTTCGTGGCCCTCCTGACCCTGGCAGGGGCGAACCCCGGGCTTGCGCAGGATGCACCCGCCACCGCCCAGCTCCAGGCCGTCGCCGAGGAGGCCTACCTTTACGGCATCCCGATGATCGTCGGGTACAAGGTGATGCACTCCTTCTTCATCGACCCCAATTCCGGGCAGTTCAAGGCGCCGATCAACCAGCTGAGCAACGAGGCGCGCGTCTTCACGCCCGCCGACACCGCCATCAGCTCGCCGAACAGCGACACCCCGTACTCGATGGCCCTGCTGGACCTGCGGGCGGAGCCCTTCGTCCTCTGCATGCCGGCCATGGAAAAGCGCCGGTACTACGACGTGCAGCTGGTGGACCTCTACACCAACAACTACGGCTACATGGGGAGCCGCACCACCGGCAACGGGGCCGGATGCTACCTGGTGGCCGGCCCCGACTGGCAGGGGAGCCGACCGAAAGGGGTCGCCAGGGTCTTCCGGAGCGAGACGCAGTTCTCGCTGGTCGTCTACCGGACCCAGCTCTTCAATCCCGCCGACCTTGTCAACGTGAAGAAGATCCAGGCCGGCTACAGGCTGCAGTCCCTCTCGGCGTTCCTCGGGAAGCCGGCCCCGCCGCCGGCCCCCGCCGTGAACTGGCCGGCCCCGACCGCGGAAGCATTCACCTCGGAGTTCGGCGAGTTCCTGACCTTCCTCCTGCAGTTCTGTCCCCCCACCGGGACGGCCGCCGTGGAGGCGCCGCTTCGGGCCAAGTTTGCCAGAATCGGTATCGGGGTACCCAAGGCGGCCGGGGCGCAACCGCTTTCCCCAGAGATGAAGGCGGCGCTGGGAGCCGCCATCAGGGCCGCCGTGGCCAGGATCGGTCAGGTGGCGGACAGCATCGGCACCAACGTGAACGGCTGGCAGATCGGCTCGGCCGCCGGCAGCCGCGAGTTCTACGACGGCGACTGGGCGCTGCGGGCCGCGGCCGCCAAGCTCGGCATCTACGGCAACAGCGAGGCCGAAGCGGTCTATCCCTACACCCGGGGCGACGTCAACGGGATCGCCCTCGACGGCAGCAAGCACACCTACCAGATGACCTTTGCGGCGGGGCAGCTGCCGCCGGTCAACGCCTTCTGGTCCATCACGATGTACGATGGGCGGACCCAGCTGCTGATCGACAACCCGGTCAACCGGTACCTGATCAACTCGCCGATGCTGCCGGACCTCAAGAAGAACGCCGACGGCTCCCTGACGGTCTACATCCAGGCGGACTCGCCCGGCAAGGACAGGGAATCCAACTGGCTCCCGGCGCCGAAGGGGCCGATGTTCGTGGTGATGCGGCTGTACTGGCCGACGTCCGAGCAGCCATCGGTCTACCCGCTCGGGAAGGGGACCTGGCAACCGCCCCCGCTCGTGCCGGTCCGCAACCTCAACGCCGGTGCCGTGCGGCGCTTCGGTGACAAGTCACTGGAAAACATCGTGCGGACGGACACCCGCTACGGGCACGACGGCCTCTTCCAGGGCCCGCGGGGGTGGGGCTACTGGAACCACCTCGAATACCCGCGCCCGATCCAGAATCCGAACCTCTGGCCCGACATGCAGTCGACGTACCTGATCGGGCGGCTGGCGCTCCCGGCCGGGGCCACGCTCACGCTGAACTACACCTACCCGCGCGCCCGGTACTTCCAGTTCGCGCTCTACAAGGAGGTGGGTGCCACGTTCGTCTCCATCGGCGAGGATCTCTCCGGACCGAGCATCGACCCCGATCCGGGCTCGACCAATCCCTTCCGGGTCGGCGCCGACCGCCTCGCCGAGAAGCGCAACTTCACCCTGCAGCTCGTGGCGCGCGACGCGCCGGCGGATCCGACGCAGCGGGGCGCCAACACCCTGTTTGTCGGGAAGGACGGCGGGGACCTGATGTTCGTCAACCGGACCTACCTCGCCGACCAGGGGAGCGACGGCGCCGGGTGGGGACCGGCGTCGTCGCCGGGGGAGGGGGCCGGGCTCCCGACCTACACCGGCACCCTGGCCGACGGGACCCGGCTCTCGGCCGCCGAGGTGGTCGCGCAGTTCGGCCGCCGGATGGCGGCCCCCAAGCAGCCGGTCAGCGCGGAACAATGGGAAGAGCTGGTGCACGCGAAGGCGAACGATCCCGCCCTTGACCCGGCCACCGCCCCGGCGCGTCCCGATCCGACGTGGGAGAAGTACTGGAACATGCGGTACTCCATCCTCGGTTCGTTCAAGACGCCGGCGGAGCGGGCGACGATCCCCTTCGCAGGGGCGATCGACGGGGGCGGCGACCCGGAAACGGAATACATGTTCATCCAGCTCTCGCGGAAGTTCGGGCCGCTGTACGTGATGCGCGGCAAGATGCCGACCTTCCCGGACACCTACGCCGGCGACGGCGGGGCCGGCCTCGAGGTGATGCCGGCGGCACAGACCCAGTACTGGTCCATCGTCAGCGCCGAGGCGATGCCGTCCGGACAGATCGTGGATGCCCTGACCGATTTCCAGGTGCCGCTCGACAAGGACGGCTACTACACGATCGTCTACAGCCGGGCCGAGGACCGGCCCGCCAACGCCACCGACGCCAACGGCATCGCGTGGATCGAGTGGAGCCCGCGGGGCGAAGGGGTGGACGGCCCGAAGAACCGCCCCGACTTCGGCATGCTGATGCTGCGGTTCATTGCCAACGACCCCGCCTGGCCTCAGAGCCCGGTCAACGTGACGAAGCCGGGGATGGAGGAGGCGGTGATGGGGCCCTATTACCCGAAGGGCTACTACACCACCAAGGCGGACTTCGAGGCCAACGGGCCGCGGAAGTAATCCAGCAGCGCGCCGGGACACCGGCCACATCCCAGGGGAGGAGCACGATGGCGATGTCCAAGGGGGCGAAGGTGGCGGTGTGGGTGGTGCTCGCCGTGGTGGCCGTCCTGGCCTACCGGCTGCTCGGCGCCGTCATCGGCGGGAAGGTGGAGCAGCGAATGGCTCGGGTGGGCCTGACCGCCGACGAGGTGGCGGCGGTCGGCCCGCTGCCGGGCGACGTGGCGCTGTACGCGAGGGAACTCGCCTGTCAGCAGCAGATCCCGACGCCCGGCTACTACCCCTCGCTCAACGGCGCCGAGATCTCCGACGCCGAGCGCAGCGGGCGCTTTCCCTGCGCCACCTTCGCCGGCTCGTTTGACGGGGCCAACCGGGTCCTGGCGTGGCGCAGCGAGGACCAGTATCCCGGTGTCTCGTACATCAACAACGGCCGGCCGGGTGAGCTGTACCTCGTCGGGGGCGAGTATCCGACGCTGGCAGACCCGGTGCCGATCGGGCCGTGGGTGGCCAAGGCCGATGCCACGACCGGGAAGCAGGTCTGGCGCACCTACCTCGACAACCTCAACGCCTCCGGCCACTGGATTGCCAACGCCAACCTCAATCTCCTCGACAACGGGACGATCGTCCTGGCCTGGGCCAACCAGGTTGTGCTGCTCGACCCCGAGAACGGGCACATCCTCCGGCACGCGACCCTGCCGGGGGGCGAGGCGCCGGTCGAGGACGTCAACTTCAAGCACGTCACGGTGGCGCCGGACGGCACGCTGATCCTCAAGGACCAGACCCGCCCGCTCGGGTGCACGGTCCAGGGCACGATGGCGATCATCACATGCACCGAGAAGGGGATGACCCAGCCGAACTCCATCCTGGTGGCGGTGGACCCGAACACCCTGGCCGTGCTCGACACCCTGCACCTCCCCGAGCCCGCCTCCTCGCCCCACATCATCGCGATGTACCAGGGCCGGATCGCCATCTACATCGGCATGAACACCAGCGCCCGGCGCTACTTCTGGGACCCCGCCACGCGGCAGCTGTCGGCGGATTCGAGTTGGGTGCTCTACCCGATGCAGCCGGGCCAGACCACCGCCACGGCGCCGACGATGGTCGGCGACTGGGTCGCCTTCCAGCTGAATGGGGCCGGGAGCGAAACGGTCGCGTCGAGCATCCTCGTCGTCGACAGTCGGGATACCACGCGGAAGGAGATCATCTTCCCCTTCGGCCAGCTCGAGAAGGGCCAGTGGAGCTTCGCACCGCCCAAGAGCGGAGCCGACCCCGAGAACAGCATGATCTACTCGGCCGACATGGGCATGGGGAAGGTGGCCGGGATCAAGCTCGACCAGGCCACCGGCAAGCTGGAGGTGGCGTTCGTGCTCGACAACATCACGACCACCTTCCAGCCGATCCTCGGGCCGAAGGACCGGCGGGTCCTGCTCCTCACCAACATGAAGAAGAACGTCGCGCGGGAGCCGCTGAAGCTCGCGCTCTTCACCGAGAATTACACCGAACAGCTCACCTGGCGTGACGCCCTGACCGGGCGGATCCTGGCCGAGTCGGATTTCTTCGAGCCGCTCACCATCAACTCCCTGACCACGCCAGGCTACGGCGGTCGGGTCTACTTCCCGACGGCGGTCGGCAGGAGCTTCTTCACCCTGCAGGTCGTGCCCGCGGCCGCCGCCTCGGCGCCGTAAGGCGAGCGCGCGCCGATGGCCCTGACCGTGCAGGTGGTGCCCGGTGGGGCACATCGCCTCCACCGCCGACGGGGGCTGCATTACGTTTGGGGTGCGCCCGCAGTCCGCGGCGGCACCCGTTCGCTGACCCATCACCCCTGGAGTCCCACGATGTCCCGCACCACGGTCCGGCTGAGCCTCGCCCTCGCCCTGCTTGCCAGTGCCACGCCGCTGTTCGCCCAGTATCCGCCCCCGGTTCGCGGCCAGTACACCCCCGGCATGAGCGCCACCAATTCCGGCACGATGCCCGAAGCCGGCCTCACCTTCGCAAACTTCTTCCTGTTCTATTCCTTCGACCAGCTCAAGGATGCCGAGGGCAACGCGGCCACGTCCGTCTCCGGGGACGCGGCGGTCGCCGTCGACATCGCCCTGCTTGAATGGGTGAGCACCAAGAAGATCCTCGGCGGCACGTACGCCGCCGCGATCGGGGTGCCGTTCGCCACCAGCGCCCTCACCGCCGCCAACCTCGGGTCGATCGGCGGCGCCGGCGGCGTCTCCAACCTCTATGTCCAGCCCCTCCTGCTCGGCTGGAAGCTGGCGCGGGCCGACCTCACCGGCGGCTACGCCTTCTTTGCGCCGACCGGCAAGTTCACTGCCGGCGCCTCCGACAACGTCGGCACCGGCTACTGGACCAACGCCATCACCGCCGGCCAGACGGTGTACCTGACCAAGAACAAGGGGACCACCCTCTCGGCGTTCGAGATGTACGAGTTCCACGGCAAGCAGGACGGCAGCGACATCAAGCCCGGCAACACCTTCAACATCGACTACTCGCTGATGCAGTTCCTGCCGCTCGACAAGGACATGACGACCCTCCTGCAGGTCGGCCTGGTCGGGTACGCGCAGCACCAGACCACCGACGCGCTGCAGGCGGACGGCTCCCCCTTCGTCGTGCCGGGACGCTATGGGGTGAACGCCCTCGGCGGAGCGCTCAACGTCCTCCTGCCGAAGCGCGGGGTCCTCATCGGCTTCAAGTATTTCGGCGAAATGGGGAACGCCTCCACCGTGCAGGGCTATTCGATCCAGCTCAACGGCGCGGTGACCTTCTAGCCGGGTCCGCGTGGCCGGAAGGCGGCAAGACGACGAGGGGCAGCCGATGACCGGCTGCCCCTCGCGCGTTCCCGCTGGAAAACCCCTCTGCCCCGCGTCCCCGCCTACAGGCTGTCCGGCACCACCATCTCCTCGACCACCGGCGGCGGGGGCACCACCACCTCTTCCTCCTCGCGCGGCACCTCCACCACCTCCCCGCGCATCCGGCGCATGATCAGGTCCCGGCGCCAGCGCATGCGGCCGGTCCGGTAGGCGGGGTTGGAGGAGAGCGGAAAGGGCAGCGAGCCGGCCAGTGAGGCGGCCTGGGCCGGCGTGAGCCGGCGGGCGGGCCGGTCGAAGTAGAACTGGCTGGCCGCCTCGGCCCCCCAGATGTTGGGTCCCAGTTCCACCACGTTCAGGTACAGCTCCATCAGCCGCCGCTTGCTCAGCGTGGCCTCGAGCCGGTAAGCGGTGACCCCCTCCTTCACCTTCCGGAGCGGATTGCGATCGGGGGAGAGGTAGAGGTTCTTCGCCAGCTGCTGTGTGATGGTGCTGGCGCCGCGGAGCCTGCCTCGTCGGCTCCAGAGGGAGCCGAAGGTGGACCGGAGTTCGGTCCGATCCTTCGGGTCGCTCCAGGCGAATTCTGCGCGTCGATAGCCGAGCGCCTCGAGGATGGCCAGATAGTCCACGCCGCCATGCTCGAGGAAGCGATTGTCTTCCCCGATCATGGCGGCGCGCGGCAGCCAGACCGAGATCGAATCGAGCGGGACCGGCCGGTACGTCGGCTCAGCCGGGAACCCCCTGCTCCGTCGGCCCGTCGGCCCGTCTGCGTCGCCGGCCACGGCGTCTCCCCGCATCGCCATGAACGCCGTCCGGGCCGGCCAGTGGGTCCGGTACCAGAGCGGCGGCGGCCAGACCGCCACCAGCCAGAGGAGGAACACGCCCCCGGCGATGGCGATCCAGCGAATGGCGCGGCGCACGCCCGTGCTAGTAGGAACTGACCGTGATGACCGTGCGCTGGGTGAGCGGAATGGGCAGCGGGGCCTGGGAGGTCGTCAGGACGATGTCGGAGTTGACGGTATTGGTGCCGCCGAGGTAGCGCCCATCCCTGGACACGTAGTACTCGCCGATCCCGTTGCCGTTCCCCTCGATCTGCATGTCGCCGCCGGGCCCGTCCTGGCTGCCCGCCGAGGTGACGACGCTGGTGGTGTTGATCTGGAGGGCCTTGGCGCCGGCGTACATCCCCTCGCCGGCGGCGGTAAAGGCGGTCATGACCGTGACGCTCATGCCCCCGCCGTCGGAGTTCGACATGTAGGTCAGGGTATCGCTCCACACGTCGCCCTTCTTCCTGGTGTGGGCCTCACCCCGCGGGAAGAAACCGGTCAGCACGGTCTCGAACTGCTTGGCGCCGGGCCCGCCCTGCGCGAAGACCAGGTTCTCGATCTTCCCCTGCTTGGTCAGCAGGCCGTTCCAGGTGGCGCCCCTGGCGGAGTCGGCGGCCGTCTGCAGCATCGCCTGGCCCTGCGTCGCGCTGTCCACCACCATGCTGTCGAGGACGGCCAGCAGCGCCTTGCCGCCGGTGGTGTCCTTGAGCGTCATCGTGAAGTACCCGGTGAACCCGGTGCTGTTGGTCTGCTCACCGGCGCCCATGGCGGACAGGTCGATCGTCGACTGGGCGCCGATGCTGATCTTGTAGTGCAGCGTGGTGATGGCGGGCGCGGGGGCAGGCGCCATCGGCGCGGCGACAAACCCGCCGGCCACTGCCGCGGTGGTAAGCAAACGAGCGAACATGGCATCCTCGATGTGGGGGCAGCGTCAGGAGCCCCGGGCCGCTGGGCGCGGGCCGGCTCCCGACGGGGGAAATGTAGAGGGCCGCCCCGCGCGC
Source organism: Gemmatimonadota bacterium (assembly GCA_024641745.1). Taxonomy (GTDB): domain Bacteria; phylum Gemmatimonadota; class Gemmatimonadetes; order Gemmatimonadales; family GWC2-71-9; genus SPDF01. The sequence goes on along the minus strand of JAHECL010000012.1, from coordinate 16,037 downwards.
GGGCACCCCCATAACGGCCGCCGCCCCGGTGGAGGCCGGGGCGGCGTGGGTCGGGCCATAAGCCGAGTTCTGTACCCTGTCGCCAGGGGATGGTCATCTGTCTGGGACGGCCGTTGCCGACCGCCTCGAGCAGCCTACCCGCGGCTCACCGTTGCCGGTGGGGTCGGTGCGGGCCGCACCTCGCCGCATATTTGGCCTTGCTCCGACTGGGGGTTACCGTGCCGCCACTGTTGCCAGTGACGCGGTGGGCTCTTACCCCACCCTTTCACCCTTACCCTCCGGCGCTTGCGCGCCCTCGGGCGGTTTGCTTTCTGTGGCCCTGTCCGTCGCCTTGCGGCGCCCAGGCGTTACCTGGCAGTCTGCCCTGTGGAGCTCGGACTTTCCTCGGATGCCGAAGCACCCGCGACCATCGAGCCCGACCCGCCGGCAATATAGCCGCCGGGCCCGCCTCCCGCCCGGCTACCCCCGGCCCTGCACCCGCGCCAGCCCCGCTTCGGCCTCCTCGATGAAGGCCTGCAGGTCGGGGTCCGCCGCCTTCCACTGCGTGAGCACCAGCTGGTACTGGGCTGCCGCGTCCGCTGTGCGCCCGAGTCTTTCGTACGCCGCGGCGCGCAGCAGCCGCACCCGCCCGATCGCCGCCCAGCGTGAATCGAACCCGCGGGTGCTGAACTGCTCTGTCTCGTACAGCGCGAGCGTCTCGATCGCGCCGGCGTAGTCGCCGAGCTCGTACTGCGCCACGGCGGTCAGCGGCCGCCATCCGGAGTTGTTCATCATCTTCCGGTCGTCGGTCCTGGCCGACATCGCCTGGCGCGCGGCGACGGTGTCCTTCCGGCTCAGGGCCAGCAGGGCGAGGACTTCCGGGGGGAGCGGCTCGCTGCTGATGGCCTGGTACTCCTCGATCGGGCCGGTCGTCCCGCTGAGGAACAGCCCGAGCGCGGCATCGGCCCCGCTGTGCAGCACCTCCTCCCGCTGTTCGGCCGGGACGCTGCGGGCTTCCTCCGCCGTCGCGGCCCAGATCCGGTCCAGCGTGGCCAGTGGCACGCCGGCGGACCCGTACAGCCCGGCCAGCATCGACCGCTTCCAGTCGCCCCCCTTCATGTCGTGCGGCATCGACGCGGGCAGCACGTCGGTCCGGATGCCGTCGGCCAGTTCGATGACCCGCGCGGCGCTCGACAGGTCCCCGTAGTAGGCGAAGATGTTCGCGCCGGCCATCACGTCGGCCATCACCGTCGGGGCGTCCTCGGCGCCGGCGAAGTCACCCGGCGTGATGGTGGCCAGCGCCGACTTCAGCTCGGCGGCCGCCTTCGGTCCGTCGCCGCTGGCAAACCGGACCCGGGCCTGCAGGAACGGCATCTCCGGGTTGCCCGGATCGATGGCCCGGAACCGTGCCACCTCCGCCAGCGCCTCGGGGTACTGCTGGTTGGCCAGCAGGGCGTCCACCAGGGCGAGGTGGGCGCGGCCGGTGGCGGGCTGGGCGGCGCTCCAGGCACGGCTCGATTCCAGGGCGGCGAGCCGGGCGCGCGTGGCCGCGGCCGACCGGGTCGTGCTGTCCAGCTCCGCGGCCATGGCAAAGGAATCGGGCGTCACCAGCAGCACCGGCGCCCCCGGCCGGCTGGCCAGGTTGAGCGCGAACTGCACATGCTCGTAGGCCAGGGTGTAGTCGGGGGCCAGCGCCAGCGCCCGGCGGAAGGCGCGGAGCGACTCGGTGAAGTTCCGGTCCACGCGGTTGGCCGCGTCGTGGAACCAGGCGTCGCCGAGCCCGTACCAGGCGTCGGCGTCGCGCGGATCCCGCGCCAGCAGCTGCTGGTAGATGTTCCGCGCCGCGGCGTTCTGGCCGAGGATGAAGAACCGGTACGCGGTAATGACCGCCCGGTCATGGGCCGGGAGGTTCTGGGAATACAGCACGGCGCGGTCGATGGCGTGCTGGCCGGTGGAGTCCGCCGTCCCCACGAGCCAGCCGCGCGTCAGCGCCAGCTTGTAGTACGCCAGGCCGAAGGTGCTGTCGATCTCGACTGCCCGCTCGAAGTTGCGCTGGGCGGCCGCCAGCTCCCAGCGGTTCAGCCGGTCGACGCCGCTCAGGTAGGCGCGATACGCCTCGAGCGAACTGGTGGTGGCGGAGGCGAGGTTGGCCCACACCTCGCCCGGCGCGCCGGAAATGTCGAGCAGGCGGAGGGCGAGCTGGTCGAATCCGGGGCGGGGATCGTCGGTGGCCGGGGCGCTGACCTCCACCAGGTCCGCCCGGGTGCCGCTCCCGACGTCGAAGACCCGCGCGGTGAGGTGCAGCGAGTCGCCCACCTGCTGGTAGTCGCCCAGCACCACCGTCCACACGCCCGCCTCGCGCGCGAGCTGGAGCGCCATGTCGAGCCCGATGTCGTCCTGGGCGGTGAGCCCGTGGCGCGCGAGCAGGTCGTGCACCCGCTCGTGGTCCACCACCGTCATGTCCTTCCACTGCGACATGTTGAGCGCCAGCATGTTGACGCTGCCGTTGCGGAGCCAGTCGGTGCTCTGGTCGTCCCGCAGGTTGTCGAAGGGGAGGATCAGCATCGACAGCCGCGGGTTGACGCCGTCCGGCGGCCCGCCGGGGCGCCGCAGGAGGAAGGCCGCCACCACGGCGAGGAGCCCGATCACCACCGCGCCGCCGGCGAGCCGCGTCCGGCGGGTCCGCGCAAACCGCGGGACGGGGGTGGGCGTGCCGCCGAGCGCCGCGCGGAGGTCCGCCCCCGACTGGAACCGCTCGCCCGGCGACTTGGCCAGCGCCCGCATGATCCCGGCGCTGAGGTCGGAGGGACACTCGGGACGGATCCGGGTCAGCGGAACCGGCTGTTCGGAGATGTGCTTGGAGACCACCACCCGGTTCGGCCCGACGAACGGCGGGTGTCCCGCCACCATCTCGTACGCCACCACGCCGAGGGAATAGAGGTCGCTTCGGGCATCGACTTCCTCGCCGGCGGCCTGTTCCGGGCTCATGTAGTTCGGCGTGCCGACGACCATCCCCCGGCCGGTCACGGGCTGCTCCACGGCGCCCCGCGTCTCCCCGGCCAGGGCGCGGGCGATGCCGAAGTCGGCCAGCAGGGCGCGTCCGGTGCCCGCCTCGAGGAGGACGTTCTCCGGCTTCACGTCGCGGTGCACCAGGCCGGCGCTCGCCGCGGCGTCGATGGCGGCGGCGAGGTCCATCGTGATCCGCCGGGCCTCCTCCGGCGGCAGCTTCCCGTCGCGGTTCAGGCGGTCGCGGAGCGACTCCCCCGGGACGCGGTCCATGACGAAGTACAGGATGTCGCCCGCCTCACCGGCGGTGTAGACGGTGACGATGTTCGGATGCCGGAGGCGCGCGATCATGCGCGCCTCCGCCAGGAATCGCTGGGCGATGGACGAGTGGATGGCGAGCTCGGGATGGACGGCCTTCACGGCCACGTCGCGGGCCAGCGTGACGTCCCGTGCCTCGAAGACGACCCCCATGCCGCCGCGGCCGATCTCGGCACCCAGTTCGTACTGGGACCCCAGGGCGGCCTGCAGGCGTGCGGCCAGTCCCGGACCGGATTGGGGTTGGTTCACCCGGCGACTCCAAGCGAAAGAGGGATCATCCGCGACGGGCGGCGGGGCCGCGCCATCCACGGGTTCTTCAAAATACACACCGGCCCCCTTCCGCACAGGGATTTCTTCGGTTGGATGCCCGTCGCGCCCAAAGGGTTGCCGACCCGGCGATCCCGCGCCGCTCCGGTTTGGACTGCTGTTGAGGGGAGACGCCTAGCGTGGTCCCCACCACACCACTACGGAGCCACCCCGTGCCTGATTCACTCGCGACGACCCGCGAGGGTCCACCGACCATCGCCGCCGTGCTGCTGCCCACCGAGCGCCTCCGGGTGGAGGCCGCCGGCCATGGCTGCTTCACCCTCCTCCATCGGGACAGCGTGCCGGAGGCGGTGCGGGCGGTCCGGGAGCGGCCGGTGGACGGCATCCTCCTCTCGGTGCACCGGTGTCCCCCGAACGCCGCCGCCGACATCCGCCGGCTGGTCCATGATTTTCCGGGGATTCCGACCGTGGCGCTCCTCTCCGCCCACGACGCCTCCGCGAGCGAGGCCCTGCTCCACCTCGGCGCCACCGGGCTCCGGGAGGTGGTCGACGTGACCGGCCCCGCCGGCTGGCAGCGCCTGCGCCAGCTGATGGCCGCGCCGGTGACGCGCGCCGCCGCCCGCATCCAGGGTCCGCTGATCGGCGCCCTCGGCGAGGTGCCCGCCGACCTCCGGCTCTTCTTCGAAATGCTGGTGCGCCTCGCCCCCGAGATCACCACCGTCCGGGCCCTCTGCCGATCGTGCGGGGTGCGTCCCAGCACCCTGATGTCCCGCTTTTCCCGCACCGGACTTCCCTCCCCCAAGAGCTACCTGGCGAGCATCCGCCTGCTCCACGCCGCGCACCTGCTGGACGCGCCGGGCCGGTCGATCGCCGACGTCGCCTACCGGATGGAGTACTCCTCCCCGCAGAGCTTCGGTCGGCACGTCCGCGCGATGCTGGGGATCACCTCCCTCGAGTTCCGGCGGCGATTCCCCTTCCCTGTCGCGCTGGAGCGCTTCCTCGAACTCATGATCCTCCCCTACGGGGGCGTCTGGCCCGTCTTCCATCCCCTGGAACCAGGGAGCTGGGGCAGCGGACACTGTCCGACGGGTCAGGCGCCTCCCCGCTGAGCGCCGGACGCACGACGGCCCTCCGGGAATCTCCCGGAGGGCCGTCGTCTTGAGGGTCGATGGAGCCGGCTAGCGGAGCTTGAGCTCCGTGGCCGTGGCGAGCACCACCACCTGGTGACCCCGCTCCTCGAGCGCCGCGCGCCCCCCCTGCTCCCGGTCCACCACCGCCAGGACCCCCACCACCGTCCCGCCCGCCTCTTCCACCGCGGCGATCGCCTGGATGGCGGAGCCACCCGAGGTGATCACGTCTTCCACGACGACCACCGCCTGGCCCGGCCGGAAGTTGCCCTCGACCCGGCGCTTCGTGCCGTGCCCCTTGGCCTCCTTGCGCACGCTGAAGGCGTCGATGGCCGGCGGGTGGGCCCGGCTCGCGAGCGCCACGGCGTAGGCCACCGGGTCGGCGCCCATCGTGAGCCCGCCCACCACGGCGGGCGACCATCCCTGGGCGCGAATCGCCGCCACGCCCAGCCGGCCGATGAGGTGCAGCCCCTCGGCGGACATCGTGGTGGGGCGGGCGTCGATGTAGTAGGTGGAGCGGGCGCCGGAGGCGAGAGTGAAGTCGCCGTGGCGGACGGAGCGCTCGGCGAGGAGGTGCAGCAGGGCGGCGTGGTCGTCCACCGCTCAGTCCTTGCCGAAGAGCCCGGAGAGAAACCCCTTCTTCTTTTCCGGTTCGTTGCGCGCGGCGGCGCAGAAACGATCGGTGAACTGCCTGATCGTCTTGGGGCGCTTGCCGAGGTCCCGTTCGAGGCCGGCCATCAGGGCCGCCTCGAGGTCCGGCCCGAACTTGCCGTGCTTGGCCACCTCGGCCAGCGGCCGCGGCGTCTGGGTCAGCAGCTGCTGGAACAGCTCCCGCGGCGACTTGCCCGGGAAGGGGAGTTCCCCGGTGAGCAGGTAGTACGCGATGGTGGCGAGGCTGTACACGTCGGCCTGCTCGCCCACCAGCTCCCCGGACAGCGCCTCCGGCGCCACGTACTGCAGGGTGCCCACGAAGAACCCGGCCCGGGTCAGCCGCTCCTCCTGCGGGAGCTCGGCGTCGCGGGCGATCCCGAAGTCCAGCAGCTTCGCGGTCTGGGTGGCGGGATCGTACATGATGTTGGCGGGCTTCAGGTCGCGGTGGATGATTCCCGCCGTGTGCGCCGCCGTCAGCGCGGCGCCCACCTGTTCCACGATGTTGGCCACGACCGGCACGGCGAGCGGGCCGGACCGTGCGGCAAAGAGTTCGAGCGCCTCGCCCTCCGCCCATTCCAGCGCCAGGAAGTAGGCGCCGTGCTCCTCGCCGTACTCCCAGGTCCGGACCACGTTCGGGTGCACCACGCGCACGCCGAATTCGGCTTCGCGGAGGAAGCGCTTGACGGCGACCGGGTCCTGCCCGAGGCGGGGGCGGAGGACCTTGATCGCGGTGGGGCCGCGCTCGGGATGTTCGGCCTTGTACACCAGCGCCGTGCCCCCCTCGCCAACATGCTTCACGAGGCGGTGTCCGGCCACAGTGCGGCCAATGAGTTCGTCTGGCGTCATGAGAGTGAGGAAGGTACTCGCCGCGGGCGGCACGGGCAAGCAACGATGCTCCCCGTGCTTGACCCTGATTCGCCGCAGGGGATACCCTTCGCCTGCGCCCATCGCCTCGATTCCTGCCAGCTCCCGAAGGGGGCCTCGTGCTCCGATCCCGCTTCGCCCTGCTCCTGCTCCTCACCGCCTGCAGCTCGTGGCAGCGCGTCGGTCACGGCGCCGAGCCGACGCCCGAGGAGACGCTCACCAGCCTCTTCGACATGCCGACCGTGTACCGCGGGATGGGGCGGCTGGCCGCCGGCGCACCCCTGCCGTTCGTCGGCACGATGGCCTTTGCCGCGGGGCCCGTGGACTCGGTCAAGGCGATCCTGGGGCTCTCGATCGAGAATCGGGCCCTCTCGTTCCAGAAGGACGGGAACACCTTCCTGGCCCGGTACCGGGTGGAAATGTTCCTCGAAGCCACCGCCGCCGCGCCGATCCGCTTCGCCCGAGACCAGGAGGTCCGGGTGGCGGAATTCAGCGAGACGATGCGCAACGACGAGAGCGTACTCTTCCAGCAGCTCTACCACCTGAAGCCGGGCGACTACCACGTCACCGTCATGGTCCGGGACCTGACGACGGGGCGGCAGGCGCAGTCGGACGCCGACTTCGTCGCCCCCGACTTCAGCGCCGCATCGTTCAGCGCGCCGATCCTGGCCTACCAGGTGACCGGCCGCCGCACGCGGGAGCAGGACCTCGCCGTCGTGCTGAGCCCGCGGGGCACCGTGAACTACGGCGGCGACACCCTGCTCGCGCTCGTCGAGGGCTACAACTACACCGTCCCCACCGCCGTGCCGTTCGAGCTGATCGATGATCGCGACAACGTCGTCACCCGCGACACCCTGCGATTCTCCGGCCGGCACGAGGTCGACCCCCAGGTGGTGCGGATCATCCCCGACAGCCAGCCGCTGGGCGAGCTGCGCCTGGTGGTGGGCACCGGCGAGGCGACGCGGCAGACCAGCGCGCTGGTCTCCTTTTCCGGCGCGTGGATCCTCACCAACTACACCGACATGATCGACCTCCTGCGCTGGTTCGGGCACGAGGACCTGATCAAGGCGCTCAAGAAGGCGCCCGAGAGCGACCGGGCCCGGCTGTGGGTGGAGTTCTATCGCGAGACCGACCCGGTGCCGGCGACCCCGGAGAACGAGGCGCTGGAGCAGTACTTCGGCCGGATGGCCATCGCGAACCAGCGGTTCACCAACGAGGAAGTGCCGGGCTGGCGCACCGATCGCGGCATGGTCTTCATCACCCTCGGCGAGCCCGAGGAGATCTACAACGGCAGCTCCACGGCGCAGGGGCGCATCATCCGGTGGACGTTCACCCAGCTCCGGCTCGAGGTCGTGTTCGAGGACCAGGCCAGCGTCAGCCGCTTCCGCCTGACGGGCGATTCGCGCTCCGCCTATGAGCGGGTGCTCTCCCGGGTGCGGCGGGGCGAATCGTGAGCGTTGCCCCGCCGGACGATGGACACCCGCGCCTCTTCCTGGTGGACGGCTTTGCGCTGATCTACCGCGCCTTCTTCGCGATGATCTCCCGACCGCTGCGGACCGCGAAGGGCGAGAACACCTCCGCCGCCTGGGGGGTGTCGAATTTCCTGGCCCGCCTGCTCGACACCCACCGGCCGGCGTACGTGGCCTGGGTGCACGACGCCGGCGACTCCTTCCGCACGGCCCGGTATCCCGAGTACAAGTCCACCCGCGAAAAGCTCGACGAGGAACTGCAGGCGGACTTCGACACCGCCGTCACCCGGATCACCCAGCTGCTCGACGCCTGGAAGGTCCCGCTCGTCGCGGTGGAGGGCTACGAGGCGGACGATGTCATCGGCACCCTCGCCGCGCAGGCCGCCGCGCGGGACCTGCAGGTGGTGATCGTCTCGGGCGACAAGGACTTCTACCAGCTGATCGGTCCGCACGTGGCGCTCCTCAATCCCGGCCGCGGCGGACCGGGGGCCGTGGAGGAGACCTGGGTCGACGAGTCGAACGCCGCCGAGCGGCTCGGCGTCCCGCCCCGCCAGGTGGTCGACTACCTGGCGCTGGTCGGCGACAGCTCCGACAACGTCCCCGGCGTCAAGGGGATCGGGGACAAGGGCGCCCGCAAGCTGCTCGAGGACTACCGCGACCTCGAGGACATCCTGGCCCATGCCGCCGATGTCTCCGGCAAGCGGGCCCGGGAGGCGCTGCTGTCCCAGGGCGACCAGGCGCGCCTCTCCCGCGAGCTCGTGACGATCCAGACCGACGTGCCGGTGGCGTTCGATCCCGAGCGGATGGCGCGCCACGAACCGGACCGCGAGGCGCTGGCCCGGGTGCTCGCGGAACTGGAGTTCTACGGGCTGGCACGGAGACTGGGGCTGGGAGGCGGGGCCGACGGGTCGACGGCCGGGGGGGCAGGAGACGAAGGCGCCGTTCCCGGGCCGCTGTCCCCCGGCCCGACGGAGGACGGCGCCGCCGTGACCGTCATCGACGACCCCGCCGAGCTCCCGGCGCTGGTCGCGCGTCTCCGGCAGGCGCCGCTCCTGGCTCTCGACACCGAGACCAGCTCCCTCGAACCCCACGACGCGGACCTGATCGGCCTCTCGCTCGCCGCGAGCGCGACGGAGGTCTGGTACCTCCCCTTCGGCCACCGCCCGCGGGGCGGCGAGCTCGCCGCCCCGGCGCCGGTGCGCAACCTGCCGCCGATCACCGACCCCGCCTGCGCGCCGATCGCCGACCTGCTCCGCGACGCGGCGGTGCCGAAGGCGGGCCAGAACATCAAGTACGACTGGCAGGTGCTCCGCCGGGCCGGGGTCGAGCTGGGCGGCGTGGCGTACGACTCGATGCTCGCCAGCTTTGTCCTCGACCCGGGCCGCCGGTCCCACGCCATCGATGCGCTGAGCCTCGAACACCTCGGCCGCGGCATGCGGAGCTACACCGACCTGACCGGCAAGGGCGCGTCGCAGATCCCCTTCGCCGAGGTGGCGGTGTCGGACGCGGCGGCGTACTGCGGCGCCGACAGCGCCACCGTGCTCGCGCTGCGCGCGATCTTCGCCCCGCAGCTCCAGGAGATGGCGCTGGCGCCGCTCTTCGAGACGATCGAGATGCCGCTGGTCGAGGTGCTGGTGGACATGGAGTGGGCGGGCATCGCGATTGACGGGCCGCTCTTTGCGCGGCTTTCGCGGGAAATGGGGGCGGACCTGGCCCGCCTGGAGGCGGAAATTCACGCCGCGGCCGGCACCACCTTCAACCTCAACTCGCCGAAGCAGCTCGGGCAGGTGCTCTACGAGCAGCACGGCATGCCCATCCTGAAGAAGACCCGGACCGGGCCGTCCACCGACGCCGACGTGCTCGACCAGCTGGCGGCGATGGGGCACGAGATCCCGCGGCTCATCCTGGAGTACCGCGAGCTGCAGAAACTCCGCTCCACCTACATCGAGGTCCTGCCCGCCCGCGTCAACGCCGCGACCGGCCGCATCCACACCAGCTTCAACCAGACCGGCGCGGCCACCGGCCGGCTGAGCTCCTCCGACCCGAACCTCCAGAACATCCCGGTGCGCACGCCGCGCGGCGAGGAGATCCGCGCGGGCTTCATCCCGGGGCCGGGGTGCCTCTTCGTGGCGGCGGACTATTCGCAGATCGAGCTGCGGCTGATGGCGCACCTCTCCGGCGACCCCGCCTTCACCGCCGCCTTCCGGCAGGGTGACGATATCCACCGCCAGACCGCCGCCATCATCTTCGGCGTGCCGCTGTCGGCGGTGACCGGCGAGATGCGGGCGCGCGCCAAGACCATCAACTTCGGCACCATCTACGGCCAGGGGCCGTTCGCCCTGTCCAAGCAGCTGGGGATCTCGCAGGACGAGGCGAAGGAGTTCATCGCGCAGTACTTCGAGCGGTTCGCCGGGGTGCGCACCTACCTCGACCGGCAGGTGGAGGTGGCCCGCGAGCAGGGCTACGTCGAGACGCTCCTCGGTCGCCGGCGGTACATCAACGACATCCGCGACAAGAACTTCAACGTGCGCGCCTTCGCCGAGCGGACGGCGCAGAACACCCCCCTGCAGGGGTCGGCCGCCGACCTCATCAAGGTGGCGATGCGCCGGATCCACGACGCGCTGCGGGACGGCGGCTTCCGGACACGGATGCTGCTGCAGGTGCACGACGAACTGGTGTTCGAGGCGCCCGAGGCGGAGGTGGAACGGGTGACGCCGCTGGTGAAGGCGTTGATGGAGGGGGCGGCGGTGCTCGACGTGCCGCTGGTGGTGGATGTGGGGGTGGGAACGAACTGGCTGGAGGCGAAGCGGTAGCCGTCGCCGCCGTCAGGCGACCTCCTTCTTTTCCCGCACGCCGGGCCACCAGTTCCACCGGCCGGCGATGTGCATGAACGCCGGCACCAGGACCATCCGAATCACGGTCGCGTCGAGCAGCACCGCCACCGCCAGGCCGAAGCCGAGGAACTGCACCATCAGCACCCGGGCGAAGGCGAACGCCCCGAACACGAAGATCATGATCAGCGCGGCGGAGGTGATGACGGAGGCGGTGGCGGAGAGCCCCTCCATCGTCGCCTCGTCGTTCTTGCCGGTGCGGTCGTAGGCCTCCTTGATGCGGCTGAGCAGGAACACCTCGTAGTCCATGCTGAGCCCGAACACGATGGCGAACACCATCACCGGCACCACGACGTAGATCGCCGAGGTCGGACCGTCCAGCCCGAAGAGCCCCGCCCCCCAGCCATACTGGAACACCAGCACGCTCAGGCCGAAGGTGGCGCTGACGGAGAGGCTGTTCATCACGATCGCCTTGAGCGGCACCAGCACCGACCGGAAGGCGATGGCGAGCATGATGGCCGTGACGCCGAGCACGACGAGGATGAGCAGCGGGAAGACGGCGAGGAGGTCGTCCTGGAACTGGGTGGCGGCCGCGGTATAGCCGCCGACCAGGAAGGTGGCGCCCTTCAGCCCCCGGATCGGTGCGTCCACCATCGCGTGGATGTCGCGCACCAGGTCCATCGAGGTGGTCAGGCTGGTCGTGTCGGCGGGAAAGACGTCCACCAGCGCCATGCGCTGGTCCGAGCTGAGGTAGGCGTCCAGGAATCCGCCCAGGTCGGCACGCGCGGCGGGCAGGTCGCTGTAGAGCACCGAGTATTCGAGGAGCGACGCCCCCGCCCGCGCGGTCATCAGGCTGGTGACGCGCCCCACCCGGGGATCGGCGGCCAGGGAATCGCCGAGGTTGCGGAGCCCGCGGAGCCGCGTCGCCGTCACGGCCGTCTCCCCCTCCGGCAACTCCACCAGGACGCGAATCGGCAGCATCACTCCGGACGCGCCCATCCGCGAGAGCGCCTCGGCGCCCTGGCCCGCCTCGGTGGCGGTGGGCCACCAGTGCCGCGACGGCAGGCCGATCTTCATCAGGAAGACCGGCGCGGTCAGCAGCGCGATGCCCAGGCCGCCGAGGGTCAGCGCGCGGTAGGGATGGCGGCCGAGGGAGCGGGCCCAGCGCTCCCAGATGGTCGGCGCGTGGTACCAGGCGAGGCGCCGCGCCAGCCAGCGCGGGGTGTCGATGCCGCGCCCGAGCATGGCGAGCAGGGCGGGGAGCAGGGTGGTGGAGAGCAGCACCGCCACCGCCACCACGACCAGGCCGCTGATCCCGATGCTGCGGGTCTCCACCATCGGCGGGATGAGGAGGGCGGCGAAGCCGACGAGGACGGTCAGGCCCGACGTGATGACGGCGGAGCCGGCGGTCGCCAGGGTCCGCCGGGCCGCCTCGTGGCGCCGGAGGCCGCGCTTCAGCTCCTCCCGGAACCGCGTCACGATCAGGAGGGAGTAGTCGATGCCGACGCCGAGGCCGATCATCGTCGTCAGGTTGAGGACGAACACCGACATCGGGGTGTACAGGGCGATGATGCCGATGATGGCGAGGGCCACGAAGATGGCGAGGATGCCCACCGCCACCGGCAGGAGGGCCGCCACGAGGGCGCCGAAGGCCAGCACCAGGACGATCAGCGTGAGCGGGAGGGTCCGCACCTCGCTGCGGCGGCTGTCCTCGCCGCTGATGGCGCGAATGTCCAGCTCGAGGGCGGCGCGTCCGGTGACCAGCACCCGGTAGTCCCCCGCGTCGGGAAAGGTGTTCAGGACGCGGTGGATCGCCCGGCGCGCCGGGACCACGTAGTTGCCGGCTTCCTTCCCCTGGACGGTGAGGGCGGCCAGGATGAGCGTGGTGCGGCCGTCCGCGCTGAGGAAGATGGAGTCGCGCACGGTATTGAAGGCGAGGACGGAGCGGACGTAGGGCTCGCGTTCCAGCACCGCCGTGAGGGAATCGAGCACCGCCGACGGACCGGGCCGGTCGATGGGGCTGGGCGCCTCGACGGTGATCGCAAAGAACTCGCCGATCGACCGGCTGAACCGGCTCTGCAGCAGGCGGTCGGCCAGCACCGCCTCGCTCTCGCGCGTGCTGCCGCCCCGGAGGTCGAGGCGCTCCGGCGTGTGGCGCGCCTGGATGACCGCGAGGGTTCCGATGATGACCCACAGCCCGATGACCGCCCAGCGGTACTTCACGACGGCCCGCGCGAACAACCTCATCACCACAGCCTGATCATCTCCTCGGCGGCGGGGCCGCGACGCGCGGGCCCGATCCCGCGAATGTTAGGGGTCGTGGGTCGGTCCCGCCACCCGATGTGGCGGGCACTCCGGGTCCACGCCCATATTCCCCTGCACCCATGCAGCGATTCCTTGTCCTCGCCCTGGCCGGCCTCATCCTCCTGCTGCTTGCCAGCACCGTCCGCCGCACCCGGGGGGCGGAGGTCCAGCGTTCGGCCGCCGCGGCGAGCGCCCCGGTCGTCGAGCCCGCCGTCCCGGCGGCGGCGGACAGCGCGCGCTGGGCGGCGCTCGCCCTGCTCGCCCGCGACGCCGGACAAACATACCTCGATTCGATGCTGATCAGCACCGATTCCCTCGTCCGGCGGTGGCCCGATCGGGGCGGCACGCCGTTCCGGATCGCGATCGTCGAGGGGGGCATCGCGGACTATGCGCCGCGCATGGCCGGGTTTGTCCGCCAGGCGACCGCTCTCTGGGAGACGGCCGGTCTCGGGTTCTGGTTTGCGTTCACCAGCGACAGCGCGAGCGCCGACATCGTCTTTCGGTGGCGGGACAGCTTCGGCCACGGCAACCAGACCGGCGAGACCAACCTCCGGTGGTCCAGCGCGGGCCCCGTCCTCCGCGCCTACGTCTCGCTCGCCACCCGCAACGCCGGCGACTCCCTCTTCACCGACGACGCGCTCCTCGGCGCCGCCGTGCACGAACTGGGGCACGCCATGGGCCTGCCCCATTCCGCCGACAGCGTCGACGTGATGTTCCCGGTGACGCGGGCGGTCGCGCTGTCGGCGCGGGACCTCGCCACCGCGCGGCTGCTCTATTCCCTCCCGCCCGGCTCGCTGCGCCCGCCGCGGCGGCGGTAGGGTGCCGCTGCCTGACGCGCCCCTGCTGCTCTATGACGACCAGTGCGGCGTCTGTCGCCGGTGGTCACGCCGCCTCGCCGCCTGGGACCGGGCCGGACGGATCCGGCAGCATCCCTCCCGGGCGCGCGCGAACCTGCCCGGCGTGCCGCCCCTCGACGATGCCGCGCTCGAGCGCGCCCTGCACGTCCTCCTGCCCGATGGCCGGATCTGCACCGGCGCGCGTGGCGTGATCGCCCTGCTGCCGTGGTTGCCGGGGGGTCGCCCGCTCGGGTGGCTGGCCCGCGTGCCCGGCGTCAGCTGGACCGCCGACCGGCTCTACGACGCCGTCGCGCGTCGCCGGCACCGGATCGGCGGCGACGCCTGTGCGACGCGTTGACGCGTGGCGGGGCGGTCCGATAGGTTGCCGTGAAGGAGGTGGGCCATGCTGACCGTCGATCTGGTGCGGAAAGCGCTGAAGGGCGTGAAGGACCCGGAACTGGGGCTCAACGTCGTGGATATCGGGCTGATCTACGACATCACCCTGTCCGAGGCGAACGACGTCCACATCACGATGAGCCTGACCTCGCCGGGGTGTCCGTCGGGGCCGGAAATCATGGGCGACGTCCAATCGGTCGTGAGCGACCTCGAGGGCGTGAACAGCGTCGAGGTCGAACTGGTGTGGGAACCCTACTGGACGCCCGATCGCATGGACCCGCGCGTCCGCGCCTTCCTCGGCTAGGCGCCGTCAGCCGAGGGCGCCGGGGGCGGGTCCGCCGCGGCGCCGAGCAGTTCCCTCCCGAATTCCAGGCGCTGCCAGCGCCGCAGTGACGGGACCGCCTCGAGGTCCTCGAGGCGCGTGGGCGCCTGGCGCGCGATCTCTTCCAGTGTCCCGTTGGGGCAGACGACGCCGGGCGCCAGGTCGAGGCGCTTCGCGATGATGTTCCGTGCCGCCTTGAGCCGGTCGAGCCGCGCGTCCGCCTCCGGGTCGGGCACCCGCCGGGGCGGCCGCGGAATCCGCGGCAGGTCGCGCTCGGGAATCGCCATGGCCTGCTCGATCGCCTCCAGGATCTCCCCCCCCCGCCGTGCGATCGTCTCCGGCCCGACCCCTTTCACGCGCTGCAGTTCATCGAGGGTGCGCGGCGGCTGCTTCGCCATCGTGAACAGCGGCTCATTGTTCAGGATGCGGAATGAGGCGCGGTCCAGCCGGCGCGCGCTGGCCTCGCGCCAGTCATAGAGCGCCCGGAGCAGCGCCAGCTCCCGTCCCTTGAGCGCCTTCGCGCCCTTGAGGCGCAGGTAGTTCGACTCCCCGGCCTCGACCGGCGCCCAGGCCACCCCTTCCAGCAGGCTGAACTCCTCCTCCGCCCACGCCAGGCGGCCTCTCGCCTCGAGCTGGGCCCGGAGTTCGTCCCGCAGCGCCGGCAGGTAATGCGTGTCGGTGGCGGCGTAGTCCACCATCTCGGCCGAGAGGGGGCGCGCCGACCAGTCGGCCCGCTGGTACTTCTTGTTGAGGGTGACCCCGAAGTACTTGGCGAGGAGCGCGGCGAGCCCGATCCCGGGTTCGTTGAGGAATTGCGCCGCCACGCGGGTGTCGAACAGACGCGCCGCGCGCAGGTTGTATTGCCGGTGGAGCAGGCGGAGATCGTAGTCGGCGTCGTGGAAGATGATCTCGATGCCGGGGTCGGCGAGCAGGGCGGCGAAGCGATCGAGGCTCGTGATGCCGAGCGGGTCGACGACGGCGGTGCGTTCGCGCGATGAGACCTGCAGGAGGTAGACCCGGTCCTCGAAGCGGTGAAAGCTCGCGGCCTCGGTGTCGACGGCCAGGAGCGGCACGCCGATGAAGGAATCGACGAGGGCATCGAAGGCCGCCTGATCGGCGATGACCTCGACGGCCGCCGGTGCGGCAGGGGCGGCGGAACGAGCAACTGGTTCGGAGGGGACAGTCATACCGAATAGTGCCGGGGTGGAGGAGGCGCCGCAACCGCCCATTTTTCGATCAAGTGTCACGACAGTACCATGCCACAGTCTGTACAGATACTCCTATCGAGACCTGACTTCCTTCCCTTCTCCGTCTAGATTCCACCCCCGAACCCCCAGACGCCCTCAACCGGATTGCCGTGGAGTCCTGATGTTTTCACCTGCCGCCCGCCGCCCGCTCGGAATCCTCACTCCAATGATCGGGATGCTCTCGCTCCTGGTCGCCTGCAGCGACACCACCCCTGCCCCGGCCGTCGTGCCCGACTTCGATACCGGGCCGCTCGTCGCGGCCGCGGCCGACCTGCGCATCGTCGAGGACTCGGCCCCGGTGTGGGGCGACACCTCGCCGTGGATGGTGGCCGATGCGCCGACCCTCGACCTCGGCGATTCCGTCACGCCGTTTGCGGGCATCGCTCCCGTGCTGCGCCTCTCCGACGGTCGCATCGTGGT
>JAHECL010000090.1 GCA_024641745.1 Gemmatimonadota bacterium | reverse complement strand
GACGGTGCCGTCTCGATGGCGCGTGACGGTCCCAACACCGCGACCACCTCCTTCTCCGTGATGATCGGCGACCAGCCCTCGCTCGACTACGGGGGGGCGCGAAACGCCGACGGTCAGGGTTTTGCGGTCTTTGGCAGGGTAGTGAGCGGGATGGATGTCGTGCTGAAGATCCAGGCATCGAATACCGGCCCGGACGGTGACTACGGCCCGGAGACCATCGATCCGCCAGTCAAGGTGCTCGCCGCCCGGCGTGTGGCCCGGCCGAGTTGCGAAAGCTGCGACAGCCGTTGAAGTTGTAGGGACACTCGCCCGAGTGGCGGAATGGCAGACGCAACGGACTCAAAATCCGTCGCCGGCAACGGCGTGCGAGTTCGACTCTCGCCTCGGGCATCTCAGGGAAGTGTGTGCAACGGCCCCCGTCCAGCTTGAGGCTTGGCGGGGGCTCGCTTTCGGGTCCAGTCTGCCAGCCGCCTACGGCTTCTGCCGTGCCCCGCTGACCGGCTGCGGATCCTGCGCCAACCCGTCGAACCCCTCGATCTGTCGCTGCACCGTCCCGGCGAGATTGTCGCCGGTTGCCGTGAGGGTCCAGGTGCTGATCACGTTGATGTCCCGTTCCTCGCCGTTCATGTTGATCTGGCCCGGTGCATGAGATGTGAATACCGCCTCGCCGGTTCTCATGCCCGCGGCGAGACGCGCAGGCGGTCTGGCCGGCATGTCGGGGGCGTGGTCGGTCACCAGAGTGGCGATCAGGGAGTCACCGACTGCCTCGACCGTCAGCATCCCCGTGCCGAGGATCGGCGTGGGCACACCGTTGTCCACCTGCATGCCGATCGGAAACGAGAGTTGCCAGGTTCCGACGAGGGTCGCCTGCTGGGCGTGAAGGGATGAGCCCGCAAGGGCGAGAAGTGTTGCAAGTGTGCGCGTCCTCAAGGCATGCCTCCTGACGTATGGGGCTCGGGCGCTGGATCCGTGTCGGGGAGGATGCACGGCGCTTCGGCATCGTCGCTCGAGTCTCTCCGGGCGGCCCTTCCGGAATGTCCGGTGCGGGGTATCGTCAATGATATCCTCTGCCTCCCATTTCCGGGCGGCCAGTCGCTGATTCCCGTGCTGCGCGTCGACCCCCTTCCCTGGAGCGAGCCCGATGCAACCCGCCCCGAAGTGGTACCTGCCCGTGGTGATCCTCGCCCTGCTGTGGAACGTGCTCGGCTGTGTCGCCTACCTCGCCGACGCGATGATGTCCCCCGAAACGCTCTCGCAGATGACGGAGGCCCAGCAGGCGCTGTACGCCGCCCGCCCGGCCTGGTCGGTCGGCGCCACGGCGATTGCGGTCTGGTTCGGCGTGCTCGGATGCCTCGGCCTGATCATGAAGAAGCGCTGGGCGGCACCGGTGCTGCTGGCCTCGCTCCTCGGCGTGATCGTCCAGGACCTCTGGCTCTTCGTGCTGTCGAATGCAGTCGCAGCCTATGGATCTGCAGCGTATGGGATGCAGGGGCTGGTGCTCGTCATTTCGGTAGGCCTGGTGTGGCTCGGCCGGACAGCCGTGCAGCGCGAGTGGATCGCCTGACGAAGGGGCGACGAGGGCCGTACTGGCCGGGAGTCAGCCCAGGGCCTCGATGTGCTCCCGGAGGACCTTCACCGCCAGGTCGATTGTCTTCCGGTGAGTTCGGTGCGTCACCGCGGCCATGCGGATGGTGTACCGCCCGTCCAGCATCGTTGACGAGATGAACACGCGGCCATCGCGCTGCATGCCCTCGACCAGTGACTGGTTGAGGGCATTCGTCTGTGCGAGGCTCAACCCCGCCGGCGCCCAGCGATAGGTGACCACCGAGAGGTCGGGCTCCGGCCCCACCTCGAAGCCCAGCCGCTCCACCTCCATCCTGAAGTACCGCGCCAGAAGGAGCTTTTCCTCCAGCGCCGCCCGGAACGGCTTGAGGCCGAGCAGGACTAGCGGCAGCCACATGCGGACCGCCCGGAAGTGCCGGGAGAGCTCGGGCGAGAGGTCGGCCGGCGACACTTCGCCAGCCGCGCGCAGGGCGTCCTGCATGTAGTGCCCGGTATAGGTATGGGTGGCCGCCAGCGTCGCGGCATCACGGGCGATCACCATCCCGCAGCCGTAGGGGAGGAACAGCGTCTTGTGCGGGTCGAGCACCACGGAGTCGGCGCGCTCGATGCCGCGCATGGCGGCCTTGCCGTGCCCGGTCAGCAGAAAATACCCCCCGTACGCCGCATCCACGTGCAACCAGCAGCGCTCGCGGGCCGCGATGTCGGCGATGGCATCGAGCGGGTCAATCGCCCCGGTATCGGTCGTGCCCGCCGCCGCCACGATCAGCCACGGCGTGAGTCCGGCCGCCCGGTCGGCCGCCATCGCCTCGGCCAGTGCGTCGGGGCGCATGCGCCACCGGGCGTCCATCCCCACATACCGCATCGGCGCCTCGGCCATCCCGGCGATCTTGAGCGCCTTGGCGATGCAGTGATGGGCCTGGTGGGTCAGATAGACGACGGCCTGGCTGTAGTCGGCCCCCTTGAGGCCGCGCGCGTCCCGCGCCGCGGCGATCGCCGCCAGGTTGGCGATGCTGCCCCCCGAGGTCAGGGCGCCCCCGGCCGTCGCCGGCAGGCCGACCAGGTTGGCAGTCCAGCGCACCAGCATGTTCTCCATGCGCGCCGGGCCGGCTCCGGTAAAGAAGAACCCGGCATACTTGTTCGTGACAGCGGCGAGAAAGTCACCCAGGGCGGAATGGTACAGGCCGCCGCCCGGGATGTAGGCCAGGTGCCCTCCGGTGGCGGTGCCGGCACCGGGTCGCACCACATCGTGCTCGAAATGGGCGATCACCTCGTCCAGTGGCAGCCCCTTCTCCCCGATCGGAGCGTCCAGCAGGCCGATCCCCATATCCTCGGTTTCCATGAAGGCCTTGCGGGTCCCGATGCCGCGCAGGAAGCGCTCGGCCGAGGCGTTGGCGGCGCCGTGCAGCTTCTTCCGTCGGCTGGCCCCCGGCTCGAGCGGCCGGGCTGCCCGCTCGAGGAGGCGGAGTTCGGCGAGGAGGGTGTCGCGGTCCATCTGGTGCGGGCTGGTGTTTGGCAGTTTCAAGTCCAGGAGGTGAAGGCGAGCCAGCAGCCCGACAGGAAAGAGAGTTGTGGTGGGCTGAGTATGATCTCGCGCGGCACGAGAGGCAAGCGAGGCCCGGCATGATCCGATGGGTGCGGTCCTTGGCCTCGTTTCCGGCCTACATCCCCCGCTGCCTCCCGATGATCAGCCCCGTCACGAAGGGAATGAGCCAGACGGCCCAGACCACGAGACTGGTGCGGTGGAAGGTGCGCTGGCGCTCCTCGGTGCCCCGGACCAGGACCACCGTTGCCCAGATGGCGTGACCGAGCATCAGCGCGAGGGCGGCGGCCCCCGTGGCGGTGTGGAAGTTCCACTGCAGCCCGCCGGCGAGGCGCCGCATCATCTCCGTGCCTGCGGTGTCGGCCGAGAAGCCGAGCCAGAAGAGCGCGGCGTGCCAGGGCCTGAGATGACGGGAGAGCGCGGCCGACCAGACGCCAACAGTATAGAAGGCGAAGGCGGCGAACATCAGGGTGACGGCGGCTTTGACGAGCGGAGGCATGGGGACTCCCCGCACAGGCTGCAGCGGCGGGACTTGGTTGGAGCGACGTTGTGCGCTACAAGAGAATACACAGCGCTCGACCGAAGCGCACCAATGCGACTCTCACCATCCATGTCGAGCACGATGTTAAGGAGGCTTCGCCGACACTTCATCATGCCTTGTGAAATAAGGTGCGATGTTGCATGGAGCAATATGGGGATATCCCGATAAGCCCAAAGACTCCAGAGGGTCGAATGAGAGTCCATCGCACACCCATACCTTTGCTCATTTCGCCGTCAACGCGCGACGCGCCGATGCCGGCCCCCATGGTCTCCCACCCGCCGTTCCCTTCACCCACCATCCGAAGCCGCTTCGCGCCGTTCGCCATCTCCCTGGCGCTTCTGCTCCTGCCGGGGGTAAACGCGGCAAGTGCTCAATCGAACGCGAGATGGGTCGTGCGGTCATCTGCGGCGACTGACCTCTGGTTCCACTCGGTGGCACTCACCGGTTTCGATGCCTATGGCGCCATCCCGCTCTACGCACCGGGGTACGCCACGCAAGTGCGGACTGCGCGTGAAGAGGAAGGGAAGGGGCTCACCCGCCTCGAGCGCGAGGCACCCACTTTCAGGGCGGCGTTTGCAGGGGACCGCGACTTCGAAGTGCTGCACTTCGTCCCGATCTACTTCGCCGCCGCCGACGTGGACCAGATGCTCGATGCCCTGGCCGCCGTCGCCGCTGAGGGGGAAAGCGCCGCGGCGAAGGCGCCACCGGCGGCCCGCTTCGGCGCGGCCGCGGTGGCGTCGGTGCTGAAGACGCCCGCGCAACGCGCGATCCTGGCTCGCTTTGCCGCCGCGGTACGCGATGAATGGGCGACAGCCTACCGCGCCGAGCGCGCCGCCCAATCCGACCAGCGGGACGCCGCACTCCGGGCTGCCGTCAGTGCCTGGGCGGGAGCCGCCGGACCGGCCGCGAGCTCCTCACTCGCCGGACGATCGCTCGACGGCGGGCTGATCCTCGCCAGTCCACCACTCGGCCAGGAGGGTCGCCTCTTCGCCGGGCGCCCCGGCGACCGCGAGGACAACGTCGTCGCGGTCCATCTCGCCTTCTCACCGGTCGCTGCCGGCGACCCCGCCTGGCTTGCCGTACGGGAAATGGCGTTTCCGGCGGCGCGCGAGGCGCTGGCCGCTGCTGGCCTGCTCCCCACCGATCCGGGAGCGGCCGAACTGGCGACCGGCCGGGCGGCGGCCCACCTCGGAGCGCTCTGGGTGGGTGGACGTGGAGACGGGGCGCTCGACGCCTACCGTCGCGCCCTCCTCCGGGTTGCAGGGAAGTCGGTGCCAGCGGGGGCGGTCGCGATCGAGCACGCGTTCGATGCGACGTATCCCCTGACGGCGGCGGCCACGAGAGCGATCGGTGAACTCAGGATGTCGCAGGCCCCCAGTCGGTAACCAGATGAGGAGGTGCATGATGCGCGTGGTAACAATGGCAGGGATGAGTGCGGCCCTGATCGGGACACTGGTGTTCGCCGCTCCAGCGTCGGCGGCAGAGCCCGGGCCCAGTTTCGGCGTCTACGTCCGGGTGCTCGACGCGCCGGTCGGCTCCTTCGTCGAGGTGGTCGCGGCCATGCCTGACCTGCTGGCGAAAGCGGGCTGGCAACTCCAGGCCAGCTACGACCTGGGCACCGACGGCTGTGAGTACCTGGCGCGGGTGTACGTCGTGACCGACCCGATCTGGACGGCCGCCGCTTCCGGTGCCGGAACCGACGCTCCGTTCATCCTGCCGCTTCGCATCGCGGTCTACCAGGACGAGCTCGGCACCCACGTAGCGATGGCCAATCCCCAATCCCTTGCCCGCACGATTCTCGGCGAGACCGGGTACGAGGCCGCAGCGACCGCCGTGGTCATGCGTCTCCAGACGGCGGTGAAAGTGCTCCCCGGCAAGGCTGTCCTGGCGCAGTACGGCCAGATGCGGGACGTCGGACTGATCGGCAAGACGATGGGCGTCGTCGCCGGTGGGCCCTTCCCCTCCAAGATCGAGGACATCGGTTCAGTGAAGGAGGCCGACGGGGTCAACCCGTCCCAGCTGGCGGACGCGCTGGCGAACGCAGCGCGCGAACCCACCAAGCGGTGGGGCCTCCACGCCGTTTACCGGGTTGATGTCCCGGGACAAGACGTGTCGATCGTCGGCCTGTCGGGCGCGAAGATGGAAGCGAAGTCGTTCGCCATCGTCGGGAAGGGCGGCGACGACAGCCGTGACGGCTACCGCTGCCCCGGCGTCGACCACGCACCGGCCTTCCCAGTGGAGGTCATCGTCGATCGCGACGGGTCAAAGGTCCGCATGCGGATCGTCGACGAGATGTTCCGGATGAAGATGTATTTCGAAGATGCCGGCACGATGAAGTTCGCGGCCAACATGGCGATGCCCGGCTCGATCGAGAATGAGATCCGCGACCTGGCCGAAGATGCGATCGACACCCTGCGCGGACGGACCGCGTCCCGCTAACTCACGGAGGAAGTAATGCGTACGCTTCGACGTTCAATGCTCGTCCTCGCCGTGCTCAGTGCGGGTGCGGCGACCGCCGCTCCCGCGACCGACGGGAACTTCCTCCACGGCGTGGGCGCCGTGAACGCGGCGATGGGTGGCGCCGGGATGGCAGTGTCCAGCAGCCTGCTCGGCACCTTCTATCTCAACCCCGCCGGCCTCATGGGATTCGACGGCACGCGGGCCGAGTTTGGATTCGAACTGTTCAAGCCCAACCGGACGGTCTCCAGTGACGTACCGGGCTTCGGTTCCGGTTCCACAACGAGCAAGAGTGACTACGTGCCGGTGCCGGCAATGGGTCTCTCGGCGCGATTGAACAACGACAAGATGGTAGTCGGGCTCGGGGCAGTCGGCATCGGCGGCTTCGGGGTGGACTATCCCGCGAGCGACCCGACCCAGCCAGGCGCCAACCCGATCCTCCTGCCGCAGCCCAACGGTTTCGGGCAGGTGTACAGCAACTATTCACTGCTGAAGATCGCCCCGGCATTCGCCGTGGCGGTCACGCCCAAGCTGTGGCTTGGCGCGGCCTTCAATGTGGACTGGGCATCTCTGACGGTGGAGCCGATGCCGGTGGCGCCCCCCGCCTGCTCCGGTCCCGCCGGTCCCTGTTACTACCCCAGCGCGGCTGCCGGTGACGGAGCCTTCGGGTGGGGCTTCCAGCTGGGCGCGACCTACAATTTCAACGATATGGTCTCCGCCGCGGTGGCGTACACCAGCACGCAGAAGTTCGACGAGTTCAACTTCAACAGCAGCTACGCCGATCCGTCCCTGCCGAACTACGGCTCGCCGCTCGAGATCGCCTTCCAGCTCGACGTCCCTGCCGTCTTCGGGATCGGTCTCGGCTTCAAGCCGTTGCCCGGCATGACGCTGGCGGTCGACGGCAAGTGGATGTACTTCGGCAGCACCGCCGGGTTCGACGAGTCCGGATTCAATCCGGACGGTTCCGTGAAGGGCTTCGGCTGGGACGACATCTTCGTCCTGGCGCTTGGCGCCGAGTACTGGATCAACGACAACATCGCGCTCCGGGCCGGCTACAACCACTCGGACAACCCCGTGCCCGATTCGCTTTCGTTCTACAACGTGCCCGCGCCGGCCATCGTCCAGAGCCACATCACGGTCGGCGCCGGGTTCAAGGTCACCCGCCAGCTCCAGATCGACCTCGGCTACTACCACGCCGCAGAGAACACGATCACCGGGCCGATCCCGAATCCCAACCTTCCCCCGGGTTCCACCGTGTCCAACTCGTTGTCCGAGGATTCGTTCCTCATCCAGTTCACGGTACTCGGCCGGTAGTGCTCCGAGTCGGCATCCGCCCGATTGGGCGGGTGCCGGACTCCGGCGACGGCAGGCAGGGCGGAGTGAAGAGATCTTCAGGGAATGTTGTGGAGAGATTGTGATTGATGGTGCGATCTTCGATATGGGACTATCGAGATATCCAGATACGGCACCGAGTTCCGGGGGATGACATGACGACAGCAACCAGACCGATCTCGCAGGATGTGCTCGAAAACGCGGCAAAGGTGATCAAGTGCCTCGGCCATCCGCTTCGGCTTCGCCTCCTCGAGATCATGGAGCGGGGCGGTGAGCACAACGTGAGCGAGTTGCAGGCCTTCAGCGGAGCCGGGCAGTCCGCAGTCTCCGAACAACTCGGGATCCTCCGTGGCCACGGAGTGGTGGCCTCCCGCCGGGACGGCATGTTCATGCTCTACCGCATCATCGAACCGAAGGTCTTTCGCATCCTCGCCTGCGTCCGCGAGTGCGACATCATCGACCAGGCCACGGAAGCCCTCCATGGGAGGAGCGCATGACCCGCATCACCGTTCTCGGCGCCGGCACCGCCGGCACCACGATCGCCAACCGGCTGGCCCGGCGGTACAGCCGGGAGATCGCCGCGGGGCGCACGATCATCACCCTCATCGACCAGGACAACGAGCACCTCTACCAGCCCGGGCTGCTCTTCCTCCCCTTCGGGATGTACACGCCGGAGCAGGTCCGCCGGCCTCGCAACCTCCAGATCCGAAAGGGAATCCGCTACGTTCAGCGGCCGATCGACCGGGTCGATGCCGAGCGGGATGTGGTCTACCTGTCCGACGGGACCGCCATTTCGCATGACCTCCTGATCGTCGCGACCGGTACCCGGGTGCTCCCCGAGGAGACGGAGGGGATGACGGGGGCGGGATGGCACACGAAGGTGTTCGACTTCTACACCATCGAAGGCGCAACGGCGCTCCGCGACACGCTGGCCGACTGGCCCGGCGGGCGGATGGTCATCAATGTCGTCGACATGCCGATCAAGTGCCCGGTCGCTCCGCTCGAATTCGCCTTCCTGGCCGACTGGTTCTTCACCAAGCGCGGCATGCGCGACAAGGTGGAGATCACATACGTCACCCCGCTCGACGGTGCCTTCACCAAGCCGGTCTGCAACCGGGAGCTGGCGCACCTCTTCAAGGGCAAGAACATCGAGTTGCAGCCTGAGTTCAACACCGGCGAGGTGGACGGCGCCGCCGGGCGGCTGATCGCCTACGACGAGCGGGAGATCCCCTTCGATCTCCTGGTGACGATTCCCCTCCATGGCGGGGCCGAATACGTCGGCCGCTCCCCGGGCCTGGGAGACGACCTCGGCTTCGTGCTCACCGACCCGCACACCCTGCAGGCGGAGGTCAAGCCCAACGTCTTCGCCCTGGGCGATGCCACCAACGTCCCCGCCTCGAAGGCCGGTTCGGTCGCGCACTTCCAGGCCGAAATCCTGGAGGAGAACATCGCCCGGTTCCTCGAGGGGCGCCCGCTGGCACCCGACTTCGATGGCCACAGCAACTGCTTCATCGAGACCGGCTTCCACAAGGCGCTCCTGATCGACTTCAACTACGAGGTCGAGCCGCTGCCGGGCCGGTTCCCCCTTCCGCTGGTCGGCCCGCTCCGGCTGCTCGAGGAGTCCCACCTCAATCACTGGGGCAAGCTCGCCTTCCGCTGGGTGTACTGGAACATGCTGCTCCCCGGCCATGATATCCCGCTCGTCGCCCC
>JAHECL010000228.1 GCA_024641745.1 Gemmatimonadota bacterium | reverse complement strand
CGGAACGAGGCCACCGTGCGGGCGGTGAACCCGCTCGAGGTGAAGCAGACGATCACCCGGGTGTCGAGCAGTTCGGACGCCGCGCAGACGGCCACCGCGATGGCATCTTCCGTCCGCGCCGCGCGCTCGGCGAACCGGTCGCTGGCGCCGCTGCGGCGGCCGACGGCCAGGTCGAAGGCGGCGCTGCGCCCGGTGCGGTGCCCCTCGACCTCGCGGGCGATCCGGTCCATCGCCTGCACCGCCTCGAGGGCGTAGTCCCCGACCGCCGTCTCGGCGGAGAGCATCACCGCATCGGTCCCGTCGAGGATGGCGTTCGCCACATCCGAGGCCTCGGCACGCGTGGGCCGGGGGGCGTGCACCATCGACTCCAGCATCTGGGTCGCGGTGATCACCGGCTTCCCCCGCCGGTTCGCCTCCCGGATCAGCCGCTTCTGGACCAGCGGCACCTCCTCGAGCGGAAGCTCGACACCGAGGTCGCCGCGGGCGACCATCAGCGCATCGGCGGCGTCCAGGATCGAGTCGAGGTGGAGGAGGGCGGTGTCCTTCTCGATCTTGGCGACGAGCTGGACCCCCTTCGGGATCATCTCCCGCAGCCGGATCAGTTCCTCCGCCCGACGCACGAACGAGACGCCGATGTAGTCCACGCCGAGCGCCACCGCTGCCGCGACCTCCTCCTGGTCCTTCTCGGTCACCGCGGGCGCGCTCACGTCGACGCCGGGGAGGTTCATCCCCTTGTTGGCCCGGAGGAGCCCGCCATAGCGCACCACCCCGTCCACCCGGTCGCCCCGGATCCCGGTGACCTCGACCGTCAGGAGGCCGTCATCGAGCAGGATCTTGGAGCCGGGGCGCATGTCCCTGGCCAGGTCGGCGTAGGTGGTCGGGAGTTCCGCCGCCGTGGCCACCGCCTCCGGGGCGAAGGTGACCTCCTGACCGGAGACCAGTTCGCGGGGCTCCGGCAGCTGCCCGACCCTGATCCGGGGTCCGTGGAGATCCACCAGGATGGCCACCGGCTCACGACGGCCCTTCCGGACCCGCTGGAGATCCCGGATCCACTGGCCCCGCAACTGGGGGGTCCCGTGCGAGGCGTTCACCCGCACCACGTTGACCCCGGCATCGAGCAGCTGGACCATGCGGTCGGGATGACACCAGGCGGGACCGAGGGTGGCGACGATCTTGGTGCGGCGGACGGCGGACTTCGACACAGGGGCGCTCGGGAGGTTGGCGGAATGGGGTGACTGCGATGCTAGTGGATTCTAACGCCCTTGGGGACGGGGAGGCAGGGAGAACAGGCGTCAGGAGACGGGAGCCGGAGGGACGGGGGGGGACGGGTCGGACCGAAGGCCGCTGCCGGGCATGGTCCGGAGGGGCATCCCAACCTGGCCGAAGGAGCCACCACGGGTTATCCACATCCGCCCCGGTGCCCGGATTTCGGGCAGGTCGGCGGGAAAGTGCCGATATGGTCAGGCGGGCCGACTAATCCCCATTTGGGGAGGATGTGCATATATCATTTCCACTTCCCAACAGCCACTGGGGCTACCCCGATCGGTGGCCCGAAGCTGACTATCCACGTGCATGTGGAAGGGGTAAAATTTCCCCCAATTCGGGCGTGGAAAGCGTGGAAAGAGTGTTCTTACCCCTTTAGTGACAAAGCACTAGAGGTACACTTAACTATCCACTTTAAGTGGATTTCATAAGTTTATTATCCACAACACTTATCAACTGTCATCGGATGTGGAAAAATAAATGGCGCCAGTGTCGCTACTCGGGTGCTTTCATGCGGTAATGCTGCATAATAAGGCCCCGGAGGCCCCCATCCTGGGGTCCGCCGGGGCCTGCGTATTTTCGACCTGTGGAGAACTGCCTGTCAGTCCACCAGCTCGAGATCAACCACCTGTCCCGCCTGCAGGCCCATCTCCCGTACCAGGCGCTCGGGAAGGGTCACCCCTGCCCCGCTGCTGAAGCTCCAGCCCCTGGTCTTGAACCGCCGTCCGCCCACCTTGATGGTGACCGGGACGCTCTTGCCGATCGGGAGGCTGCCGGCCGGCAGGAACACCTTGGCGTAGGTGTTGACGCCGTAGCGTTCGAGGACGAGTCGTTCGTGGACGATGGTGGCCATGGGCCGCTCCCTGAAGTGGAGCGGCTAACCTACCTCCCGCCGCCGGATCCGCCAGAGGGGACGGTCCGGGTGAAGTCCACCCGGGCGTCCCCGCCCCAGTACATCGGCCCGAACATCCGGATCGGGGAAGCCTGCAGCGCCTTGGCCAGGTCGTCCTTCCCCTGGACGCGGAAGGTCCCGGGGAGATACCGCATCCACCGGGTCTGGGCCGCGAACGTCCCGTTCCACTCGATGCCGCGGCTGCCGCGGAAGATCAGCTGCGCCTCCATCGACTGCACCGACTCGGTCGAGTCCCGTCCCACCAGCTCCCCGTCCCAGGCGAGGATCGTCTTCCCGATCTTCACCTCATAGCTGTGGCGGTTCGACTCGGCGACCGGCGTGAGGCTCGGCTTGAAGG
>JAHECL010000227.1:2141-2529 GCA_024641745.1 Gemmatimonadota bacterium | reverse complement strand
GGATTGCTACGGGTGCGCAGGGTCATTGTTCCCCTCCCGTGCCACGTCTGCCGACCTTGAGCCTCACGGCGCCTCCACGCTGCAGTTCCGTATCCGCCGCGGGCTCCTGTTCGACCACGACCCCCTGGTCCCGACCGAACCGGAAGACCTCCTCCACGTCGGACACCACGAGCCCCAGCGAATCCAGGAGCGCTTCCGCCTCCGCCTGCTCCAGACCGAGCACGAGCGGCATCGGGATCACCGGCGGACCTGTGCTCACCACGAGACGCACCTGCGCGGGCAGCGCCACCACGCTGTCGGGAGGTGGAGACACCTCGATGACCCGACCACGCGGCTCCTCCGACTCGGCCGTGTCGAAGCTCACGACGAAGCCACTCGTCTCCAGCAC
>JAHECL010000227.1:0-2131 GCA_024641745.1 Gemmatimonadota bacterium | reverse complement strand
TTCGTCTGGGGCGTCGCGAGCTGGCCCGGGAGGGGCGATTGCCCGAGCACGACTCCGGCGGCGACCGACGGGTGCTGCAGCGAATCGATCGCTCCGAGATCGAGACCGACGCCCGCGAGCCGCTCGTTCGCACTCGCGAGGCCCAGCCCGTGCAGATCGGGAACCTCCAGGAGATCCGTGGGCGGCGGCGGTGCGGGGAATAGCAGCTGCGTCGCAATGACATACCCCACGAACCAACCGGCCAGCGACAGGCTGGCGACGGCGAGTAGTACACCGCGAAGCCCGAGGCGCGTGCCCACTCCCCTTCCCCCCAGAAACGTCCGGCCGCTTCCCCCCGCGCCGTCGTCTCCGCTCCCGGCCTCCCTCGCCGGCGCGACCGGCTTTCGCTGGCGGCGGCTCCGGCCGATCGAGTCGCCCAGCTTCATGCGGCTCTCCTCATGCGCGCGGCGTACGAGCCGTCGAAGCCGTGTACCTGCGGCGTCACGGACAGGCACCCGTCGGCGTTCAGGTACTCCGCCGGGACCGCGTCCGTGGGCTCGAGCGTGAAGTCGGCGCGAGCGGCGAGAAAAGCCTGGACCCGCTCGCCGTTCTCCTCGGG
Organism: Gemmatimonadota bacterium; assembly: GCA_024641745.1. Lineage (GTDB taxonomy): Bacteria > Gemmatimonadota > Gemmatimonadetes > Gemmatimonadales > GWC2-71-9 > SPDF01. The sequence continues at coordinate 1,533 of JAHECL010000227.1, read as the reverse complement.
CTCGAGCGAACAGGTGGAGTAGACGAGCAGTCCGCCGGGGACCACCACGTCGGCCGCGGCCCGGAGCATGCGCTCCTGGACACGGGCCATCTCCTCGATCGCTTCCGGTCGGAGTCTCCAACGGGCGTCCGGATGGCGCGCGAGCGTACCCGTCCCCGTGCACGGGACATCGAGAAGCACGACATCCGCCGAACGCACGGGAGGACAACCGGCGTCGGCAACCGCGAACGCCAGTCGGCGACCCGTGCGGCGGGCGTTTTCTCTGAGCAGGCGGATACGCGACTCCGAACGGTCAGCGGCGAGAATCCTCAGGCTTTGGGCGGGGAGGGCGAGGACCTTTCCGCCTGGCGCCGCACAAAGATCTGCAACCATCGTGCCCGATGGAACATCCGCGTACAGCGAGACGAGATTGGCCGCCGGGTCCTGGGCGATGGAGGGCCCCGCCGTCTGGAGCGCCGCGACGACCGAAACTCCGTCGCCGAGGCGAACGCAGCGCGTGCCCGAGCCGACCACTTCGGCCGCGATTCCGGCCGCCGTCAGGCGGCGCTCGGCCTCCTCCGGCGTACCCTCCAGCGGAACCAGGAAGACCGAAGGACGGGCGTTGTCCACGTCCACGAGCCGTCGCACACGGACGGGCTCCTCGCGAGCGAGCCAGCGGTCGACCAGCCAGCGCGGATGGGAGCCCCAGGTCGAGAGGAAGCCCGCCGGATCGCGGGCCTCGGCGGGGAAACGATCGAGCCCGTCCCCCGCCTCCGCCACCCGGCGGAGCACGGCGTTCACGAAGCCGGCCGAACGCTGCCCGGCCGCCTCGCGCGCCTGGTCCACGGCCTCCGCGACCGCCGCGTATGCGGGTACGCCGCCCATGAAGAGGATCTGGTACGCGCCCAGGCGCAGAATCTCGAGCAGGGTCGGTTCGACCCTTTCGATGCCGCGCCGGACGTGCGGCCCGACGAGGTGATCGAGCCGCCCCCGCAGGCGCGTGACCCCGTACGACAATTCGTGCGCGAATGCGCGGTCGCGATCCTCCAGCTTCGAGGCCGCCTGGGCGAAGGCTCGGTCGAGGCGTCGGCCCCGCTCGGTCTCGAGTCGGACGGCGAGCGCCGCCGCGCGGCTGGGGGCGACCCGGCTCAGTCGAGCATCCCGGTGGTCGGCGAAGACGGCACGGCGATCTCGCGCGACGGCATCCTGCCGGCGAGGAAGGCCAGCCGGCCGGCGACGACTGCGTGCTTCATCGCATGCGACATGCGGACCGGGTCGTCCGCCGCGGCCAGTGCGGTGTTCATGAGCACGCCATCGACACCCTGCTCCATGGTCACGCACGCGTCGGAGGCCGTGCCCACCCCGGCGTCCACGATCACGGGCACCTGGAGCCGTCGCTTGATTTCGCGGATGAAGTAGGGGTTCACCACACCCAGACCGCTGCCGATGGGACTCGCGAGCGGCATGACCGCGACGCACCCGGCGTCCTCGAGCCTCAGCGCCGTGATCAGGTCGTCGTTCGTGTATGCCATCACCTTGAAGCCCTCGCCAGCG
>JAHECL010000226.1 GCA_024641745.1 Gemmatimonadota bacterium | reverse complement strand
TCGATTCGCCCGTCCGGATTCGCCGCACCTGCTCGGGCACTCCTTCGGCGGCCTCGTCGCCCAGGAGGCCGTCGCCGGCGGCCACCTGAGGCCCGCATCGCTCGTGCTGCTGTGCTCAGGGCCCGGCGGGCTGCCGCCGGAGCGCTGGGGCGAGCTCCCGGATCTCGTGGAGGCACTCGACCAGCACGACCTGGCCGCCATCTGGCGCATCATGCGCGACATGGACGAGCCGGGCTCCTGGGCGGCCCTGCCCCCGGACGTGGCCGCCTTCCTCGAGCGCCGATGGCACGCGAACAGCCCCGTGCACATGCGCGAGTGCGCCGTCATGCTCATGCGGACCCCGGACACCACGCAGCGGCTCGCCGCCTCGGCAGCGGGGCTGTCGATAGCGGTCATGTGGGGCGAGCATGACGATGCGTGGCCGGTGGAGGACCAGGCCCGCCTGGCGCAGTCTGTCGGAACGGACGGCATCCAGCTGGCCGGGCTGGGGCACTCCCCGAACGCCCAGGACCCGGAGAGGACTGCCGCCGCACTGCTGCAGGCCTGGCGGTCAGCCGGCTGAGCGTGTCGTCGATGACGTCGGGGTCGGCGCGGCAGGGGTGGGCGTGCCGCTCGACGGGCGAGGCCATCCCCGGGTGGTCGCGGTGGCGGTCGGGGTCGGCTTCGGCTTGGTGAGCGGCGTCACCGTCGCCTTGCGACCCTTGTCGAGCAGCACGACCCAGACCTGGCCCGGCTTGAACGGCATGGCGCTGCCGTCCTTCAGCGTGAAGGTGGTCCCGTCCTCGGCCGAGGGCCGGCTCCATCTCGTGTTCCAGGCAAGTCCGTCGCGCAGGACGACGGCCCTGCCCGTCCCGATGGTCTGCGCATGCGGCGTGTTGCCTCCGCCCTTGTCGAAGAACTTCGAGGCGGTCTGCTTGACGTACTGGATGACGACGGTCGAGGCCGTCTGGCCGCGTGCGCTCTCCTCGGCCCCGGCCGTGAGCCCGTTCAGCCGCACGGCGTACCGGCCCTGCTTCGGCTTGTAGTCGAATCCTGCCGAGGAGTAGCTCCACGCCATGTCGGCCTTCGTGGCGACGCGGCCACCCTCGGGAGGGGCGGCGTCGAAGACGAAACCCAAGTCATGCGCGAGGCTCGCCTTCGGCGCCCGGGACTGCGCGACATGGCCGTCCACGTAGTAGTTGTACGGCGCGGGGCGGTTGTAGTCGCGGCTGTAGCCGGCCCCTCCGGTGCGCGGTGAGACGTCGAGGAAGCGCGCACCGTCGAGGTACGGGTACATCTTGCGCTGGGCTCCGGAGTAGGCGAACGCAGGTCGGTCGTACTGGGCCAGCAGGTCGATGTCGGTGATCCGCGCCGAGCGCACCGGTCCGATCCGACGTGGCACGGAGCTGGAGAAGACGGCGGCAAGTCGGGTGATGCCGTACTCCACCTCCTCGATGTAGACGACATCCGCCTTGGTCAGCCCTGCGTGCGGCTGTGCGAACCGGGTGTTGTCGAGCTTGACGATGAGGACCGGCTTGGCGCCCTTGCCCGGCATGCCGTCCAGGGGCGACAGCCAGCTGGGGGTCGGGCTCGGCGTGGGTGTCGGGCTGGGCGTCGGTGCCGGGCTGGGCGTGGGCGTGGGGCTGGGGGACGGCAGGGCTGAGGGTGGCGCGGGAGTCGGGGCGGGGGGTTCGGACGTCGTGGACGAGCAGGCGGACACGCCAAGCAGCGCCACCGCGCCGAGGGCCGCGAGAGTGCGGCACGGGAAGGTCACGATCGCAGCGTAAGCGCCGGGTCCCCGCCCACAGGACAGGCCGTGCCGGACGCGCCCGGACGTTCCAGGCCGCCGGTCACCAAGTGGAGGAAGCCCACGGTTTCCTAGGGGCGATGTGGTTGACGGTGGGGCAAAGTGGAGTACAGTGGCGTCACTTGGAGATACCAGGGATGTCAGTGGGGCCAGTTGGGGAGGTGGGGCGGATGTTTCAGGGATTCCTGGGGACGCACACCCCGCGCCTCGACGACAAGGGTCGCCTGGTCCTGCCGGCGAAGTTCCGCGAGGGCCTCGCGGGCGGCCTGGTGCTCACCAAGGGGCAGGATCGATCGATCGTGGTCTGGCCGGCGGCGGAGTTCGCGGCCTACGCCGAGCGCCTGAACGAAGCCTCCCGTTCGGACCCGAAGGCGCAGGCCTACGCGCGAGTGCTCTTCTCCGGGGCATCGGACGAGATCCCTGACAGGCAGGGTCGCATCACGGTGCCTGCAGCACTGCGCGAGTACGCCGGCCTCGACCGCGCCGTCGTGGTCGTGGGCAAGGGGCCCACGGCGGAGATCTGGGACGCCGAGGCCTGGGCCCGGTACCTGGCCGAGCAGGAAGAGGCGTTCTCCGGCCTCACCGAGGGGGTGCTGCCCGGGATCTGAACCGGGACCGGCCTTGGCCGGCTCCATGGATGCGCGATCCGCGCGGTGAGGTCTCCTCCCGCTCCTCGCAACGCTCCTGACGCGACTTCCCCCGCGCCAGGGCCCGCTGGAAACGGCGGGCGGGGACCTGGCCACACG
>JAHECL010000225.1 GCA_024641745.1 Gemmatimonadota bacterium | reverse complement strand
GCTCGCCGAGCTCAACCAGATGCTCGAGGCGCGGGCCAACGGCGAGGAGCCCGACTTCGACGGGTTCATGGAGCTCCACGGCGACTTCTTCCCGGAGAACCCCCGGAACCTCGACGAGCTGTTGGAGCTGATGGCCCAGCGCATGGCCGCCATGCAGGCGATGCTCAACTCGATGACGCCCGAGCAACGGGCCCAGCTGCAGAGCCTCTCGGAGCAACTGCTCGAGGACATGGACCTGCAGTGGCAGGTCGACCAGCTGGGCCAGAACCTGCAGGCCGCCTTCCCCGACATGAACTGGAACCGCCGCTACGACTTCTCCGGTCAGGACCCCCTCGGGTTCGCCGAGGCGGCATCCATGATGGAGCAGCTCGGGGACCTCGACCAGCTCGAGAACCTCCTGCGCAACGCCACCGCACCCGGGGCGTTGGCCGAGGTCGACCTCGACAAGGTCAAGGAGCACCTGGGGGAGGAGTCCGCGGAGAGCCTGGAGAAGCTGGCGGAGCTGGCCCGCCTCCTGGAGGACGCCGGTCTCATCGAGAACAAGGAGGGCCGCTTCGAGCTGACGGCCAAGGGCATGCGTCGCATCGGCCAGAACGCCCTGGCCGAGCTCTTCAAGCGCCTCTCGGTGGACAAGATGGGCGGCCACCAGGTCGAGGTGGTGGGCACCGGTCACGAGCGGGCCTACGACACCAAGCCCTACGAGTTCGGCGACCCGTTCAACCTGCACATCGAACGCACGGTCCGCAATGCCGTCAGCCGCCAGGGCCAGGGGACGCCGGTCCGCCTGAGCCCCGAGGACTTCGAGGTGGAGCGCACCGAGCACCTCGTGCGGTCCAGCACCGTGCTGATGCTGGACCTCTCGCTGTCGATGCCCATGCGGGGCAACTTCCTGCCGGCCAAGAAGGTGGCGATGGCGCTGCACTCGCTCATCTCCAGCCGCTTCCCCCGCGACTTCCTCGGCATCGTGGGCTTCAGCAGCGTGGCCCGGGCCCTGACACCCGACCAGCTCCCCGAGGTGTCCTGGGACTACGAGTACGGCACGAACATGCAACACGGGTTCCAGCTCAGTCGCCGGATGCTGGCCCGACAGTCGGGGACCAAGCAGATCATCATGATCACTGACGGCGAGCCGACAGCCCACAACCTGCCCAGCGGCGAGGTCTACTTCAACTACCCGCCTGTCCGCGAGACCGTCGAGGCCACGATGCGCGAGGTCGCCCGGGCCACGAAGGAGAACATCCGCATCAACACCTTCATGCTCGATCCGAACGGGCACCTGAAGGAGTTCGTCGAGCGACTGACCCGGTTCAACCAGGGGCGGGCGTTCTTCACCACCCCCGAGACGCTGGGGGACTACGTCCTGGTCGACTTCATGGAGCAGAAGCGGGCCATGGTCCGGGGTGCCACGGGCGGTCGACGCTCGGCCTGAGCCCTCGCCGGGCGCGGGTGCCCGACGATCACATCCACCGGAAAAGCACAGATTTCCCCGTCGCGCCCTTGCGCCCGGGGGGTCAGCGGTGGAATGATGACACGAGTGTAATTACAGCGGTGTCCCGGACGGGTGGATCTCTCCACCGCGAAGGGCACCAGTCGCTTGGGGAAGCAACGGGCGGTGCGCCAACAAGGAGGCACACCAATGAGATCGATCTTCGATGACACCGAGGACCTGACCTGGCAGGAATACGCCAACTGCCTGGGCGTCGATCCGGACCTCTTCTTCCCCGAGCGGGGGGCCTCCACCCGCGAGGCCAAGGAGGTCTGTCGGGGCTGCGTCGTGCGGGACGACTGCCTCGAGTACGCCCTCACCAACGGCGAGAAGTTCGGCATCTGGGGCGGGATGAGTGAGCGCGAGCGTCGTCGGATCCGTCGCCAGCGGGCCATCGCCCGCGAGGCCGCCGCGGTGACCGTCCACACCGCCTGAGGGGCCCTCACCCGCCTGTCCCTCTTCCCCTGGATCCACGCGATCTGGAGGAAGTACCTGACGGAATCCGTCGGTCATCTCCCCCCGAGGAGGTCAGCGTCCGAGGCGGGCCTCGATGGTCCGTTCCGGGGCCAGATCCAGTTCTTCCCACCGCTGCGGGTCCACCGCCTCCAGGACCTGGCGGGGGACGAGGCCCACCAGTTCGGCGCCGGCCGGCACCACCTCCGCCGCGACCCGGTCGTAGGCGTCGGCGGGGCCGACACGAAACGGTTGGACCAGGTTCATCGAGACCTGCACCCGGTCGCCGACCGCCAGCCCGAGGGCCCGGATCCCGTCGCCCCGCACCGCCGAGGCGACCTGCCGGGCCCGGTCCAGGTCCGGTTCCGCGAGCCAGAGGTTGTAGGCGACCAGGGGCGGCCGACACCCGACCGCCACGGCTCCGGCCGTCGGGTGGGGCCTCGGCGGTCCTTCGTCCGGGGCCAGGTCGACGAACGCCCGCCGGCGGACCTCGGGCAGGGTCGGGGCGTCGTCGGCCTCGCCGTAGCAGAAGGCGGGGACGCCCAACTCGACCGCGATCCAGGCGGCGAAGCGATCACGGGCGGCACAGGCCTCGG
>JAHECL010000089.1:3580-9323 GCA_024641745.1 Gemmatimonadota bacterium | reverse complement strand
GGTGCCGGGCGCGAAGCTCTTCTACCTCGGCCTGGCCCTCATCATCCTGGGCACCGGCCTGCTGAAACCGAATGTCAGCGCCATCGTCGGCGAGCTGTACGGCAAGGAAGACCAGCGCCGGGATGCCGGCTTCTCGATCTTCTACATGGGCATCAATCTCGGTGCGTTCATCGCGCCGCTGATCGTAGGCGGGCTCGCGCAGAGCCCCTGGTTCAAGGGCGTCCTCGAGGGGATGGGGCTCAACCCCTCGACCTCCTGGAACTGGGGCTTCGGCGTCGGCGCCATCGGCATGTTCTTCGGCGTCATCCAGTACCGGCTCGGCTGGAAGCACTTCGGTGACGCGGGCATCCACCCGAGCGTGCCGCCGCAGTCCGACGAAGGCCGCTCCGCGCGGCGTCAGCTCGGCGCCGGGTTCGTCGGCCTGCTGGCGGTGATGGCGGGCATGACCCTCATGGTTCAGCGGGGCATGGTGAGCGTCGAGACCATCACCGACGGATTCAAGTGGGTCTACCTGGTGCTCGTCGTCGCCTTCTTCATCTGGCTCTTCGCCGGCAACGTCTGGACGAAGGAGGAGCGGAAGCGGCTGATCGTCATCGTGGTGCTGTTCGTCGGCGCCGCCATCTTCTGGTCCGCGTTCGAGCAGGCCGCCACCAGCCTCAACCTCTTCGCGCTGGACAACACGCGCAACAGCGTGTTCGGGCTCACCTTCCCCTCGAGCTGGTTCCAGTCGGTCAACGCCCTCCTGATCATCATCTTCGCGCCCATCTTCGCCTGGATCTGGCTGGCCCTGGGCAAGCACGATCCCTCGAGCCCGGCCAAATTCGCCTTTGGCCTGGTGTCGGTCGGGCTGGGGTTCGTGGTGATGGTGGCGGCGGCGAAGGCGTCCGCGAACGGCGTGCTCGTGAGCCCCTGGTGGCTGGTGGCCACCTATCTCCTGCACACGATCGGCGAGCTGAGCCTGAGCCCCGTGGGCCTGAGCTCCATGACGCGGCTCGCGCCGGACCGGGTCAAGGGGATGATGATGGGGGTCTGGTTCCTCGCGGCGTCGATCGGCAACCTGATCGCGGGCGGCGTGCTGGGCTTCTACGCCAAGTTTACCCTGCCGCAGGTGTTCAGCGCGGTGGCCGGTTTCGCGATCGTCTCCGGCCTGGTGATGTTCGCGCTGGTGCTGCCGATCAAGCGGATGATGGCCCGGGCCGACTGAGCCAGGCCGGCTCACCAGGGTACCGCGATCGGCGCGGGGCGCTCAGCGTCCCGCGCCGATCCACATCCGGACGGCCAGCACGATCAGGAAGACGCTGAACAGGCGCTGCAGCGTGGCGGGCGGAGTGCTGATGGCGAGCTTCGCCCCGAACCAGACGCCGAGGAAGAGCCCCAGGGCGATGAGTGCCGAGGCTTTCACGTCGAGCAGGCCCCGCCGGTGGTATTCCATGGCCCCGAGGAGACCGACGGGGAGCAGCAGCGCCCCGAGCGAGGTCCCGGTGGCCTGGAGGATCGGCATGCGGAAGCCCAAAACCAGCGTTGCCACGATCACGACGCCGCCGCCGATGCCGAAGAGGCCGGAGAGCACGCCGGCGGCCAGGCCGAGGCCGAGGAGAAGGAGCAGGGACATGGATCAGGACTCCGATGGGAGGGGTAGGCCGAAGTATGTGGGGATGCGGGAGACCGCGCCACCGGGTCACGCATGAGTTCGGTCGTTCCACTGACGATCGGCACTCCCGGCGGGCCGCGCCGTGCCCTGCTCCGCGTGCCGGGGGCACCGGGAGACGGGCGGCCGTGCGCCACGGTCATGCTCGTCCACGGTGCCGGCGGTACGGCGACCCTGGCGCTGGAGAACACCGGCTGGGCGGAAGTGGCGGATCGCGAGGGACTCCTGCTGGCGTATCCCGAGGGGACGCGCCGTGATGAGAGCGCTCCCGCGACGTTCCTGCAGAATCCGCAGGCCTGGAACGACGGCTCAGGGCGCGGGCACACCGCCCGCACCGGGGTGGACGATGTGGCGTTCATCGCTGCGCTGATCGATCGGCTGGTCGAGGCGCACGGCGCCGACCCGGCGCGGATCTACCTGGCCGGCTTCTCGAACGGCGCCGCGATGACGTTCCGGGCCGGCGCGGCGCTCGGTTCCCGGATCGCGGCCATCGGACCGGTGGCGGGCCACTGCTGGGTGACGCCGGGAGTCGCGACGCGACCGGTGCCGGCGCTGATGATCTTCGGCGCCCTCGACCCGCTGAATCCGCCGGAGGGTGGGGAGGTGACCACGCCCTGGGGCACGAGTGAGCACCATCCCGCGGTGCTCGAGTCGTTCCATCGCTGGCGGCGATTCAATGGCTGTACCGGAGATCCCCGGGCGCGTGACGTGGACGGGGTTCGCGAATGGACGGCGGCGGGATGTCCGGACGGCGGGGAGGTGCGATGCGTGGTGGTGGGAGACCTCGGGCATCACTGGCCCGGGGGGCCGCGGCTCCTCCCGCCGTGGATTGCGGGGCCGGCCAGCCGCCGCCTCGACGGCGCCGAGGCGCTGTGGGCCTTCTTCCGCCGGCACCGGATCAGCTGATCTCCCTCGACCCCCTGCCGTGATAGATTTCCCTGATGCACACCTCGCGACTGTCCCGTTGGCTGGTTCTCCCCCTGGTGATCGTCCTTGCGGCGTGCGAGGGACGGCGAGCTCCCTCCGCGGGCAGACCGGAAGCGGGCGGGGCGACCGCCGCGCGCGAGTTCCCCAACCCCCGGCCGAAGCCGGACTTCGTCCTGACCGACACCGACGGGCAGGCATTCGCCTTCCGTGAGGGCACGGAGGGCAGGATGACCCTCCTCTTCTTCGGATACACCAACTGCCCCGACATCTGCCCCGTCCACATGGCGAACATCGCGGCGGCGCTGCACAAGCTGCCCGATGAGATCGTGCGCCAGGTGGCGGTCGTGTTTGTCACCGTGGATCCGGAGCGCGATACCCCGGCGCGACTTCGCGAGTGGCTCGACCACTTCGACCGCGGCTTCATCGGGCTGACGGGGACGCAGGCCGAAGTGGATTCGGCCCAGGTCGCGATGCGGCTGCCGCCGGCGTATCGTGAGGCCGCCGAGGGCGAGGCGTATTTCGTGGGCCACTCCGCCCATGTCATCGCGTTCACGAAGGACGGGCTTGCCCGATTCGCCCTGCCGTTCGGCACGCGGCAGTCGGAATGGGCGCAGGAGATTCCCCGCCTCGTGGCGTATCCAGGCCAGCCGTGACCCGCCGACTCCTCTTCCTGGTTGTCCTCTCGGCCTGCGCCCCCACGGGCCCCCCGATCCAGGTTGGCGACGCCTACGCCTTCGAGCCGGTGCTCGGAGACGTCGGCGCCGTCTACCTCACCGTGACGAACAGCGGCACCGCGCCGGACACCATCGTTGGCGTGGAGGTGAGCGGGGCACTCGTCGCGATGATCCATGAGCAGGTCGCCGTCGGCGACCGCGTCGAGATGCGACATGTCGGGCCGCTTCCCGTTCCGGCGGGGAACACGGTCGTGCTGGCCCCGGGCGGATTCCACGTGATGATCGAGGGGATGGCGCGTCCACCGGTCGCGGGAGACACGCTGGACCTGACGGTACGCTTCGCCCGCGCCGGCGCCCTCGCTGTGCGGGCACCAGTGCTCGCGTACGGAACGGAACCGTGAAGGAGACGTCGTGACGTGGTGGTGCGCCGCCCGCGACGTGGCGTGGAGCTGGACCTGGCAGGCCTACCCGGGCGTCTGGTTGTTCGTCCTCGCCGTCGCCGGGGGATTCACCCTGCTGGTCCGGCGGCTCGCCCCGGTGCATGCGCCGCCCGGAGGGCGGCCGGTCCCGCCGGCGCAGGTGGCGTGGTTCACGCTCGGGCTGGTGTTGCTCTGGCTGTCCACCGACTGGCCGGTGGGTGCCCTCGGGGCGGGGTATCTCCTCAGCGTCCACACCGCGCAGTGGATCCTCTACACCCTCGTCGTGCCGCCGTTCCTGCTGCTCGGTGTGCCAGCGTGGCTTCCGCTCGCCGCCCCTGCGCAATCGAAGGCGGGCCGGCTGCTGCGGATCCTGGCCCGTCCGTTCGTGGCGCTCCTCGTCACCGATGCCATTCTTCTTGCGTCCCACCTTCCGCCGGTGGTGGACGGCTTTCGCCGGACGCAGTGGGGCTCCTTCACGGTGGACCTGGCGTGGCTGATCGGCGGGCTGGTCATGTGGTGGCCGATCCTGGCGCCGAACCCCTCGATCAGCCGGGTGTCGTACCCCTGGAAGATCGGCTACCTCTTCCTCTGCACCCTGGTCCCGATCGTGCCGGCCGCCTTTCTCACCTATGCCGACTATCCGGTGTACGCCCTCTATGAACTGGCGCCGCGGGTCTACAACATCTCGGCCATCAGCGACCAGCAGGCGGCAGGGCTCCTGATGAAGGCGGTGGCCGATCCGATCATCTGGCTCGCGATGGCGGTGGTGTTCTTCCGGTGGCAGCGGGTGGAGGAGGCGGAAGATCGGGCGGAGAAGGAGGCGAGGCTGCGGGGTGGGCCGACCGACCCGGTGGCCGCACCCTAGAACTGCAATTCGAGGCCGAGCCTGAACGTGCGCGGCGATCCATACGAGAACACCGGCGTGTTGTAGTCCTGCGCCGCGCGACGATAGAGCGGCAGCAGCTCGGCCTCCCCCTGCAGGAGGCCGTTTGCGTCCAGGTCGGCCCAGGCGCGGTAGCCGGGCGACTCGTAGGGAATCGACTCCGGATGCGCCTCGTAGGCGGCCTGGGCCTGCGCTTCGATCGACCCCGCATCGAGCGTCGGCGTTCCTGTGTCCCGACGGACCGATTCGATGGTCGAGGTGTTGAAGAAGTTGCGGATGTCGAGGTAGATGCTCGCGAGGGTGCTTCCGAGCGGGATCGGCTTCCGGATGAGGAGGTCGAGCGAGGTGTAGGACGGCAGCCGCAGCCCATTGACGCTGCTGACGAGCGTGTCGCCGGCAGCGTTGGTCTGGGTGAAGGGCAGTCCCGAGGCGAAGCGCACGATCGCGGCGGTCTCGAGCGAGCCCAGGGGATGGCCACCCAGGAGCGTGGGGCCGCCACCGGGGTTGACCACCGACTGGAAGACGGCGGTGAGGGCGTGACGCTGGTCGTAGTCGAGCGGGTACTCGACCCGTTCGGGGTAGACCGTGTCGCCGCTGACCGGGTCGATCGAGGGCAGCTGGAGCCGGAGAAAGGCGTTGGTGGAGGTCGCCGTCGCGCGCTGGAGCACGTAGGAGACCTGGAGTCCCCAGCCGTGGACGATGGCGCGTGTGGCGAGGATCTCGAAGCCGGTGATGCTGCCATAGTCGGAGTTGGCGAAGATCGAGCTGTCCGGATCGACCCCGAGGGGCACCGAAGAGACCAGGCCGTCGAGGCGCTTGTAGTAGGCGCCGAGCCGCAGCGAGGTCGTCGCCTGGGGGCGGAGGCGGAGGCTGAATTCGTACTGGGTGGACGACTCGAAGCCGAGGTTCGGGTTGCCCCGGCGGTACCGGCCGGTCCGCGTGGAATCATCGAAGGTGGCGTCCACGAGGAACTGCAGGTCCGGCGGCATGCTGAACTTGCCGAAGCTCGCCACGAGTGTGGCGCCCTTGAGGATTGTGGAGACGGCAAATCGGGGGTTCAGCGAACTCTGCGGGCCGAGCTGGTCGTTGTTGAGGTCGGCGCCGGGATCGAAGAAGTCGTACCGCAGCCCGCCGGTGAACGCCAGGTCGGCCAGCTTGGTCTGGCCCTCGGCGTAGACCGACCCGGCGCGTG
>JAHECL010000089.1:0-3570 GCA_024641745.1 Gemmatimonadota bacterium | reverse complement strand
CAGGCGGCACGTCGCCGCCGACATCGGCGTAGGCGTCGATGCGCTGGAAGGTCTGGACCTGCTGGGCGAGGTACTGGGCTCCGACGAAGAGGTCCGAGCTGTGGCCGAGCCCGATGGTGGCGTCGAGCTGGGTGCGGAGTTCCTCGAAGTTGTTGTAGGCGATCTCGCCGCGGGAGCCGCCGGCGAGGAAGAAGGCGGGCACGCCCCACGGTGTCGAGGTGCTGTAGGTCGGCTTGGCAAAGCCGGGAACGGCGGAGCGGGCCGCGGTGGTGTCGAGCCGCTCGGCGATGTCCTGCCCCCGGAACTCGAAGGCCTGTCCCGTGAAGGCCCCGAACTGGTAGTCGGGTTGCTGCAGCAGTTCCCCCCGGTGGAAATCCTTCCCATACCAGCCGGCGCGCAGGTCGATGATGAGCGGCGTGCCGCTCCCTGGCGCCGAGGCGTACTGGTAGTCGGCGGTGACCAGGCCGCCGGTGATCCGTTGCGCCGGTGCGAAGCCGAGGTCGTACTTGAAGAGCTGGTCGTAGAGCAGGCCCTGCTGGGCCCCGTAGAGCCCGAAGAGCCGCAGCGTCTGGGTCCGGCCCAGCGGAATGGAGAGCTTGGCCCCGATGTCCAGCTGTTCGCCGCTGTTGTGCGGCAGCATGGCCACGGCGTCGTATCGCGGATCGAGGGTGTCGGTCGGGGCGGGGGCGCTGGTCGGACTATTGTCGAGCCGGCCGGTGGCGTCGAGGACGCCGATGAAGGTGATGCCGGCGAAGAGGGGGCCGTCGGCCTGCAGGAGGAGGCGGTCGAGGCCGAAGTCGGCGTTCCCGGTGTAGAGGCGGTCCGACTCGTAGGCGGCGAGGCCATGCCACTCCGTGCCGCCGTCCCTGGTGACCACGTTCACGACCCCGGACAGCGCCTGTCCATACCGGGCGGAGAAGGCGTTGGTCGTGAGCGAGGCCTCCGTGATCATGCTGGTCGGGACGCGGACGCCGAGGGAATTGCTGGAGGCGTCGAGCTGGTTCTTGACACCCATCCCGTCGAGGACAAACGACTCCTGGCCGAGCCGGCCGCCGCGGTAGCTCTGCCCGACAGCCCCCGCGGACAGCGCAATCGCCTCGTCCAGCGAGCTCACCGGCAGGCGACGGATCTCCTCACCGGTCACCTTCTGCTCGGTGGCGGTGGCGAGCGGGTCGAGCGTCGGGTCGGCGGCGGCCTGGATGGAAATCGTCTCGACCTGCACCGCCGACTGCTGCAATGCGAAGTCGACGATGAGCGTGCCACCCGCCCGGACGAGGAGGCTGTCGCGCCGCTGTGGCCGGTACCCGATGAGGGCGGCCTGCACCGAGTGGAGGCCCGCCCGGACCTCGCGGATACGGTAGCGTCCGGCCGAGTCCGTGACCGAACCGCGCCGGCCGTCGTCGGTGCTGACCAGCACGTTGGCGATGGGCGTACCGGTCTGCCCGTCCTTCACGACGCCGGCAATCGCGCCGTTGGACTGCGCGCGCAGCGGGGCAGCGAGGGCCACCAGGAGGAGGCCCGCCAGCACCTGCCGCGTCACGGAGCGGTATAGAGGTAGAGGTCGGCGAGCTTGCTGACTGTCGTATCGGCGGTCGGCGGCGTGCCCGGGATGACGGTGATCGTCACGGTGTAGCCCTCGGCCACCAGCCGGGTGTTACCGCTTCCGGAGGGTGAGAAGGCGGGTCTGCGGAAGAAGAGCAGGCCGTCGGTCGGGAGCGCAGTCTCTGCTCCGGTGCCAAGATCGACCGAGATGAGCGGGCCGGCGTCGGGCACGTCCGGCCCGCCGGGCGGCTGGACGATTCCGCCGACGACCGCCACCAGGCGATCGCCGAGGACGGTGACGTCTCGTGCGATTCCGCGCGCGCCGAAATTGTGCGCCACGCTCACCTGTCCGCTGGCGAGGGCGCGGCGGTAGACGATCGAGTCGGCCTCGAGGGTGTAGTAGAGGGTGTCCGCACCGGAGGAAAGGGCGGCGGAGGTGGCGCCGGACGTCCCGGGAATGATCGCCACTACGGGCTGCGGCCCGCTGAGGTTCAAGTCGACGATTTCGAGTCCGGTCACCAGGGTGTCGAGGGGACACTGGGCGCACATCGCCCCGTAGACGACCGCGGTCGCGACGTAGAGGAGGCGGTTCTCGTTCACCCAGTGGGGGCTGGAAATGCCGCCGTGCGTGTTCCCGCCGGGTACGGTGTAGGGGAGCGTCAGCACTCGGCCGGCGGCGAGCGGGTCGGCGAGGGTCCCGACGAAGATTCCGGAGCTGGCCGGCGGAAGGGCGCCGGGGCGGGAGGAGGAGCGGACATACAGCAGGCGGCCCCCGGCGGACGCGGCGGGCAGGTCAAAGAGGTCGGCGGAATCGGCTGAGGCAGGATCGGGATTGCAGATCGAGGCGCTGCGCGTGCCACCGGTCGGGGCCATCACGCCAATGCATCGGTCGATCACCGGTGTGCCGGACTGCTGCCAGGCGTACAACAGCGACCCCCCGTCAGCGGTCCATGCCGGGTGCAGGTCGGTTCCCGGGTTCAGCGTGAGCCGGGCAGGGGTGCCTGGGAGGAACGGCCGGTCGCTCCCCTGGGCGGGGGTCTCGAAGGGTTGTTCGTGGCTGCAACCGAGGAAGGCGACGGTTGCGCAGAACAGGAGACGCCGGATGCCCATTGCGGTCCTGACATGAACGTGGACTGGGGATGGGACAATGTCGCCTCCGGGTGCGGGTCGCGCCAGTCTCCGGAGTACGACAAATCAAGGACGAGCAAGAGGAGAGGCGGTGCACAATGAATCATAACTTTGTAACACAAAGTACTTGACAGTATTTCACCTCTGGTGTAACTTCGACCCCCATGACACCTCTGCCTCCTGCTCCACAGGGCACCTCCGACCTCAGCGACCGGGCCAGGGACAACCTCTCGTTCATCCGGACCACGATGGAACGGGCGACCGCCTTCACCGGCGTGCCGGGCTGGGGCGGGGTCGCCATGGGATGCACGGCGCTCCTCGCAGCCTTTCTCGCCGCAGGGACCTCCAGTGCCAGGGACTGGCTCGCGGTCTGGCTCGCCGACGCCGCCGTGGCGTTCCTGATCGGCGCCTGGTCGCTCGGCCGGAAGTCCCTGCGCATGCAGGGAACCGCCCTCAGCCGCCCCGCACGGCAGTTTCTCCTCAGTTTCGCGCCTCCGGTCCTGGCCGGGGCGCTGCTGACCGCGGCACTCTGGAGCAGCGGGCAGGTGCAGCTGCTCCCCGGGATGTGGCTCCTGCTGTACGGGACGGCGGTCGTCGCCGGGGGGACCTTCTCGGTCCGGGCCGTTCCTGCCATGGGGGTCCTCCTGATGGCGATCGGGGCGGCGGTCCTGCTCTGGCCCGCCTGGGGCAATGCCGGCATGGCAGCAGGGTTTGGTGGCGTCCAGGTCGCGTTTGGCTGGTACATCGCGCGGAGGCACGGTGGCTAGTCAGGGACGAGCGCGGAAGCGTGTGGAACTGGCGAAGGCAGCCGGCGTGGCGCCTCCCGCCGGGCGTCCTGCACCACACAGTCCGCTGGGTCTCGACCGGCTGATTCACGAGCGGATGCGGCTCGGCATCGTC